>JADJCR010000005.1 GCA_016703125.1 Micrococcales bacterium | reverse complement strand
CGCCGCCCTCGCGGTGGCCTTCCTCGTCTGGGGCTTGATCATCTGGTCGATCATCGTCTACCGGCGCCGCCACGCTGACGAGCCGGCGCCGGACCAGGTCCGGGCTACAACCTGCCGATGGAGATCGTGTACACGGTGCGCCGTTGATCGTGATCGGCGGCATGTTCTTCTTCACCGTTCGGGACCAGTCGCAGATCACCAAGGTGGAGAACAACCAGGATGTCACCATCGGTGCGGTCGGGTTCCGCTGGTCGTGGAACTTCAACTACGTGGACCAGAACACCTACGAGATCGGCACGCCGGGGCAGGACCCGGTGCTCTACCTCCCGGTCAACAGAAAGTGAAGCTCGAACTCACCCGCCTGACGTGATCCACCCTTCTGGGTGCCGGCGTTCCTCTTCAAGATGGATGTGATCCCTGGTCGTACGAACACGTTCGAGGTCACCCCCAACAAGGAGGGCACCTTCGCGGGCAAGTGCGCGGAATTGTGCGGTGTGGACCACTCCAGGATGCTGTTCAGCGTGAAGGTGGTCAGCCAGGCGGAGTTCGACGCGCACATGCAGGAATTGCGCGCCGAGGGCAATTCGGCCAGTTGACCAGTGGTAGGACGACCGAAGCGGCACAAGGAGTCTGACGTGGCGATCATTGACGAACCCATCACACCGACGTCCGACGAGGTCAACGCCAAACTGCAGGCGAGGGCCGACGCAAAGGCTCAGCGCCGCTCCGGCTGGGACAGACCGTCGTCAAGTGGGTGACCTCCACCGACCACAAGATCATCGGGCAGTTGTACCTGATCACGTCGTTCGTGTTCTTCCTCATCGCTGGACTGCTGGCGCTGGGCATGCGCGCAGAACTGGCTGAGCCGGGCATGCAGTTGATGTCGAACGCCCAGTACAACCAGTCGTTCACGATGCACGGCACGATCATACTGTTCCTGTTCGCGACGCCACTGTTCGTCGGGTTCGGCAACGTGATCATGCCTTTGCAGATCGGGGCCCCGGATGTGGCGTTCCCGACTGAACATGTTCTCGTACTGGCTGTTCTTCTTCGGCGGGCTCACCGCCTCGTTGAGTTTCTTGGTGCCGCAGCGGCGCCGCGGACTTGGAGTTCACACCCTCCGCAGGTGCCGACATGTGGTACCTCGGTCTTGCCCTGGGTGGCCTCGGCACGATCCTCGGGTCGGTCAACTTCCTGACCACGATCTACACGATGCGGGCCCCGGGCATGACCATGTTCCGGATGCCGATCTTCACCTGGAACATCCTGGTCACCTCGGTGCTGGTGCTGATGGTCTTCCCGGTGCTGGCGGCGGCCCTGCTCGTGGCGTTCATCGACCGCGAGTTCGGCACGGTGGTGTTCGATGCCGCGAACGGCGGGGCGATCCTCTGGCAGCACTTGCTCTGGTTCTTCGGCCACCCCGAGGTGTACGTGCTGGCACTGCCTTTCTTCGGCATCACCAGTGAGGTCCTGCCCGTCTTCAGCCGCAAGCCGATCTTCGGGTACAAGGGTCTGGTCTTCGCCACACTGGCCATCGGTGCGTTGTCGATGGCGGTCTGGGCCACCACATGTATGTGACCGGTGCCGTGTTGCTGCCGTTCTTCGCCTTCATGACCATGCTCATCGCCGTACCAACCGGTGTGGAAGTTCTTCAACTGGTGGCACCATGTGGGGCGGCTCGATCACCTTCGAGACACCCATGCCGTTCACCCTGGGTTTGATCACCTTCCTCTTCGGCGGGGTGACCGGCGTCATGCTCGCCAGCCCGCCGCTGGACTTCCAGTTGTCCGACAGCTACTTCGTGGTGGCGCACTTCCACTACACGGTGTTCGGCACGGTGGTGTTCGTCATGTTCGCCGGGTTCTACTACTGGTGGCCGAAGATGACCGGCAAGATGCTCGACGAGCGGATCGGCAAGATCCACTTCTGGTTGCTGTTCTGGGGCTTCCAGATCACCTTCCTCGTGCAGCACTGGCTGGGCACGCAGGGAATGCCCCGCCGCTATGCCGACTACCTTCCTGACGAGGGCTTCACACTGCTGAATCAGGTCTCGTCGTTCGGGGCGCTGATCCTGGGGATCTCGACGCTGTTGTTCCTCTACAACGTCTACAAGACCTGGCGGTTCGCACCCAACGTCACGACCGACGACCCGTGGGGCTGGGGCGCCTCGCTGGAGTGGGCCACCAGTTGCCCACCCCCGCGGCACAACTTCGTGTCCCTGCCGCCCATCCGCTCGGAGCGCCCGGCGTTCGACCTCCACCATGCGGAGGTCGAGGGATTGCTCTCGCAGACAGTCGTGGACAAACTGGTGGGCGCTGACGCCGGCCGGAAGGGAGTCGAGCAGTGAAGCACGCCGGATACATCTTCGGCCTGGGCACTGTCTTCTTCGGCGTTGTGTCCGTCGTGTACGGCGTCTGGTCGCGGGACTGGGCAGGGGACCACCTGCGCTGGCCTTCACCGGCTTCATGACCGCCCTGGTGGCCTTCTACTCGCTGTACACGGCCCGGCGACTCGACAGCCGTCCGGAGGACGACAAGGTCGCGAACCAGGAGGAAGCGGATCCCGGATTACGGCTTCTTCAGCCCGCAGTCGTGGTGGCCGCTGCCCATGGGCTTCAGCGCCATGTTGATCGCCCTGGGGCTGATCTTCGCGACCTGGCTGATGCTGGCAGGTGTGGTCTCTTGATGTTGAGCATCATTGGACTGGTTTTCGAGTACTACCGCCGGGACTTCGCCCACTGAGGCTCGCACAGCGCGCCGTGGACTCTCGCAGGTGACATGGCTCACGCACGCGCCGCCGATCAGGTGGTTTGAAAGAGACGCCTGCGTGGCACACTGGAATGAGTCGGCGTGTCAGCCGTCCAGGGCGTGCATACGCCAGGATCGACAAAAGATCGTTGCGAGGTTTCTTTGATGACAGTGAAGCGTAATGTTGCCGTTGCCGGAGCTGCTGCCACGGCGTTGCTGGTCGCTGGCTGCGGCCTGACGCTCATCGCGCGCAGCCAGCCCCAGGCGAACAGGCCGCGGTGTCCATGCAGATCCTGCCGTCGGGGACCGCAAGGCTCCGTGAACCAGCCCATCGTGGTGGTGGCGGAGGACGGCACCCTGGCCGACGTGACGGTCAACGGCCCCAAGGGCCTCTCAAGGGGCCGCCACAACCCGAACGCAACACCTGACCTCGAAGGCCAAGACGCTGGACTTCGGCGCCAGCACACCGGCGGCCACCGCCACCAACAGCTCCGGCGCGCCCACCACGATCGACCGGAACATCAAGACCGTGAACCCGCAGACCCTCGTGAACATCAGCACGGTGTCCGTCGCTGACAACGTGACCGTCGGTGTCGGCATGCCGGTCGGGTGACCTTCGACGCGCCGGTGAAGAACAAGAAGGCCGTCGAAGAGCAGCTGCAGGTGAAGACCTCGCAGGCCGGACCGGGGCTTGGGCGTGGGAGTCCGACTAGGTTGTGTTCCGCCCGAAGAAGTACTGGCCGGCTAACACGAAGATCGAGGTCTCGATGCCCCTGAAGGGGATCAAGACCGGTCCTGGTGCCTATGGCGCGGAGAACCGGGCGGTGTCCTGCAAGACCGGCGACCTTACGGTGTCCACCTACAACGCGTACAAGCACACCATGACCGTGAAGAAGAACGGCAAGGTCGTGAAGACCTTCCCGGCGACCAGCGGCAAGCCCGGTTTCGAGACCCGGCAGGGCATCAAGGAGTCATCACCGAGAAGCCTGACTTCGTGGTGATGGACGCGGCGACCGGTGGGACGACGTCGGAGGACGACCCCGAGTACTACCGCCTCGACGTGAACTGGGCGATGCGGATCACGAATTCCGGGGAGTTCGTCCACGCGGCCCCGTGGTCGGTCGGATCCCAGGGTTATGCCAACGTCGGCCACGGATGTGTCGGCTTGAGCACTGACAACGCGTACTGGCTGTTCCAGAACTCACGGGTGGGCGACGTCATCGTGGTCAAGAACACCGGTCGGGAGCAGGACCTGGGCAACGGCATCACCGAGTGGAACGTGGCCTGGAAGGACTGGCTGAAGGACTCCAAGACCGGCCCTGTGCAGACCGACACGACCGGTACCCCCGCCGCTTGAGCCCCTGTCGCGGGACGAGCCGGGACTGGATGGCGTTCCTTGCTGCAGCCGGGTCGTCGGCCCAGAAGGACAACGAGGTGAATCTACTGCGGCCTGCGGGCGGTCAACTCGGTGCCGAGTGGCAGGTGCACGTTGACCTGGCCCGACACGGCGATGAACAGGTGATCCTTCTCCTCGATCTGGACGACCCGGGGTGCTGGTCGAGGGAATCGATGTGCTGACCGGGCCGTGCACGTCGATGGCGTGACAGTTGCGGAGCGGACCCTCGCCGACTCCACGGGTGGGAAGCCCGATGAGTGAGGCCAGGTAGCCGAACATCCAGGCCTCACTACGAGCAGCACCGCGGCCAGTCCCAGCTGCTAAGGAACTGGACCGCGACCATCTCCAGCCCCGAGGCGCCTATCCAGCTGGAGTCCGCGACCCGGACCAGTTCGACGTGGCCGAAACACACAGTTCCCGGTTCTGCGTGGTCGGGCTTGCGCGCCAGCCAGCAGTAGATCCGCGGCCGAAGTCCGTCGGGCGCTGCCACACGGTCACCCCGGCCGGGGTGGGGCGCGCTCACACCCGTCAGCCTAGATGCGGCGGATGACACGGGCTGGACTGCCCACCGCGACGCAGTCGGCGGGGAGATCCCGGCTCACCACCGCGCCGGCACCCACCACCGTGTTGTCTCCGATGCTGACGCCCGGCAGCACGATGGTGCCTGCACCCAGCCAGACGTTGTCGCCGATGGTCACCGGCTCGCCGGACTCCCAGCCATCGCGGCGCAGTTCCGGGTCCAAGGGGTGGGTGGCGGTCAGGATCTGTACCCGCGGCGCGATCTGGCAGTGCGCCCCGATCCGGATGTCCCTGACGTCCAGCAGCATGGCGTCGTAGTTGATGAACGTGTGATCCCCGATGTGGATGTACTGGCCGTAGTCGCAGCGGAACGGCGGTTTGACGACGACCCGGTTCCACAGGTTCCGAGCAGTTCGCGCAGAAGCGCCTCACGCAGGACATCCTGCTCGGCTGAGGTCTCGTTGTAGCGGGCCAGGAGGTGCTGACAGCGCAGATGATCGCCGGTGAGTTCTGGGTCGTCGGCTTTGTACAACTCACCCGCCCGCATCCGGTCGCGCATCTGTGACACAGCCCCGAGCCTAGAGCCAAGCGCTGGGCAGTTGGGACCTTCTCACGGACCGGAGGAGACCCGCACACGCAGACGAGGGCGCCGGCCCCACCAGGGGAGCGGCGCCCTCGTCTGCGTGTCTACTTGTCGTCGATGACGGGATCGTGAAGTACGGATCCGTCGTGCGCCGGGACCAGGCGACGGTCCTCCGCCATCACCGGGGCAGCTTCCTCGACCTCGTGACGCAGGTGGGCCTCGGCAGCCTCGAGTTCTGCGCGCGTCGGCAACGGAATGTTGTCGGCGTAGAAGAAGTTCGAGAGTTTCGCCTGCAGCCGCTTCTTGCGGGCACCGGGTTGCCGCACACCGTTCTCGTCGATCCCTTCGGGCATCGGCAGCGGTGCACGGTCCGGCTTGGACATGAGCACGGCCTTCTCCTCGTCGGAGATGGGTGCGTGGATCTCGATGAACTCACCGTGCGGAAGGCGCAGGATGTTGCCGGTCTCCATGCCGTGGAGCAGCTTGTCCCGATCGCGGCGCTGCAGGCCCAGACAGATCCGCTTCGTGGCGATGAAGACCAGCGGCGGTACGACGAAGATCGCCCCCCGCAGGAACCACGTGATCGCGTGGATCGACAAGTCGAAGAAGCTGGCGATCAGGTCGTTGCCACCACCGATCCACAACAGGATGTAGAACGAAAGGGCCATGGCACCGAGTGCAGTGCGGACCGGAGCGTTGCGAGGCCGGTCGAGCAGGTGGTGCTCGGACTTGTCGCCGGTCGCCCACTGTTCGATCCACGGGTACAGGCCCATGACGGTGAAGAGGATGCCGGGGAGGATGGCAGCCGGGACGAGAATGTTCCAGCTGATCGTGTATCCGAAGATGACCCATTCCACGTTGGGCATCATCCGCAGTGCCCCTTCGAGGAACCCGATGTACCAGTCGGGCTGGGCGCCTGCCGTGACTTGGTCGGGTGTGTAGGGGCCGTAGAGCCAGATCGGGTTGATCGTGACCAGGCCCGAGATCAGGGTGATGATGCCGAAGACCACGAAGAAGAAGCCGCCGGCCTTCGCCGTGTAGATCGGTAGGAGCCGGTAGCCGACGACGTTGTCGTTCGTGCGGCCGGGACCGGGGAACTGCGTGTGCTTCTGGTACCAGACCATGATCAGGTGCGCGGTGAGCAGCGCCAGGATCAGGCCAGGCACGAGCAGGATATGGACCGCGTACAAGCGGCTGATGAAGTCCGTGCCCGGGAACTCGCCACCGAACACGAAGAAGCTGAGGTACGTGCCCACCAGCGGGATGGAGAGCATGATGCCCTGCGCGATGCGCAGCCCGGTACCGGACAGCAGATCGTCGGGCAGGGAGTAGCCCGCGAAGCCGGCCAGCAGGGCCATGGTGAGCAGGCCGACGCCGATCACCCAGTTCATCTCGCGTGGCTTGCGGAAGGCGCCGGTGAAGAAGACGCGGCACAGGTGCACCGTGATCGCCGCGACGAAGAACAGGGCACCCCAGTGGTGCACCTGGCGCATGAGCAGGCCGCCGCGGATGTCGAAGGAGATGTTCAGGGTGGAGGCGTACGCCTCGGACATCTCCACGCCCTTGAGCGGCACGTAGGAGCCGTTGTAGGCGATCTCAATCATCGACGGTTTGAAGAACAGCGTGAGGTAGACGCCCGACAGCAGCACCACGATGAAGCTGTACAGGGCGATCTCGCCGAGCATGAACGACCAGTGCTCGGGGAACACCTTGCCCATCTGCTTCTTGAGGAACTTGCTCGACCCCAGGCGGTCATCCACCCAGCGCACCGTCTTGCCTGCCGTGTTCACCGTCGCGCTCATGCGTCGCCACGCTCCCAGAAGCTCGGACCCACAGGTTCTGCGAAGCCGTCCTTGGCGACGAGGTACCCTTCGGGGTCAATCGTTATTGGTAGTTGCGGTAACCGGCGAGCCGCAGGCCCGAAAACGACGTTGCCGGCGTCACTCAGGTCGAACGTCGACTGGTGACAGGGACACAACAAATGATGCGTCCGTTGTTCGTAGAGCGCAATCGGACAGCCCACGTGGGTACAGATCTTGGAGAAGGCGAGGATGCCGCCGTAGTCCCAGTTCTCGCCCTGCTGGGAGACGATCTCCTGCGGCTCCATGCGCACCAGGATGATCGCGGCCTTCGCTCGGGCGTTGAGGTTGCCCTCCTCGTGCTGGACCTCCGGCAGGTCCGCCGGCATCGCGGAGATGAGCCCGCCCAGGGCCAGATCCGAGGGCCGGACGGGCCGACCGGTGGGATCGACGACGATCCGGGAGCCGGGCTTCCACAGCGTCTCGCGCAGGATGGTGCCCGGCAGCGGCCCGAGGTCGCGCAGCATCACGATCAAAGGGATCGGGAACAGCGCCATGGCCGTGAGCAGTGAGCGACGGATGATGGGGCGCTGCGCGAAGCCGGAGTCCGCCGAGTAGGTGTCGAAGGCCTCGACGGCCGCCTGCCGGTCCTCCTCTGTTGAGGACAGCGGGTGGCGAAGCTGCACCTCTTCCTTCTCGTTCATCAACTTCTTGGACCAGTGGATGGCACCGGCACCGATGAGGAAGATCGCCAGGCCGAAGGTCACGCCGAGGGCGATGTTGCTGGCGTTGACGCTGCCGAAGCCCCAGATGTAGACCGAGCGGTCGATCGGGATCGCCACGAAGGCGACCACGAAGAGCACCGTCATCACGGCCGAACCCAGGAACATCAAGGAGACTTGCCGCTCAGCGCGACGGGCGGCCTTCGGGTCCACATCGGTGCGACGCGGCCGGTGTGCCGGCAATGCCGCGACGGCTGCCTCGATGGCGGCGGCCTCGTCGTCGCCCGTGGTGGCGGGCAGATTGTCGTGAGTGCTCATCGGACCTTGGCTCCGATCCAGACAGCGGCCGCGATGAGGGCCAACAGGCCCGCGGTCCAGGCGAACAGTCCTTCAGCCACCGGCCCGAGCCGGCCGAGGGCGAGACCCCCGTTGTTCGGCTCCACCTTCAGCGACTGGACGTAGGCGATCAGGTTCTTCTTGTCCTCAGGGGTGATGGTCTCGCTGCTGAAGACCGGCATCTGCTGCGGTCCGGTGATCATCGCCTGCCAGATCTGCTCGGGCGTGGCGTCCATGAGGCTCGGGGCGTACTGCCCGTTGGTCAGCGCACCGCCGCTGCCGGCGAAGTTGTGGCACTGGGTGCAGTTGGTGCGGAAGATCTCGCCGCCCTCAGCGATGTTGGCCCCCTCGAGGTTCAACTCCTCTTCTGTGGGGTTCGCCGGGCCGGGTCCCAGCGTGGCGACGTACGCGGCAAGAGCGTCGATCTCAGACTCGGTGTAGATCGGGGTCTTGCGGCCAGCCTGTGCCTCGGGGACGGCCAGCGGCATGTGGCCGGTGCTGACCTGGAAGTCGACGGACGCGGCGCCCATGCCGATCAACGAGGGCCCGCCGTTTCCGCCGCTGGCATTGTCCGCCGCGATGCCTTGGCCTTCAAGGCCGTGGCAGGACGAGCAGCCCTCGAGGAACAGCTGGCGGCCGACTTGGACCTGCTCGATCGACCCGGCAGCCACGGTGGGCTCGGGGGAGGGAGTGGTCTCTGCGTTGACCACGGCATAGCCGGAGCCGACCAGCACCAGGGCCCCGCCCATCAGGGCCCCGGCGCCCCAGGAACGCCTGCGACTGCGCTTTTTCATGGAACCTCGCATCACTTGACCAGGTAAATGGTGGCGAACAGGGCGATCCAGACGACATCGACGAAATGCCAGTAGTACGACACGACAATCGCCGACGTCGCCTGTTCATGCGTGAACCGCTTAGCGACATAGGTGCGGGCGAGCACGAACAGGAAGGCGATGAGCCCGCCGGTCACGTGCAGGCCGTGGAATCCGGTGGTGAGGTAGAACACCGAGCCGTAGGCCGAACTCGACATGGTCAGGCCCTGGTGCACCAGTTCGGTGTACTCCGTGACCTGGCCGCCGATGAAGACCGAGCCCATGATGAAGGTGATGATGAACCATTTGCGCAGGCTCTTCACGTCTCCCCGCTCGGCGGCGAACACACCCATCTGACAGGTCACAGAACTGAGGACCAGGATCGTGGTGTTGACCGTTGCGAAGGGGACGTTGAGCAGTGAGGTGTCGACGGCCCAGATCTCGGGGTTCACTGACCGCAGCGTGAAGTACATCGCGAACAGAGCCGCGAAGAACATCAACTCGCTAGCGAGCCAGATGATCGTTCCGATGGCCACGTTGTTCGGACGGTCGACATGACCGACCGGCGCCAACCGGGTCGTCACAGCAGATGCATTAGCCACGGGTGCGATTCTGGCAGGTTTACGCCTCCCAAACCGAACGACCCCCCGATTCCGCGGCATTTTTCCGGATTCGGCCTCTCCTGAGCACGGAATCAGCCGCTCGGCGTCCGCTGCGCTCCGGTCCGCCACAAGCGAGGTTGCGCGCGGTGTGGCCGGGTGCTTGGCACCTCCTGCTGTTTTCCACACTCACGGTCGCCCGGGCGCCGCGGCCTCCTGACCGTACGGCGGGGCGCGAGGGCCACTAGCATCAGGAGCATGGCGCGCAGGTTGAAGGTCCTCGTCTACAGCGACAACTTGGATACCCGTCAGCAGATCCTGCTGGCCCTCGGCCGCCGGCCCTCGCGGGAACTGCCCGAGGTCGAGTACGTCGAAGTCGCCACCGAGCCGATGGTCATCCGCACCGCCGACACCGGGGGGTTCGACCTGCTGATCCTGGACGGGGAAGCCTCCCCGGCCGGCGGCATGGGGGTCTGCCGGCAACTCAAGGACGAGTTGTTCAAGGCACCTCCGATCCTGGTGGTGGTGGGCCGGCCGCAGGACGCGTGGCTGGCGACGTGGTCACGGGCGGACGCCGTGGTTTCGCACCCCATCGAGCCGATGTCGATGGCGAAGGCCGTAACCGATCTCCTGCGCCCACGGGTGGCGCTCGACGCGGGCTGATCAACCCGCCCCGCCGTTTGCGGTCCAGGTTACGTAGGCTGCCGACATGACCGAGTGGCCCCAGATCTTCTCCGCGCTGTTCGCCCGTCGGCAACTGCAGCCCGAGCAGACGCAGTGGGCCATGGAGGAGATCCTCGAGGATCGTGCCACCCCGGCCCAGATCGCGGCGTTCGCGGTGCTCATGCGGGCCAAGGACGAGACGCCCGAGGAGGTCATCGACCTGCTGTCGGTGATGCTCGAGCACGCCACCTCGGTGGCGGTGCCCGGGCCGGTGCTGGACGTTGTCGGCACCGGAGGTGACCGTGCCCACACCGTGAACGTGTCCACCATGTCCGCCGTCGTGGTGGCAGCCGCGGGTGCGAGGGTGGTCAAACACGGCAACCGGGCGGCCTCCTCGCAATCGGGGTCCGCGGACGTCCTGGAAGCGCTCGGGGTGGTGATCGACCTTCCGGCGGCTGCGGTAGGGCCGTGCTTGGAACAGGCGGGTATCGCGTTCTGCTTCGCCCCGGTGTTCCACCCCGCACTGCGATTCGCCGGTCAGGCGCGCAAGGACCTGGCCATCCCGACGTTCTTCAACATCCTCGGCCCGCTGGCCAACCCGGCCCGCCCCGCGGCTGCGCTGGTCGGCTGCGCCTTCGAGCCCATGGCCTCGGTGATGGCCGACGTGCTGCACAAACAAGGCGTGCGGGCGCTCGTCGTGCGCGGCCTGGACGGTCTGGACGAGATCAGTACGGAAGGGCCGACCACGGTCTGGGACGCCACCGGCCAGCGGGTGACCACTACGCAGTTCACCCCGGAGACCTTCTCGGTGGCCCGCTCGCCGTTGTCGGCCCTGCGAGGCGGGGACGCCGCGCGTAACGCTGACCTGGCGCGGGAGGTCTTCGCAGGCGGTGGGGGTCCGGTCCGCGACGTGGTGGTCGCGAACGCGGCTGCGGCCTGGGCGGCCTGGGCGGCCGTCGGTTCGCCGGAGGCCGATCTGCGTTCCCGGCTCGACGAGGGGGTGGCCCGGGTGAACGAGGCGTTGGACAGCGGCGCCGCCGCCCGGTTGCTCGACCGCTGGGTCGAGGTCAGCCGAGCTCTGCAGGGCTGACCGACGCCCGGACGGGCAGCGCCCAGCACCCGTCGATGTGCACCGGACGGGCCGACTCCAGCCAGCGCATCAGCATCCTGCTCTCGGCGACGAGCGCGGCGGTGGCCGGTGCCGGGGGCCGCGAGACGACCTCCGCGGCGATGACAGCGGTTTCGACCACCCGATGGGCGTCGGCGGTGGTAGGGCAGAAGACGGCGTTGGCCAGGCGCCCGTGGGCGATCACGTGGATGTCCCAGCCGCCCGGGCGGGAAGCGGCCGCGACGATCTGGGGGATCTGCCCGAGTGCGCGCAATTGGGCCGCGGAGTGCACGCCGGCCAGCGCGGCGTCGAGCCGGTCGCGCCACGTGGCAGCCTGCTCGAAGCGCTCTTGCCCGGCCAGGCCGGACATGCGCTCCTGCAGCACCCGGCTGATGAGTGCGGTGTCCCCGGCCATCGCGCGGCGTGCTGCCTGCACCAGCGGCCGGTAGTCCTCGGGGGTCAGTGCCCCGGAGCACGGTGCGAGGCAGCGCCCGATCTGACCGAGCACGCATCCGGTGGCTGCCCGGCCCGGGCGCAGACGCTGCGTGCAGGAGCGCAGGCCGGTGGCCTCGGTGAGCGCCGCTGCGGCCTCCAGTGCAGCAGCGCGCGAACCGAAGGGCCCGACGTACGTGCACCCGTCGGCCTCGTCCTCAGCGATCGCGCGCACCACCGACAGGCGGGGGAACGCCTCGTCGGTGAGTTTGAGCCACACGGTGCGTTCTGGGTGCCTGGACCGCCGGTTGTAGGGCGGCTTCCATTCCGCGATGAGCCGCAACTCGCGCACCCTCGCCTCGAGGTCGGTGGCGCACACGATGGCCGTCACGTCAGTGGCGATGCCGACCATCTCCGTCATCCGTGGCCGCTGTTCGGCACTGGTGAAGTAGGAACGCACCCGCCGGCGGATGTCCTGCGAGACGCCGACGTAGAGCGGGCGGCCTTCGGCGTCGCGGAACGTGTAGACGCCGGCTTCCTCGGGTAACCGGTCGGCCAGGTGACGTTTACTGCGCCGTTGCTGCGGGACCTTGCGCATGGAGGCGGTCAGTTCTTCCAGGGTCAGCACGCCGAGCGTGCCGAGCCGTTCCAGCAGTCCGTGCAGGACGTCGACAGTGGCGCGGGCATCGTCCAGCGCGCGGTGCGTCGGCGTCACCCGGGTGCGGAAGTACTGCGCCAGGGTCGCCAGTCTGTGGTTGGCCACCTCGTCACGGCCCAGCACGGAACGGGACAGCCGGGCCGTGTCGAGCACCTGCGGCTGCGGCCAGCGCACCTTCAGGCGATCGCAGGCCGCCCGCAGGAAACCGGTGTCGTACGGCGCGTTGTGCGCCACGAACACACTGTCGGCGAGAAAATCCAGCAGCATCGGCACCGCCGCGGCCTCTCGCGGTGCGTCGGCGACCATCGAGGAGGTGATGCCGGTGAGCACGGTGATGAACGCCGGGATGGGCTGCTCGGGGTCCACGAACGTGCGGAATTCGCCCAGGACCTCGCCGGCGCGGACCTTCACGGCGCCGATCTCAGTGATCCTGCCCTCGGTCGGACTACCGCCGGTGGTCTCCAGATCGACCACGCAGAACGTCGTTTCCACCAAGGGTGTGCCGTCGAAGTCGAGGTTGAGCTGGGCGGCGCCATGACGCAGCGGCAGCGGCTCCACGGACATGCTTCGACGCTAGGTCAGGGTCACGACATTTCCGGGTAACGGCGCGGATACCCCCATGCACCGGGTGGTGGGCGGCTGTCAGTGGACACATACAGTGGGCGCGTGGCCATCCCCGCCCCTGATGAGAACAGCCGGTGGCGTTGCGCGCGTTGCGGCAACCTCACCCGCTTCGACGTGGTGCGATCCACCCGCTCCGAGCAGTTCTGGCACTTCGACCTCAGTGGTGCGGTCACCGTGGAGGAACAACGCGACCTGCAGGACGACATCGAGAAGGTGACGTGCCGCTGGTGCGGCGCGGCGGACACCGTGGAACTTATCGCGCGGGTGGACGATGTCTGAGCCGCCACTGTCCGGGGTGCGGGTTCTGGACATGACCCGGTTGCTGCCCGGCAACTTCGCGACGGTGACCCTGGTCGAGATGGGCGCCGAGGTGATCAAGGTGGAGGCCCCGGAGGGAGACGGCACGCGCTGGGTCGCACCGCATCTGGCCTCCGGGGAATCCGGGGCGTTCGTGCAACTCAACCGCGGCAAGCGCAGCCTGGTCGTCGACCTGAAGACCGACGAGGGCCGCGAGCAGTTCGCCTCGCTGGTGGCCGGCGCTGATGTCCTGGTCGACTCGTTCCGCCCAGGAGTCCTGGACCGGCTGGGTTTCGGACAGGACAGGCTGCGAGAACTGCGTCCCGCTCTGGTGCACGTCACGATCGATGCCTACGGGTCCGGCGGTGAACTCGAACAGGTTCCCGGCCACGATCTCAACACTCTGGGCTACGCCGGAGTGCTCACTCTCGCCGGCGGCCCCGCGCTCCCCGGCCTGCAGGTCGCCGATCTGGCCGCTGGCATGCATGCGGCACTGGCGGTCCTGGCCGGGCTGCGGACCAGCGCCACGGGTGAGTTCGTGCGCTCCGAGGTAGCCATGGTGGACGCGGCCCTGTCGTTGGCACAGTTGCCACTGGGCGGCTGGCTTGCCACCGGCCTGGCGCCCACAACACCGTGGGACCTCACCGGGCGCTGGGCGTGTTACGAGGTGTACGAGTGCGCCGACGGCTTGTGGTTGACAGTGGGTGCCCTGGAGCCCAAATTCTTCGGCACCATCCTGGACCTGCTGGAACTGCCCGAATGGAAGCCGTCGCAGTACGATCCCGCACGGCAGACCGAACTGCGCGACGCCCTACGTCACCGGGTCGCGTCCCGGCCCCGCTCCCACTGGATGTCGCTGCTGGCTTTCGAGGACACCTGCGTGGGTCCGGCCCTGACGCTGGCCGAGGCCATGGCGCACCCCAATCTTCGCAACCGTCGCGTCCTGCGCGAAATCGAGGCGGCCGACGGCAGCCGTCACCAGGTGTTCGCGGCGCTGCCGTGGCTGGTGCCCGACGACCCCGCGCCACTGCGGGCGCCCGGTCTCGGCGAGGGCTGACCGGCACTTTGTCACAGGGTCTCCCTACGGTCGGGTCACGACGTGAGGAGATGACGATGCTGATCGATTGTGTAAGTTGCACGGCACGGCCGGCAGCCTGTGCCGACTGTGTGGTCACAGCGCTTCTGGATGCCCCCGGTGATGGTGAGCTGACGACTGAGGAAGTCGCCGCTATGGACGCTCTGGCGGCCTCCGGGCTGATATCGCCGCTGAGGTTCGTGCGCGCAGTGTGAGGCGGGCTTTGTGAACGCCGCGGGGTGCACAATGGTGGTATGGCGTCCCGTCGCGTGCTTTCGGCTGTCGTGGCTGGGATGTCGTGCGCCATCCTGCTGGTCCCGTGGGCCGCCCACGCGGACATCGATACGCAGATCGCCCAGGTGCAGTCGCAGTTGTCGGCTCTGCAGCAGCAGGCGGCCGCCGCCGCGGAGGAGGCCAACGATGCCACCATCGATTGGCAGCAGGCCCAGCAGGCGGTCGTGGACAAGCAGGCGGAACTGGCCGCCACCCAGCAGAGCCTGGCCACCAGCCAGAACACCCTCAACCAGGTGGTCAGCCAGATCTACCGCAACGGTGGGGTGGACCCCAGCCTGCTCGTACTGGCCTCGGACACCCCGTCGGACTGGCTGGCGACTCTGGACACCGCGCGGATCCTCGCCGGCCAGCAGAACTCGGCGCTGGTGCGCACGCAGGTCGCCGAGCAGCAGTTGATCCGCGACGAGGCAGCTCTGGAGAAGGCCGAGAAGAAGGCGGAGAACGCCCGGGACGATCTGCTGGACGCCAAGGCGGCCATCGATGCGCGAGTCGCCGAGTCCACTGCCCTGCTGTCCCAACTCCAGGCCGAGCAGCAGCGGCAACTGGCAGAAGAGCTGGCCCGTCAGCAGGAGCAGCAGCAGAAGCAGGCCGACCAGGCCGTCGACCAGGTGGGCGACCTGCCCGACTCCACCACGAAGCCGGTTGTGAAGTTCGCCATCAAGCAGGCCGGCAAGCCGTTCGAGGCCGGAGCGACCGGTCCGGACGCCTACGACTCCTCGGGGCTGGTCAAGGCAGCCTGGGCGGAGGCCGGCGTTGATCTGCCGCACTCGGTGCAGCGCCAGTACGACAAGACCCAGCGCGTCGACATCACCCAGTTGGCACCCGGCGACATTGTGTTCCTCTACGGGACGGGCAAGCATGCCGGCATCTACACCGGCGACGGGTACTTCGTGCATGCCAAGGGCCCGCGCGACGGAGTGGTGTACGAGAAACTGTTCACCAACGAGTTCATGTCGGAGTTCGCCGGCGCCGGGCGCCCGAAACCGTAGCCGGTGAACCGCACACTGGTCGTCACGAACGACTTCCCTCCGCGCGCCGGCGGCATCCAAGCGTTCGTGCACGGCGTGCTGCAGCATCAGGATCCCGAGTCGGTCGTCGTGTACGCGCCGGCATGGAAGCGTTCCGAGGCCTTCGACGACGAGCAGCCCTTCCCCGTTGTGCGTCACCGCACCTCCCTGATGCTCCCCGAACCGACAGTGCTGGCCCGGGCTCGTCGTATCGCGCAGGACTACGACTGCGACCGGGTGCTCTTCGGAGCGGCGGCACCCCTGGGGCTGTTGGCTCCCAGGTTGCGATCACAGGGGATGGCGCCGATCGTGGCCATGACGCACGGTCACGAAGCCGCCTGGGCGACGACCGTGGGTGCCCGCAGGGTCCTGCGGGTCATCGGTGACTCCGTCGACACCGTGACCTACCTGGGGGAGTACACCCGCGGTCGTATCGCTTCGGCCCTACGACCTGCAGCGGCCGCCCGGATGCGCCGACTGGTGCCCGGCGTGGACACCGACGTGTTCCATCCGCGGGTTCGCCCGGATGGGGCGGCCCTGCGCGGGGAACTGGGTCTGGCAGATCGACCAGTCATCGTGTGCGTGTCCAGGCTCATGCCGCGCAAGGGGCAGGACACGCTGATCCGGGCTTTGCCGCTGGTGCAGCGGGCGGTCCCCGATGCCGCGCTGCTGATCGTCGGTGGGGGGCCCTACCGTTCCCGGCTCGATGCCCTGGTCGAGGAGGTGGGCGTGGCCGGCAGCGTGGTTCTCACCGGCACCGTGGCCTGGGAGGCGCTGCCCCTGCACTACGCCGCCGGGGACCTGTTCGCGATGCCCTGCCGCACGCGCAACCGGGGCTGGGATGTCGAGGGCCTGGGCATCGTCTACCTCGAAGCCGGGGCTATCGGTCTGCCGGTCATCGCCGGGGACTCCGGCGGGGCGCCTGACGCGGTGCTCGATGGACAGACCGGGTACGTGGTGGATGGTCGCGATCTGCAGGATGTGGCGCGACGCATCGTGGCGGTGCTGAGCGATCCGCGGGCGGCGGCCGGCATGGGGGAGGCGGGGCGGCAGTGGGTCGAACAGCAATGGACCTGGCCGGTGGTGTCACGCCGGCTGACGGACCTCCTGGACGGCGTCGACCCCGACCGCGGTCCCGGGACGGCCCCGCATTAGCCGGGTCAGCCCCCAGCCGGTGGCGACGAGCAGCAACAGTATCCGCGCGGTCTGGAGGGCCAGCCCCTCCCACCGGTCGGACAGCAGCCAGTCGTAGTGCATGGGGTACAGGATCTGCCCCAGGGCGGCCACCGGCATCAATAGCGCGATCACCGGCCGCATGCGGGTGCCCCGATCCAGCAGACAGACCGCAGCGATGCCACCCACCCAGACCAAGTACTGCGGCGACAGCACGCGAGAGGTGACCATCGAGACCAGGACGACCACCAGGGCGATATCGGCCGGCGAGGCGTCGTCGAGGCGACCGCTGAAACGCAGGATCACCAGCGCGGCCAGGCTCACCACTGTTGCCACGGTCACTGCCAGGGCCACCGCCTCCACGCCCGGAGCGGAGACCTCCATAGCGCCGTAGCGGTAGACGAACCGGCGCGGCCACCCGAAGAGGTGCGCGACCAGGAACAGCCAGGCCGGCACCGACTCCACCTGCAGCCCACGCTCGCGCTGCTCCGAAGCGAACGAACTCGCTCCGTCCATCGTGAGCACGAGGGTCATGAGGATGGCGCCGCAGGTCACGACGAAGGCGGCGAGAGCCTTGGGGAAAGCGCGCCGGGGCACGCTGAGCAGCAGCAGTGCCGGCCATACCTTGAGCAACGCACCGACGGCCAGCCATGCCCCCGATCGCGCCGGTCGGCTGACGGCCAGCAGTCCCAACACCGCGAAGAAGGTGGGGATGACGTCGAAGCGGGTGAGCCACACCGGGCCGATCAGCATGCCGGCCACGATCCAGGCCCAGGGACCCTCCAGCGAGGCGCCGTGACCAGTCCTGCGCATCAGCACGACGAACGTGGCCACGTCGAACGCCAGCATGACCAGCATCAGGCCCAGAGTGGGGTCCGGCGGGACGAGGGCGCCGAGGGCGAAGACCGGGCCGACCAGTGGCGGGTACTGCCACATCTGATCCCCGACCGGGTATCGCCCGGTCTGCAGGATCTGCGCCCACTGCTCGTAGAGGGTGACGTCGTTGATGACCAGCGTGCCCCCGATGTACGGGATGAGGCCGAAGGGTATGAGCAATAGCCAGGCGCGGGTCAGGGCGAACGTCACAGTCGGGAGGAGCCACCACATGCGCGCAGACGGCGTGAAACGCACAGGCACTCCGATCGTCGCCGAACCCGGACCGCCCCGGGGCACAGTCAGTATCTCAGGTCAGACGGTGGGGTCCGACTGCCGCAGCAGACCGAGTTTCAAGGCCGTCATCAGAGCCTGCGCCCGGTTACCGGCCCCCAGCTTCTCGTACAACTTGGAGATGTGAGTCTTCGTGGTGGACTCGCTTATGAACAACCGCCGCGAGATCTGGGCCACGCCGAGACCGTCGGCCAGCAGTTGCAGGACCTCGCGCTCGCGCGGGCTCAATTGCGGTCCGCTCGGGCTCAGCTTGCGCTTCATGGCGTCGGCGAGATCCTTGGCGGTGAAGGACTGCGGGGTCGTGGCGGCGTGCCTGGCCGCGGCGACGACGTCGTCGGACGGTGCGTTCTTGGGCACGAATGCCGAGGCGCCGGCTTCCAGAGCGGCGAACAACTGCTCGTCGCCGGCGTACATCGTGAGGATGACGATGCCCAGCTGCGGGTAGCGCTCGCGTGAGGCAGCGGCCAGTTTGAGCCCGGATCCGTCGGGCAGCCGCACATCGAGGACGACGACATCCGGACGGGTGATCCGCAGCAGGCGCTCGGCGTCGGCGGCCGAGCCGGCCTCCCCGACCACGTCGAAGTCGCCGTCACGCTCGAAGGAGCGCCGCAGACCCTGCCTGATGAGTTCGTGGTCGTCGACGAGGAGAACTGAGATGGTCACAGCGCCTCACTCCTCCCTGTCGCCGGCGGTCGGCTTCAGGATGACCTCCAACACCGTGCCGCCGCCCTCCCGAGGATGCCACGCGAGTTCGGCGCCGATGCGGTTGGCCCGCTCCTGCATGATGTCCAACCCGAAGCTGTCGTTGCGCGGCGAATCCATGCCGCTGCCGTCATCGGCCACCCGCAGGTAGGCCCGCGGTGGGTCGACCCGGCAGGTCACCCACACGTTCTCGGCGTGGGCGTGGCGGCGCACGTTGGTGACCGCCTCCTGGGCGATGCGCAACAATTCGGTCTCCTGGGCCAGGGCGAGCCGGTCGTGGCCCTCCTCCATCACCAGGTGCACCGTCAGTCCGGCTGCGGTGCCGGCCTGCTGCACGTAACTGGCAAGCGCCGACCCGAGACCGACCCCGGGCTGCACGTCGGCTCGCAGGTCGAAGATGCTCAGGCGCAACTCGGAGATGATCCGGCGGACCTCGGTGCGGATGTCGTCGGCCAGAGTCTGCCCCGGCGTGCCCTGCAAGTCGGCGACGAGGACGTCCAGGGCGTAGCCGACACTGGCCAGCTCCTGTGCGATGCCGTCGTGGATCTCACGGGCCAGTCGCCTCCTCTCCTCCGTCGTGGCAGCCGTGCGGACATCGGCGAACAGGCGCCCGGTGTCGATGCGCAGAGCGGCTTCCTGGGCGCCTGGCATCGCCTGCCGAAGGGCAGCGCTGTCGAACGGGGTGACGTCGTTCTGCAGCGCTGCCACACCCACGAGCCGGGAACCGAGGGTCAACGGGATCAGCGCCTCCTGTTCGGGCCCGCCGGTGACCAGGCCCCGGCCGGCGTGGGGCTTCGCGTCGCGCAGTGTGGCCAGGGAGGACAGATCCAGGTCGGGGAACGGGCTGCGTTCGGTGCCGCGCAGCGCGTAGGGGACCAACTGATCGTCCTGCTGGATGTACAGCGCTGATCGCTGCGACGGGACGTCGTGGCTGAACTGCTCGAGGGTCTGCTGGGCCAGGGCCACCTCGTCGAGACCCGCGGGAAGTTGTCGCGACTTTTGTTGCAGCCGGCTCAACAAGCGGTGAGCCGAGCGGTACTCCTCCCCGCTGCGACGGCGCTGCTGGACAGTCCACAAGGCGATGCCTCCCAACCCGGCAAGTACCAGGGAGATGAGGATGATCGTGCCCACGCGACCGATTCCACCATGTGCGGGCCACTGGACGCAGGCTCTTGCCGGCGAACGGGTGGGTGGTGTTGGGGCCGGGGTTGCGGGCAAGGCGGGAGAGGGTGGTACATCGGGGAGTGTTCCAACCGGTGCGGCCTCAAGGCGTGGATGCAACACCTGAACTGAGGGTGAGGTGTTGTATCCACGGGGGTTGGATCGCTCCCGGGTTGTGGTTTCGCTCCCGCCTTGGGCTGGGGTGGTCGCGCCGTGCGCGCTTTCTGCACCGGGGAGAGTTGGGGACGTCGGGGTGTTTAACGGTCTTGTTCCCCGGTCTTTTTCGCTCCCGCTTCGTTTCACTCCCGCCTTTGCCCAGGGCCGGGGCGCGCAGGCCGGGGCGTGCCAGCGCCGGCGTGCCAGGGCCGGGGCCGCGGGCGGGCGACGAGGAAGGCCCGCCGCGGATCCGATCCACGACGGGCCCTCCTCGCTCGGGTCAGCTGTACAGCGATTCGACCTTCGCGCTGAACTCGGTCATGACGACGCTGCGCTTGAGCTTCATCGACGGGGTCAGCTGTCCGCCCTCCTCGGTCCAGTCGATCTCGAGGATCTCGAACTTCTTGATGGCCTCGGCATTGCTGCGCCGCCTTGTTGGCCTCATCCACGGCCCCGCTCACCTCGGCGAGGATGTCGGGGTCCGAGGCCAGCGAGGCCAGCGGGGTGTCGGTCGGCCGGCCCTTCTGCTCCAACCACGCCGGCAGCGCCTCGACGTCCAGGGTCACCAATGCGGCGATGAACGGCTTGTTGTCGCCGACGACCATGCACTGGCTGATCAGCCAGTGTGCGCGCAGCCGGTCCTCGAGCACCGCTGGTGCGACGTTCTTGCCGCCGGCCGTCACGATGAGTTCCTTCTTGCGGCCGGTGATGCGCAGGAAACCGTCGGCGTCGAGTTCGCCGATGTCGCCGCTGTGGAACCAGCCGTCATCCTCGAGGACCTCTTTGGTGGCCTCCTCGTTCTTCCAGTAGCCCTGGAAGATCTGCCCGCCCTTGAGCATGATCTCGCCGTCGTCGGCGATGCGCACCGACGCGCCAGGCATGGGACGCCCGACCGTACCGATCCGGATGGCGTCCGGGAGGTTGATGGTGCTGGCCGCCGATGTCTCGGTCAGGCCGTAGCCCTCGAGGATCGTCACGCCGATGCCCCGGAAGAAGTGGCCGAGCCGCGTGCCGAGCGGTGCACCACCGGAGACCGCGTACTCGACCTTCCCGCCGAGGGCCGCCCGCAGCTTGCCGTACACCAACTTGTCGAAGATCCCGTGTTTGAGTCGCAGCAGCAGGCTGGGGCCACCGGTGTCCAGAGCGCGCGAGTAATCGATCGCCGTGCTGGCGGCCATGTCGAAGATCCGGCCCTTGCCCTCAGCGGTGGCCTTCATCTGGGCGGAGTTGAAGACCTTCTCGAAGACCCGTGGCACAGACAGCAGGAAGGTCGGCTGAAACTGCGCCAGGTCGGCCAGGAGGTTCTTGACGTCCGCGCTGTGGCCCAGGACCGTGCCGGACTCGATGCAGCCGATCTCGATCACCCGCCCGAAGACGTGTGCCAGTGGCAGGAAGAGCAGCGTGGAGCCGTGCGCGTCGAACAGGTCGGGCATTGCGCCCATGATGTTGTCGGATTCGAAGAGCAGGTTCTTGTGCGTCAGCACGCAGCCCTTGGGCCGTCCGGTGGTCCCGGATGTATAGATGACGGTGGCGATGTCGTCCGGGGTGACCGCCTTGCGCCGGGATTCCAGTTCTGTGTCCGAGATGTCCGCCCCGGCCTGCGTGAGACCCTCGACCGCGCCCTCGTCGAAGACCCACACGTGCTTCGTGGGCACCTTGCCGGCCACTTGCTCGTACACACGCTTGTGCTTGTCGCCCTCCAGGAAGACACCGGCGCAGTCGGCGTTGCTGAGGATCCACTCGACCTGCTCGGCCGAGGAGGTCTCGTAGATGGGCACCACAGTCGCGCCGGCGAACCAGCCCGCGTAGTCAGCCAGCGTCCACTCGTAGCGGGTGGAGGACATGATGGCGATGCGGTCACCCGCTCCCACGCCCGCGGCGATGAGGCCCTTGGCCAGCCCGGCGACCTCGTCGCGGAACTGCGCGGACGTCACGTCCTGCCATGTCTCACCGACGCGACGCCGGAGTGCCACCCGGTCGGGGTTCTTCTCGGCGTGGGCGATCATCTTGTCCGTGAGGCCACCGCTGGTGATTTCAGCCACCAGGGGTGCCTCGGATACCTCCTGCATGCAGGGCTCCTGTCGTTGTAGTACCGGATTACCGGAATGAGCGGTCATGGGTTGTGCCGTATTGTTCCGCAATTCTGGCAATAGGGGAACACCCGGCCTAGGAGGCGCGCGGTTGGGGGTGCATCTGGTGGGGCATCATCGTCTCTGTGGCCGGCGTGGATCTCGTGGACGAGACCTTCATCGTCGTGCAGCCGCAGGTGCTGGCCGGAGTCGTCGCCGATCCGGCGTCCTGGGTCAGGTGGTGGCCGGACCTGCGGCTCACCGTGTTCATGGACCGGGGGGTCAACGGGCAGCGGTGGTCGATGACAGGGGCGCTCGTGGGTTCCCTGGAGATCTGGATCGAGCCGTTCGCCGATGGGTGCATTGTGCACCACTACTTGCGTGGCGAACCCTCCGACGACGGGCTGACCCCAGCGCCTTGGCCGGACACCCCGAAGGGCTGGCGAGCGGCGGCCAAGGAGCGCGCGCGCCGTGCCACCGCCTGGAAGCGCACCGTCTGGGAGCTCAAGCGTGAGGTCGAGCAGCGCGCCCGGCCGGTGCCGCGCCGGCGTGGGCGACGAGTCACGAAGAGGGGCAGTAACCTTGAGCGGGACACTTGGGTGAAGGGCGGAGGTCGGTGGCTGAGCAAACGGAGTCGAGCATCATCATCGAGGCTTCGGCTGAGCGGGTCATGGCAGTGATCGCCGATCTCGGCACCTACCCGCAGTGGGCCGGAGTCAAGCAGACCCGGGTGCTGCGGACGTTCCCCGACGGCCGTCCGCTGGAAGCAGAGATGGTCATCGACTCCGGTCCGATCAAGGACACCTACACCATCCAGTACCAGTGGCACGAGGACAAGCAGGTCAACTGGCAACTCACCGAGTCCACGGTTCTGCGCGACCTGGATGGCATGTACATGGTCCACGATCTCGGGAACGGCACCAGTGAGGTCACCTACCGGCTGATGGTCGACCTGCAGATCCCCATCATCGGTTCGATCAAGCGCAAGGCGGAGAGAGTCATAGTGGACACCGCCCTGAAAGGTCTGAAGAAGCGGGTTGAGCAATGAGCGAGGATGACCAGTCACAGAACTCGCCGCTGGACGACGAGGGCAACCCGCCGCCGTGGTGGCACAGCACACCGAGCCAGCCTCCGGTCGACTCGATGTTCGTCGAGGGCCTCAAACTCGCCGGCGCGCTACGGAACTGGGCAGTGGACTCCGGAGCGGTGGCCGCTGCCACGGAGGTGGCGCAGAACGCCGCCGCAAGTGCCTCGGCATTGCTGGCGCAGGCCACCGAGCAGCACCCGCAGACCGAGGAGCAGACCGAGGAGGAACCCGAGCCGGCGCAGGTCGTGCGCTGCACCGACTGCCCCATCTGTCAGGGCCTCGATGCCCTGGAACGCACGAACCCCGAGTGGGCGCATACCGCCCGCGCCGCTCTGTCCCAGATCAACGATCTTGTGGCGGGACTGCTGGGCCCCGCAGGCGGGCAGGCGAAGCCCTAGGCGATTCCCCTAGCGTTGCCATATGGGTCTGACCGTGGGGATCGACATCGGGGGCACCAAGATCGCTGCCGGCGTGGTGGACGAACAGGGCCGGATCCTGGCCCGGCACCGCGTCGCCACCCCGGGTCGCGATGCCGAACAGGTGGAGCAGACGGTCTGTGACCTGGTGCTGGCCTTGCAGAAGGAGCACGACATCGAAGCGGTCGGCATCGGCGCCGCGGGCTTCGTGGACGAGAGGCGCTCCCGTGTCAACTTCGCCCCGAACCTGGGCTGGCGGGACGAGCTGGCTGCGCAGGGCCGTCGAAGCTGTCATCGATCTGCCGGTGGTGGTGGAGAACGATGCCAACGCCGCAGCCTGGGGGGAGTACCGGTTCGGAGCCGGGAGGGACCGGGAGTACCTGGTGACGATCACCATCGGCACCGGCATCGGAGCGGGGATCATCCTCGACGGTGCCCTGTACCGCGGGCGATGGGGAGCGGCCGCCGAGTTCGGACACCTCAATGTCGACCCGGGCGGACGGCCATGCGGCTGCGGCAACCGGGGGTGCTGGGAGCAGTACGCCAGTGGCAACGCCCTGGTGCGTGAAGCCCGGTACCTGGCCTCGGAGCGGCGTGTGGATGCCGAGGCGCTGCTCGACCTCGGGGATGGCACCCCGGAAGGGGTGCAGGGACTGCACGTCACGCAGGCCGCGCGGAAAGGGGACCCCGTGGCGTTGGCGGCCTTCGACTTCGTGTCGCGCTGGCTGGGCCAGGGGATGGCCGACGTCACCGCCATCCTCGATCCGGAGTGCTTCGTCATCGGCGGCGGTGTGAGCGAGGCCGGTGACCTGCTCCTGGCGTCCACCATCCGGGCGTTCACCGAGTCGGTTTCGGGCAAGGACACCCGCCCGCTGCCGAAAGTGGTGATCGCCGAATTGGGCAACGCCGCAGGCCTGGTGGGTGCGGCCGACCTGGCCCGCATCCGCTGACCGCGGTCGCCTCCCCCCGTCGGCGCCGGACCGGCCCTGTGGGAGGCCGGAACCCCAGTCGAGCTAGGGCACCAGGTCCATGGCCAGTTGCTCGAGGAAGAGCCCGATGTCGGTGACCACACCCTGGGCCTGGGCGCTGCCGCGGTCGGACAGCTTCGTCACGGTCGAGGGGTTGATGTCCACGCAGACCAGCGGAATGGACGCTGGAAGGATGTTGCCGGTCGCGATGGCGTGCAGCATCGTGGCCACCATGATCGCGAAGCCGACGTCCTGGAGTTGTGCGCGCATCGCACGCTGCCCCTCGATCACGTCGGTGTAGACGTCGGGCAGGGGCCCGTCGTCGCGCACCGACCCGACCAGCACGAACGGTTTGTCGGCTTCGACCATCGCGTGCATCAGCCCGGCGGTGATCGCGCCGGCCGCCACAGCCTGGGCGATGCTGCCGTGGGAGCGCACGCGATTGATCGCCCGGATGTGGTTTTCGTGGCCGTGGTCGACGCCGGACCCTTTGCTGAGGTCCACACCCAGGGACGTGCCGTACATGTTCGACTCGATGTCGTGCACCGCCAGGGCGTTGCCGCCGAACAGCACGTCGACGTACCCGGCCGCCACGAGCCGGGAAAGGGCGGGCGCGCCGCCGGTGTGGACGATGGCCGGCCCACCGACCCATAGGATCCGCTTGCCGGCGGCCTTGCACTCGCGCATCTGGTCGGCGATCTGCCGCACCTGCAACGCCTGCGGCTTCTCGCTGGACACCACGGAGTTCATGAACTCGAAGATCGACTCGGAATCCGGACGCGGTGGCGACGGCACGACGACCTTGACACCGAGGAAGCCGACGACCACGGGCTCGCCGGCCAGCACGTCCGACATCGGCACGGTGGTCACGCCGCCGTCGCGCAGCACCAGTCCGCAGTCCATCTCAGGATTGCTCACCAGGATCCACTCCCCGCCGATGCGCACGTATGTCTCGAAGTTCGTGCTGGAGTGGAACCCCTCGGGGAACACCCCGTCCATCGGGGCCGGAACCGTGACGGCGTCGCTGGTCTCGACGGGGTTGGCGCCGTGGTTCTGCAGCCTGACCACCAGGTCGTTGAGGGCGGTGGTGTCCTCGTGGGTGATATGGATGCGGGCGGTCGACTCATCGTTCTTCGTCTTGCCGAAGACGAGGTCCTGGATCTCGTAGTCGGCCCCGGCCTCAGGATGTCGTCCAGGGCCCGGCTGAGCATTCCGGAATCGATGAGTGCCCCTGCATCTGCACGACTTCGCTGATGGTCATGGCGGCATCCTGTCACGTCGGCGCGGGCCGGGGCCATGCGTCGGACCCGGCGGGTCACACCACCGAGCCGTCGTCCCAGCCGTCCTCGGGCTCGTGCGGGGAGCGCAGGACCAGCGTCAGGAAGCCGGCGACGAAGGCCACCACCCCGGCGATGACCGCACTGGGGCGCACCACGCCGGGGGCCAGCACGCCCAGGAACAGCAGCAGCGGTCCGCCGATGACCCCGGCCCATGCGAGTCGTCCGATCAGATCGGTCTTGGGCAGCGGTGGCGGCTCCGGCGGAACGAACTCGTCCTCGGGATCCGGGGGCGGGGCGGCGGGCGGCCGGTCGGGCGCAGCGGGCATCTCGTCGCCGAGTTCGGCAACGATGCGCTCCCAGGCGTTCTCGTCGTAGGGGACGTGGTCCCCGGGCTCGCTCATGCCGCCGCCCCGAGCGACTCGGCGAACCTTGTACTGGCCTCGAATATCGCTGTGGCGTCGTTGTCGACGGTGGCCAGGTGGTAGGAGTCCTGGAGAAGGACCTCTTCGACCTGTGACCGCACGTTGGCCAGCAGCCACGTCGTGTTGCTCGGTTCGACCAGGTGGTCGTCGGCGCTGCGTAACACCAGCAGGGGAGCGGTGATGCGGTGGACGTCGGACTTCACCAGCGCCCACAAACGGGTCAGCGAATGCATCGCGCGCAGTGGCAATCGGTCATAACCCAGGTCCGTGCTGCCCGGGCGCTTCACGTCGTCGAAGTGCCACGGCACCGCACCGAGGAACTGGACGTACGGCAACAGGGCCCGGTCCCGGCGTTCGCTGTGCACGACCGGGTTCACCGCGACGATGCCGTCGATGTCGGAGTGAACCTCTGCCAATCGCAGGCTGATCGTGGCCCCGGCACCCAGTCCCATGACCACTCGAGTGTCCGTGTGTTCCCGCATCCGCTCGAGGCAGCGCTCGGCCTCTTGGATCCAGTCGTGCCAGGTGGTGGCGCTCAGGTCCTGCCAGCGCGTCCCATGACCTGGCAATCGGGGCGCGCTCACCGTGTGGCCAGCGGCGGCCAGGTGTTGTGCCCAGGGGCGCACGACCGCCGGTGTTGCGCCGAATCCGTGCAGCACGAGCACGCCGAGGTGGTCGCCCTCGGCGCTGTACGGCTCCGCGCCCGGCATCAGTGGCACTGTCTTCCTCGCGCTGTCGTCCCCGCGCTGACAGAGCCGATGATCTCACGCTCACTAGCGCGGAACGATCGTGCCGTCCACCAGAAGGTCACGGAATGGTCCGTTCGCTCAACCCTTGGCAGGTTGCATTGCCCAAGGCTCGCGGCGTTGCGTAGGGTCGGAGGCGAAATCACGTTCAGGAGGCGGCTGCGGTGTTGTACTGGTTCTTCAAGTACATCCTCATCGGCCCCTGGTTGCGATTGTTCTTCCGGCCGCAGGTCGAGGGTCTGGAACACATCCCCAAGGACGGATCGGCGATCCTGGCCAGCAACCACCTGAGTTTCTCCGATTCGTTCTTCCTGCCCCTCGTGGTCCCCCGTCACATCACGTTCCTGGCGAAGGCCGAGTACTTCAACGGCACAGGCATCAAGGGGTTCTTGAACCGTGCCTTCTTCAAGGGGGTCGGGCAGGTGCCCATCGATCGTTCGGGGGGTTCGGCTTCGGACGACGCCCTGAGCACCGCACTGCGCATCCTCGACCAGAACGAGTTGCTCGGCATCTACCCGGAGGGGACCCGCTCCCCGGACGGCCGGTTGTACCGGGGCAAGACGGGAGTGGCCCGGGTGGCGCTCGAGGCGGAGGTCCCGGTCATCCCGGTCGCCATGATCGGCACCCGGGAGATCCAGCGGCCGGGCAAGATCATGCCGAGCATCCGCCGGGTCGGCATCAAGATCGGCAAGCCCCTTGACTTCTCCCGGTACGAGGGCATGCAGAACGACCGCTTCGTGCTTCGCTCGATGACCGACGAGATCATGTACGAACTCATGGAATTGTCCGGCCAGGAGTACGTGGACCTGTACGCGGCGCGCGCCAAGGAAGTCATCGCCGACGGTGAATCGGTCCAGGCTGCCGCCGCGGCGCAAGCCTCCTGACGCCCGTCCGATCGGGCGTCTCTACGCGGTGCGTTACGCTTCTTGAGTGTCTGATCTGCCGTCCCACAACCTGATCTCCTGGCCGGATCTGCCCTCCGCCCAGCAGCCGGTGTGGCCCGACGCGGATCGCTTGGCGCAGGTCACCGCCGAACTCGCAGTCGTCCCTCCGCTGGTATTCGCAGGGGAGTGCGACCAGCTCATGGACCATCTCGGGCAGGCCGCCCGGGGAGAGGCGTTCGTGCTCATGGGCGGCGATTGCGCCGAGACTTTCGCGGCGAACACGGCCGATTCCATCCGGGCCAGGCTCAAGACCGTCCTGCAGATGGCAGTGGTCCTCACGTACGGCTCGCGGATGCCGGTGGTGAAGATCGGACGGCTGGCCGGTCAGTACTTCAAGCCGCGCTCGCAGCCCTCCGAGACCCACGACGGTGTGACGCTGCCGTCGTACTTCGGAGACGGTGTGAACGACCAGGCCTTCACTGCCGGGGCTCGGGAGATCGACCCCGGCCGGCTGCTCGGGGCCTACCACGCGTCCAGCGCCGCCCTGAATCTCGTGCGGGCCTTCACCCAGGGTGGATACGCCGACCTGCATCAGGTCCACGCCTGGAACCAGGACTTCGTGCGGGAGTCCGAGGCCGGCGTCCGCTACGAGCGCATCGCCCGCGAGATCGACAATGCGCTGGCGTTCATGAAGGCGTGCGGGGCCGATCCCGAGGAGTTCCGCAGGGTCGACTTCTACGCCAGCCACGAGGCGCTGGTCCTGGACTACGAGCGTCCCTTGGTGCGCATCGACTCGCGAACCGGCAACCCCTACTCGGTGTCCGGGCACTTCCTCTGGATCGGCGAGCGCACACGTGACCCCCGGTCGGCGCACATGCACTTCGCTTCGCTGATCCACAACCCTATCGGGGTCAAATTGGGGCCGACGGCCACCCCGGAGGACGCACTGGCGCTAGCCCAGATGCTCAATCCCCAGCGGATTCCCGGGCGGCTGACCTTCATCACCCGCATGGGGGCCGGGCGGGTTGCCGATGCGTTGCCACCGATCGTCGAAAAGGTGGAAGCGGACGGTCACCCCGTGGTGTGGGTCTGCGATCCGATGCACGGCAACACCCGTGAGACCAGCGGTGGGGTGAAGACCCGCCAGTTCGAGGATGTGACCGCGGAGGTGCACGGTTTCTTCGAGGTGCACCGCAGCCTGGGGACCCATCCAGGTGGGCTGCACATCGAGTTGACCGGTGACGACGTCACCGAGTGCCTCGGCGGAATCGACGGACCCCAGGAACAGGACTTGCCGTACCGATATGAGACGGCCTGCGACCCGCGGCTCAACCGGGTGCAGAGCCTTGAGTTGGCGTTCGAGGTCGCCCAGCGCCTCGAAGAGTTGCGCTGACGGATCCTCGGGGAGCGGCCGCTCCTGTGGCTGGCCGGTGTGGCTGGCCGGCTGGCTCAAGGTGGGAGAGGTGCCACTACCGGGGAGCGTTCCAACCGGTCTTTTTCGCTCCCGGCTGTCCGTTTCGCTCCCGCCTTCCGGTGGCCGGGGTGGCTAGCTCAAGGTGGGAGAGGTGCCACTACCGGGGAGCGTTCCAACCGGTCTTTTTGGCTCCCGGCTGTCCGTTTCGCTCCCGCCTTCCGGTGCCCGGATCCGGGACCACCCGGGTCAGGTGATCGTCAGCGTCACCAGCGCTCCGCGTGTGGCCGGCGATCCGCCCCCCGGGTCCTGGGAGATGACCCTGTTGGCGATCGTCACGCCGAACTGCTCCTGGGTCTGCACCTCGAAACCGGCGTCCTCGAGCGTGGCACGCGCCGATTCGGTGTCCATCCCTACGACGCTGGGGACGGGGATGTACTGCGAGCCCTTCGAGACGTAGACCCGCACCTTGTCCCCGCGGTAGGCAGTGGTGCCACTGGTCGGGTCGGTGCCGATGATCTGGCCGAACGGCACGTTCTCATCGAACCGCTCCACCGTCCGGGGCTTCAACCCGCCGCCGATCAGGGTCGCCTGAGCCTGCGAGACGGTCATGTTCCGGACATCCGGGACCACGACCGGCTCGGGGCCCAGCGAGATCGTCAAGGCCACCGTGGTATCCCGCTTGAGCGGCGTACCGGCCGCGGGTTTGGTGCGGATCACCATGCCGGCGGGCACCTTCCGGCTGTAGTCCTGCAGGACCTGCCCGGGTTTGAGGTTCACCGCCTCGAGGGCCTTGCCGGCGGAGGCCTGGTCCATGCCTCGCACCTTGGGCACTCGGTAGCGCTCGGGGCCCTTGGACAGCACCACGGAAACGGTCCCGTCGGCTGCCACCTTCTCGCCCGCGGACGGATCACTGCTGATGATCGTGCCGGCCTCGCGCTTCTCGGAATACTGCTCATCCGTGACGCGCATGGTCAGCCCGACCTCGTTCAGGGTCGCCAGTGCCTCGCTGCGGGTCAGGCCCACCAGTTTCGGGGTGTCCATGGTCTGGGTGGTGCCCAGTTGCCACGCGAAGTAGCCGACAACGCCGGCCAGCACCATGACCAGCAACAGGCCCAGGAAACGCCCGCGGCGGCGGTGCCGCGGGGGTGGCGTCGTGGCGACCGGAGGTGGCGGCGGCCCGACCACCGCGACCGCCGGACTCGGGGGAGTCGTGTCGGGCGCCTCCTTCTCGACGACTGGCATGGGGGGTGGCCCGACCGGGTCGGCCTGCACCACCAGGGTGTCGGGGATCACCATGGCCGGCGCTGCGGCCACGACAGGTGCTGCGTCGCGGCGTACGGGGGCGGGGGCGTGCGGGTCGGCCTCCCGGCGCAGACCGGACACGGCGATGAGCATCTCGGTGGCACTCTGGTAGCGGTCGGCGGGGTTCCTGGCGGTCGCCTTGCGGCACAATGCGTCGATGCCGCGGTCGACTTCCACGAAGGTGCTGGGATCGGGGACCGTCTGCGTCTGGTGCAGGGCGAGCACGTCATCGGGGGTGTCGGCACGGAAAGGCACGTGGCCGGTGAGCATCTCGAACAGCAAGATGCCGGTGCTGTACAGGTCACTGCGTGGATCCGGGGTACGGTCGGACGCCTGCTCAGGGGCCAGGTAGGCGGCGGTTCCGAGCAGCAATGACGCGCGGTGGTCGCCGTCCTCAATGGCGCGGGCCAGCCCGAAGTCGGTGACTTTGACGTCACCACGATCGGCGAGCAGCACGTTCTCCGGCTTGATGTCGCCGTGCACGAATCCAGCCGAGTGGGCCGCCTGCAGACCCTTGAGCACCGCGGTGAGGATGTCCAGGGCGCGGGCCACCGGCACCCGGCCTCCGAAGGTGAGCTCCCGGCGCAGCGTGCGCCCGGGCACGTATTCCATCACCAGGTAGACCGCGTCGGCGGTGCGCCCGCGGTCGTAAACGGCCACCACGTGGGGATCCGATAGTCGTGCGGCAGCGCGCGCCTCGGTGACGAACCGCTCAGTGAATCCGGGTTCGTAGACGAGATCGTCGTTCATCACCTTGACGGCGACAACCCGCTCGAGCCGGTTGTCGAAGCCCTCGAAGACGGTGCCCATCCCGCCGGTGGCGACCACGCGGTCCACTCCGGTACCGCGCGTCGAGTACGCGACCACAGAGATCCGAACTGGTGCGCACGAGAACCAAGTGTACTTTCGCCTGCAGTGTCGCCCGTCGCGATGGCCGGACATGATGGGCACATGTCCAACAAGCGCAGCGAGATTGCCATGACCGAGCAGGAGATCCGGTCCTTCCTGGACGATGGCGGGAACATCCAGATCGCCCTCAACGGCCCGGATGGATACCCCGACATCACGCCCATGTGGTACGTGGTGGATGGCGACCGGATCTGGATGCGCACGTACGCCAAGAGCCAGAAGGTCCACAACGCCCGGCGGGACCCGCGGTGCTGCGCGCTGCTGGAGACCGGCGCGCGCTACCTCGAACTGCAGGGGGTGCAGATCACCGGCGACCTCGGGATCTCCGAGGACGTCGACCGGATCTGCTGGGTCGCAGCAAGGCTCATGGTCAAGTACGAAGGTGTCGACTCCGCGCACCTCCCGGCGCTCGAGGCCGCCTACCGCGAAAAGGCCCCCAAGCAGGTCGCCATGAGTCTGCCGCTGGCGCAGGTGGTCTCCTGGGACCACCGGAAACTGGCTCAGCAGTGATCTACCTGGCGGTGCTGGCTGGGATCCTCCTGGCCAGCACCTGGTTGGAGATCGTCGTGCGCACCCGGGTGTTCCGGCGCTGGCGGCGGCTGCTGCTGACACTGGCCTTCACCCTGGTGCCGCTCGTGGTCTGGGACTGGTACGCGATCGCCCGGGGGCACTGGCACTTCCATCGCATGACCGGGCTGAACCTGGGGATCCTGCCCGTGGAGGAACTCCTGTTCTTCATCGTGGTGCCGATCGCCGGGATCCTGAGCCTGGAGGCAGTGCGGGCCGTGCGCCGGTGGCCGGCGGGGGACGAGCAGCCATGACCTACACGCAGATCGCCATGTGCGCGGTCGCTGCGGCGGTTCTCCTCGATCTCGGGTTGCGCACCCGGCTTGTCGGCCGGCGGGTCTTCTGGGTCTCCTACGCGATCATCCTGTTCTTCCAGTTGCTGTCCAACGGCGTGCTCACCGCCAGCGGCACCGTGCACTACGACGGTGCCGTCATCGTGGGCTCCTCGAGTCCGGAGGACGGCCTGCCGCCGTTCCTCGGCGACGGCAGGATCGCCTTCGCGCCGGCTGAGGATCTGCTGTTCGGCTTCGCCATGGTCCTGTGGTCGCAGGTGCTGTGGATCTACTGGGGCCGTCGGGGCGTGCAGCGGGAACCGGTGTCAGGCCCACCTGTCTGGGAACGTCCCCGCTCAACGGGCCCGTAAGGCTCTGGCGGCTGCGGGGCCAGCCACTGCGAGTCGCCGAGACCACGGCACCCTGGCGCGCCTGGTGAACACGTCGTAGTCGTTGGCCTCGACCTCGTCGACGATCCCGCAGTACAACTCGCTTGCCGCGGCAATGCACGGCTGGGAGTCCGCAGCCAGCATGCCGATACCGGGATTCGCGCGGGCCTGTAACTGACGGACCCGGCCGATCTGTTCGGCAAGTGCCTCCCGCCAGTTGTCGTCGACGCGGCGGGCCCGCACGTCGGCCGGGGTCACCCCATGGGCGGCGAGCTCGGCCAGCGGCAGGTAGATGCGGCCACGCTGCAGGTCCTCGCCCACATCGCGGATGAAGTTCGCCAACTGGAAGGCGATTCCCAGATCACGGGCATGCTCGTACGCCCGGTCGCTGCGGGGCTCGAGGATCGGGACCATCTGCACACCGATCACGGCCGCCGACCCGTAAAAGTACTCGGTGAGCTCCTCGAAGGTCGCGTAGGACTCCACGGTCAGATCCATGCGCATCGAGTGGAAGAACGCCTCGAAGTGCTCGGCAGGAATGGTCCAGCGAACAGCGGTGTCCACCGCGGCCGCTGCCACCGGGTCCTCGCTGTGCCCACGCGCCAGGTCGGTCAGGAAGCGCTCGGACCAGTGGCCCAGGGCCTCGGAGCGTTGCTGGGCGGTGAACGCCGGGTCGATCGCGTCGACGATCTCGTCGGCGTAGCGGGCCAGACCGTAGAGGGCATGGACGAACGGTCGTTTGGCCGGCGGGAGCAGACGTGTGGCCAGGAAGTACGTCTTTCCGTGCTCGGCGTTGAGGCGCCGGCAGCGACGGTATGAGGCCTGCAGCACCGGGTCGGTGATCCCCGCTGCCAGCAACTCCCTGTTCGACACGCAATCATTGTCTCGTGAGCACCGGTCGGTGCCACATGGGGTGATGGGCGCTGGGCGCACCGATGCGGCGGGGCATGTCAGGATTGAGCCCGGAGGCGGGCATGGACTTGCGGGCTCGGGGCTGGAGGGCGTCGTGGATGTGACCGACGCGCCCCGACGGCACTCGTTCTTCGTCCACTACGTCGTGGTCGGTCTGGTCGGATCCATCATCGTGGCCATCGGGTCGCTGGGGGTGGGGTGGCTGCCGGTCAACACCGCGTTGTACGGCAACCCCGTCGTCGAGGCGCTGCGGTCGCCCGGAGTGGGTGTGGCGCTTGCGAGATTCTGCGTGATCGTCGGCATGGCGCTGGTGCTGCAGGCCTGGTTGGTGCTCGGTTACGACGTCCTGCGAGGCAGGATCGAGAAGCTGACACCTCTGTGGTGGACCCTGGTCGCCTGGTGTGCGCCGCTCCTGCTCACGCCACCGCTGTTCAGCAGGGACGTCTATGCGTACTTCACGCAGGGCAAGTTGCTGATCGAGGGGCTCAATCCCTATGACGTGGGTGTGGCCGCCGAGTCCGGGTGGTTCAACGACGGAGCCGATCCCCTGTGGGCCGAGTCGCCCACGCCCTACGGCCCGTTGTTCCTGCTCATCGAGCGCGGCGTGGCGCAGTTCGTGGGCCCGCACCCGGTGTGGGCCGCGATCGCCTTCCGCTTGTGGGCGGTCCTGGCGGTGGCGATCCTGGCGGTGGCGGTGCCGGCACTGGCGCAGCGGCACGGCATCAGTGCGCCGAAGGCGCTGTGGCTGGCGGTGCTCAACCCCCTGGTGATCATGCACTTCGTGGCCGGTGCACACAACGACGCACTGATGGCGGCGGCGGTGGTGGTGGGGCTGTTGTGGGCCGTGGACTACCACCCGATCGCGGGCACCCTGGCGCTGGCCGTCGGTGTGGCGATCAAACCCATCGCCCTGGTGGCCTTGCCTTTCATCGGGTTGATATGGGCCGGGGTGCACGCCGGATGGTGGGACCGGATCCGGTGCTGGCTGGCGTCCGGGGCGGTAGCGGGTGTCGTGGTCGTCGGGCTCGGGTTGGTTTCCGGGACCGGGCTGGGGTGGATCGCGGCGTTGTCGACACCGGGTGCGATCAGGACGTGGCTGTCACCGCCGACGGCGGTCGGCATGGTGGTCGGGGTGCTGTGCGCGCCGTCGGACTCGGCGACCACGTGGACCTCACCGTGGTGGTGACCCGGGGTCTGGCGGGTCTGGTGGCGGTGGGGCTGCTGGCCTGGCTGGTCCTGAAGCCGGAGGGCAGATCCGGGGTGCGCGGCGCTGGCCTGGCGCTGCTCACCGTGGTCCTGCTGGGTCCCGTGGTTCAGCCCTGGTACCTGCTGTGGGCTCTGCCGTTGCTGGTTGCTACTGGCATGGCCGCCAGGTATCTGCACGCAACGCTGCTGTTGACGGCCGTGCTGACTCTGCATGGTGTCGCCGGGACCAGTGCCACCAGTGACGCGCTGTTCGAGTTCGGTGACGGCCTCGGCCTGCTGCTCGTGGCCGGACTGCTGGCCTTGATCGTGTGGGCTTCGCCACGGGAGCGGGTGCTGTTGCTCGGCGACGGAGACGATCCGGGGCTGGTGCCCGACGATCAACCCGCACAAGCCCGGTTCCGGCAGATGGTGATTCTCGGGGCGCGACGGGACTGAAGCCCGGGCGCCGCAAGCCCGTCGGCCGCGTGCGTCAGCGCCAAGCGGCCGAGCGGTATGCGGGGTCCGGCCCCACGATCCGTTCGGCAGCCAGCCGGCCACTGACAAGGACCATTGGCACCCCGACGCCGGGCTGGGTCCCTGACCCGGTGAAGACCACGTTTGCTCCCCAGTGGTTGGCGGAACGGAACGGCCCGGTCTGGAACAGTGAGTGAGCGGCGCTGAACGGTGCGCCGGCCTCCATGCCGCGGGCCTGCCACCCCGCCGGGTCCGTGATGTCCGACACCTCGATCGCGTCGCTGAAGCCGGTGTAGCCGCGCTCTTCCATGACCCGCAGTGCCTCGTCCTGGAACCGCGGGTTGGGCCAGGCCACCGAGCCCCGGGTGTTCGGCGTGATGAACAGGACGTAGTAACTCTGCTTGCCGGGTGGCGCCAGGGTGGGGTCGGTATGGGTGGGGTTGGTCACCAGGAAGCTCGGGTCGCTCATGAGGTTGCCGCTGAGCACCTCGTCGAACGACTGCCGCCACGCGCGGCCGAAGTGGATGTTGTGGTGCGCGATCTTCGAGTAGTGCGCAGAGGACCCGGCGAGCAGGAGCCAACAACTCGGCGAGTAGTCGAGGCGCTCCAGCCGCCGGGCGTCGAGGCCGAGCAGATCGCGGTATGCGACTGGCAGGTCCGGGTTGAGCACGACGGCGTCGGCGGGGAACCGGTCACCATCCGTGGTGATCACGGCGGTTGCCCGGTCGCCGACCGTCTCCACGGACTCCACCGTGACTCCGTAGTGGATCGTGACACCGTGCTTCACCGCGGCGTCGGCCATGGCCACCGGCAGGGCGTGCATGCCACCGCGGGGGAGGAATACCCCCGCCACGGAATCCATGTAGGAGATGACCGAGTACAGCGCCAGCGCCCGGTAGGGGGACAGCCCGGCGTACATCGCCTGGAACGAGAACAGGCGCCGGGTGCGCGGGTCGGACAAGAAGGAATCCACGCGGCGCTGCAGGCGACCGAAACCGCCGAGCGCCACGAGTCGGGCGAGATTCGGGGTGATCAGGTCCAGCGGGCTGTCGATGTTGCGGTCGATGAAGTCGCGGATCTCCAGCCGGTACATCTGCGCCACGTAGTCCACGAACCGGCGGTAGCCGGCCGCCTCGCCGGGGCCGATCCGGGCCTCGATCTCCGCCGCCATCCGCTCGGGATCCGCGAACACGTCCATGGTGGAACCGTCGGGGTAGAAGGCGCGATACGCAGGGTCGAGGGGGATCAGATCCAGCCAATCGCGGTAGTCCTCGCCCACTGCCGCGAAGGCGTCCTCGATGAGGTCGGGCATGGTCAGCACCGTGGGTCCGGTGTCGAAGGAGTAGCCGCCGATCTCCAGCCGGCCCGCGCGGCCGCCGGGTCGCTGCTCCCGCTCGAGCACGACCACCTCGCGGCCCGCCCCGGCCAGGCGCAGTGCCGCTGACAGCCCGGCCAGCCCCGCCCCGACCACGACGACTCGCTGGGTCGCCCCCTGCACGGTGAACATCACGTGCTCCGGCGGGTGGCCATGACCAGCAGCCGGTCGAAGGCGGTCCGCGTGGTGTCGTCAAGGTCCATGGCCGCGACCACTGTGGCAGCCGCCTCGGCCCGCTGGTCGATCATGGTTTCCACCGCGGCCCGGGCACCGGTGTCGGTGATCACATCGCGCAACTGGTCGACCATGGCGCCGGTGATGGCCGGGTCACCGAGATGCCGGCGCAGCAGGTCGCGCTGCATGGCGTCGGCCCGGCTCCAGGTCAGCGCGATCAGTGCCGTGCGCTTGCCCTCGCGCAGGTCGTCACCGGCGGGTTTGCCGGTCTCCTGCGGGTCGCCGAAGACCCCGAGCAGGTCGTCACGCAGCTGGAACGCCTCGCCGACCGGGATCCCGAAGTCCGTGAGGGCCTGCAGGTGGGCGGCGTCCGCGCCCGCCGCTGCCGCACCGATGTGCAGGGGGCGTTCCACGGTGTATTTGGCCGACTTGTAGCGGGCGACCACCAGGGCGTTGTCGAGGTCGTACTCTCCGCGTACCTGCTCGAGGAGGTCGAGATACTGCCCAGCCATGAGCTCGGTGCGCATCTCGTCGAAGATGGGCTTGGCTGCGGCCAGGGCCGGGGTGTCCAGGCCGCTGGCCATCAGCAACTCGTCGGACCAGCTCAGGCAGAGGTCGCCGAGCAGGATCGCCGAGCCGACGCCGAAATCCTCCGGTGAGCCCAAGTAACCGTGGGACCGGTGCATCGACGCCAGCCGTCGGTGGGCGGCAGGCTTGCCGCGGCGGGTGTCGGATCCGTCCATGACATCGTCGTGGATCAGTGCACAGGCCTGCAGGAACTCCAGCGCTGCCGCTGCGGTCAGGATGGGTCCGTCCGGGCGGCCGCCGGCGCTGCGCCATCCCCAGTACGCGAACGTCGGCCGCAGACGCTTGCCGCCGTCGAGGAGGTCCTTGAGTGTGTCCAGCAGGGGGAGCAGATCAGTACTGATCGCAGTCAGCACCCCGACTTGGTCGCGCACGAACTGGTCGACCGTGTCGCCGAAATGCGCGCGCAGATCGGCGAGGAGGACGTCGATATCGGCGACGGTTTCCGGCATGTCCCAAATCTACGCGCTGGCAGCCAAGTGCACATCCGCGCATGGGCAGGCATGCGGCTGCGCAGCCAGGTCAGGGCCGACCTAGAATCGGTGAATCATGCCCGCCATCCGTTCGTCCGTGCGCGAGCGCATCGACGCCGGCGGCACGTCCTTCTCGTTCGAGTTCTTCCCGCCGAAGACCGAGGCCGGCACCGCGCTGCTGTGGGACGCCATCCGTCGGCTGGAACCGCTGCACCCGGATCTGGTGTCCGTGACGTACGGCGCCGGCGGTTCGACGCGGGACCGCACCGTGGCGATCACCCAGCAAATAGCCCACGAGACCACGCTGACCCCGATGGGTCACCTGACGTGCGTGGGGTCGACGGTGGCCGAACTGCGGGCGGTCATCGCTTCCTACGCGGCCGCGGGGGTCCATCACGTGCTGGCCCTGCGCGGGGATCCCCCGGGGGGCCCCGAGGCGCACTGGGTGTCCACTCCGGGCGGGCTGGAACACGCCGACGAACTCGTCGGGCTGATCTCCCGGCTCGGCGACTTCAGCATCGGGGTGGCGGCGTTCCCGGACGTGCACCCGTCCTCACCGTCGCTGGCGGCCGATGTCACGGTTCTGAAGTCCAAGCAGGATCGCGGCGCGGATTTTGCGATGACCCAGTTCTTCTTCGACCCGGACTCCTACTTCCGGCTGGTGGACGCGGCCCAAGCCACGGGCGTGACCATGCCGATCATCCCGGGCATCATGCCCGTGACCAATGTCCGGCAACTGCAGCGGTTCGCGCAGTTGTCCGGCACCCCACTGCCGGCGCCCATGATCGAGCAGTTCGAGCGCGTCGCCGATGACCCGCAGGCTGTGGTGGACCTCGGTGTCGAGCACGCCTCGCACCTGTGTTCCCAACTCCTGGCCGGCGGTGCCCCGGGTCTGCATTTCTACACGCTGAACCGTTCGACAGCCACGTTGCGGGTCTACCGCGACCTAGGGTTGACGGTGTGACGCGCAGCGAGTACTTCGAGCGCTGGGCGGTCCTGCACGGTGGGCTGGACCCCCGCACGTCGATTCCGGTGCAGGCCTGGCTGACCGTCACGTACGCACTCGCCCGGCCGCTTGCGGCGATGCGGATGTCGCCGAACGCGGTGACGATCCTGGGGATGCTGGTCGCGCTTACTGTGCCGTACTTGGTGGTCCGCGAGCTGTATCTGATCGGCGGGGTCGTGGCGCTGGTGGCCGGGATCATCGACAACCTCGACGGCGCGGTGGCGATCATGACCGGGCGCAGCTCTGACTTCGGTTACGTCCTGGACAGCGTTGCCGACAGGTTCGGCGACGTCGCCCTGCTCGTGGGCCTGGCGCTGGCCGCGGCCAACCCGTGGCCCGCGGTCGGTGCGGCGTTCCTGGCCTTCATGCAGGAGTACACCCGGGCCCGGGCCGCCGGGGTGGGCTTCACGGAGATCGGTGTGATCAGCCTCTCGGAGCGGCCCACCCGGGTGCTGATCAGCGGGATGTTCCTCATCGCGACTGCTGTGGCCGGCCCCGTGTGGGCGCAGGTGGGCGGATGGGCGGCGTTGCTGGTGGGCATGCTCGGCTTCGGCCAGGTCCTGTGGGCGGTGCGCACCCGGCTGGACACCCGCTGATCAGGCCCTGCCGATCTCCTCGGCCACGATCTCGGCCCCCATCCCCACCAGCGGGAGTCCGCCGCCAGGGTGCGCGGACCCGCCCACCAGGTACAGGCCCGGCACCGCGCTGCGGTTCGACGGGCGCAGCACGGTGGACAGCCGGCCATTGCTGGACACGCCGTAGATGCTGCCGCCAGGGGAGGCGGTCGTGCGTTCCAGGTCCGCGGGCGTGCGGATCTGCGACCACTGCAGACGCTCGCGCAAATCGACTCCGCGGCGGGCGAGTACGTCGAGGATGTGCTCGGCGTACGCGGGGCCGAGAGTGTCCCAGTCCACCGCGGGCGGGGCGTGCAGCGGTGCGTTCAGCAGGATGAACCAGGCCTCGCTGCCATCGGGCCGCATGGCCGGTTCGTCGGGCACGCAGGCGTAGATCGCCGGGTCGGTCACGGGCGCCGGGTTCTTGGCGAAGAGCGCGTCGAACTCCGCGTCGTAGTCCTGCGGAACCAGACGTTGTGGTGGCGGATCCCCGGGGTGGTGCCAGACAGCGCCAGCATGAGCACGAACCCGGAGAACGACGGCTGCAGGCGGTTCAGGCGCTGGCGGGCCGTCCGGGTGCGACGGTCCTCGACAAGTTCGTTGTACACCGTGCGGGTGTCAGCATCGGTGACCACCACATCGGCCGCAATCCTCGCCTGCGCCGCCTCGATCCCCGTGACGCCGCGCTCGTCGGTGAGGATCCGGTCGACGCGCACGCCGAAGTGGAAGACCACGCCGAGGTCGAGGCAGCGCTGGTACAGAGCCGCGGCCAGGGCATGCAGCCCGCCACCGATGTGCCACACGCCGAAGGTCTGCTCGACGAACGGGATCGTGGCCAGGCCGCGGGACACCGCCGTGGGTCGGAACCGGTGTATGTGGCGTAGCGGTCGAGGATCAACCGGGCGCGGGGTCCTGCAGAGTGCGCCGCCCCAGCCCGCGCAGTGTCTGCCAGGGGGCGACCGTGAGCAGGCTCCTCCGGGACGACGCCAGCGGCAGCAGATCGCGGTAGCCCTCCAGTGAGCGGCCGAGCACGTCTCGGCGGGTCAACGCCCAGATGTCGCCGGCCCGTCGCAGCAGTTCGCGCCACTCGTGGCCGGTGTTCCCGCCGAAGGCCTCCTGCAGTGCCGCTGCGCAAGCGCCAACTCCGGCGCCTGGGAGGGTCACGCTCACGCCGTCGGCGAAGTGGTAGCCGAACGCCGGATCGACCTCCTGCAGGTCCACGGAGTCCTCAAGGCTGCGGCCGGTCTTCAGGAAGAGGTCCCGGTAGACCGCCGGGAGGGTGAGCGTGCTGGGGCCGAGGTCGAAGCGGAACCCGTCGTGCTCGAAGCCCGCATTCTTGCCGCCGGGGCTGTGCCACTGCTCCCAGACCTGTACCGCGTGACCCTTCGCGGCCAGCCGTGCGGCGACGGCCATCCCCGCCATGCCCGCGCCCACCACTGCCACCCTCGCCACGCCAAGCAGGCTACCGGCGCGCTTGGATGGTCGGGTGCATGCAGTCCCCGAGAAGTTGCCTGATTACGCGTGGGCCGGGCTCGACCCGCGGTTGGTCGGCGTCCAGGACGATGGCTGGGCAGTGGGCCTGGCTGCGCTGGTGCGAACGCCCGAACTCACCGAGTTGCCGGATGGACCGACCTCGGCGAGCACCGACCTGGTACCTGTGGAGGACCCGCGGATCCGGGTGCTCGGTGCGTATTTCCACGAGCGCTGGCCCTTCGCGATCGCCGGTGCATACCTGCGCCCGGAGGCCTTCGAGCGCCTCGTGCTGGCGGCGGAATCGTTGCCCGATCCCTTCGGGCTGGCGGTGTGGGACGCGTGGCGCGACCCCCGTCTGCAGGCGGTCTTGCATGAGCGGGTGTACCGCGATGGCGATCTGCCGCCGGGCTTCGTGGCGTCACCGGATCCCGATCCGCGCCGGTGTCCACCCCATGCCTCGGGAGGCACGGTCGACCTGACACTCACCTGGTCGGGCCACCCGCTGGCGCTGGGCACAGGCTTCGACGCCTTCGTCCCAGAGGCAGCGTCCGCCGCATTGGAGCCAGACGGCCCGCGGCTGGCTCGCGACCTGCGGAGGTTGTTGGGGGCCGCCATGTCCGGGGCCGGGTTCGTTGCCCACCCGCAGGAGTGGTGGCACTGGGAGTACGGGACCCGCTATTGGGCCGCTGTGGTCGGTACACCCGTGCGGTTCGGGCACGCCCGGCCGCGGGGGCGCTGACTGTGGCCCGCCCTGCCCGCCGCACTGGCCGCGGCAGCTGAAGGCGGGAGAGATCGGTACGTCCGGGAGCGATGCAACCGGTGTTTTTCGCTCCCGCCTGTCCGTTTCGCTCCCGGGTGCGGGCCCCGGCCCGCGGCCCGGCCCCGGCCCCTGGCTGGAGTCCCGGTGGGTGGCTCGCTGCGGGCTCCAACCGCCGCCGCTCCCGGGTGCTGGAGCCCGGGCCGCGCCCCCCGCCCGCCGCCGGCCACTCAAGGCGGGAGAGATCGGTACGTCCGGGAGCGATGCAACCGGTGTTTTTCGCTCCCGCCTGTCCGTTTCGCTCCCGGGTGTGGCTGGAGTCCCGGTGGGTGGCTCGCTGCGGGCTCCAGCCGCCGCGGCTCCCGGGTGTGGCTGGAGTCCCGGTGGGTGGCTCGCTGCGGGCTCCGGTCGCGCCGCTCCCGGATGCGGCTGGTGGTGGCGCAGGCTCACCCAGCGCTGATGGAGCGTCCCCGCCACGTGATCGTCCCGCGACGATGGGCCTGCACGGACCGCTCCCGGATGCCGATCAGGGCAAGGATCGACAGCGGGTGCAACACACAGGCCCACACGGGCTGTCGCATGCGGCGCGCCACGGCCACCCGGCCCATCACCGCCGCCCCGTAGCCGGCCAGGCCCAGCCACCGCGTCAAGCGGTCGCGGGTCAGCAGGGCGACCACCGGTGGCGCCACGTAAAGAGCGGCGAGCAGAACCACCGTGGCCGGGCCGAACGCGTCGTGCAGGGATTTGGTGTAGCCCTCGATGAGTTCCCGGTCGTCGGCATACATCCGGCAGTCGGCCAGGTCGGTGCCGTCGGCCATCGCCACCGTGTGCCCGGTCGCCTTGAACCGGCGCACAAGCGCAAGATCCTCCAATACCTGGTCGCGGACCGCCGCGTGCCCACCGGCGGCGAAGTAGGCATCGCGGCGCACCACGAGGAACTGTCCGTTGCCCGCGGACAGCAGGGGATGGGAGGAGCGCTCGGCCAGGCGCAGTGGCAGGAAGCTCAGCCATGACCATTGCAGCAGCGGCTGCACCAGGACCTGCAATGGGCTGTTCACCTGCTGATGGGGGTAGGGGCACACCAGATCCACGTCGGCCAACAGTCCCGCCGCAGCCCTCGCCGCATCGGGACGCAACTGCACGTCGGCGTCGAGGAAGACCAGGATGTCGCCGTGGGATGCTTGCGCGAGTCGTTGACAGGCCCACGGTTTGCCCAGCCAGCCCCGTGGTGGTCCGCCGTCGCCGTGGATGACATCCAGCCCGGCGGCCGCCACCACGTCCGCGGTGGCGTCGCTGGAGTCGTCATCGAGGACGAGGATCTCGTGGACCCCCTCGAGGGCCTGCAGGCTACGCAACGTGGGTCCGATGCGCCCGGCCTCGTCGCGCGCCGGGACCAGGACACTGATCCGGCCCGGCAAGGGCGCCTGCCCCGGTCGTCGCAAGTGGCGCAGGTTGACCAGACTCAGGGCCGTGGCCGCAGCGGCACCCGCGGCAGCCATCGCGACCGCGCTCCGCAGCACCTTCATGGCGTTCGCCGGGCCCACAGTGCCGGAATGCCCAGCACGGCCATGCCGATGCCCCCGACGAGCGCCACCGCGGGACGGTCCAGGAAGAACGCGTTGGCGATGATGCCGCCGATCCACATCCATCCGTACAGCACGCGCGGTACCACCAGGTCAACTTGCGTCCGCGGCAGACGGTTCAGCATGGTCATCAGCACCAGCGTGCTGAGCAGCCAGCCGGCATAGTTCTGCGCCGGGATCCCGGGGATGCCAGGTAATGCGGGGTCTGCCGACTCCCACACCCAGTAACCCTCGCCGACCATCTGCGGGTCGAGGAACAGGTCCCACGCAGTCAGGCCGGCGGCGGCCAGGGGACTGTCCAGCGCCGGCTCACCGACCGGGCGAGGACCAGGCACGGGTAGGCCATCATGATCCAGGCCAAGGGGACGATGAGTGGCACGCCGAGGATCTGCGGCTGCAGATCGGGGGAGTAGTAGTAGGGGCCGAACGGTACGTCGGTGGTGTGCCCGAGGAGTTCGATGCCCAGGCCGAATGCGCCGGAGATCGTCGCGAACCGCCAGGTCCAACTCCAGCCGTTCTGCTGCATGGCGTGGGTGAGGCTGGCTGCGGTGAACAGCACCACGACTGCGGTGGTGGTGGCCTGCCGGTTGCCGGCGGGTACCAGGATCCAGGAGATCTGCGCGAGGATCGCCGCGGCCGTCAGGGCCACAGGTACGGTCAGGAACCGCTGCCCGGCCACGGCCCGGGTCACCACAGCGGATCCCCGCTGACGTCCAGCACGGCGAACCGGGCGAACAACTCCTCTGCGTACCAACCCGTCTCCCGGGTCTGTGCGATGACGTCGCGGTGCTCGGGTTGACGATAGGCGAAGTCACGCAGAGTGACCGCGTCGCGCCACACACTGAACGTCCCCTGCAGCCCGACCGGTGCTTCCCCGATGCCGATGCGGTAGAGCAGCCCCTCCTGGTCGGGCAGGAGCGCGGCCACCGGCGGAACGGCGCGCTGGAACGCCCGCCACTGCCGTGTCCGGACCCGGGCCCGGGTGATTGCGGCGAGGGGACCGGGGTGCGCGACCAGCGCGGGGTCGACGGTGAAGGGTTCCCGGCCCGACCAGCTGCCGTGGCTGGCGATTGTCCCCAGGACCAAGCGCGTGTGCTGTTCAGCCCGTGCGTTCCAGCGCCGGCGGACACTCTCCGCGGAGTGGTCGGGGCCTGACCAGCACGTGAGCAGTGCCCACTGCCGCAGGTCGGCGTCGGAGGCGGTGAAACGCTTGCCGGCCCCGGTGCCCAGTGATTTGTGGAAGAGCAGCCCGGGCAGCCCTGACAGGGCGAAGGGGTCGCGCGCCATGCGCCACAAGGCCACGGGCACTGCGGTGCGCGGTACCCGCCAGATGTCCAGGACGACGGTCATTCCGCGGGGGCCTCGCCGACCTCGCCGGCATTGCCGGCGGTGATACGCAGCAACTCGTCGTATCTGGTGCGGAAGACGAATTGGGGGTGCCCTGCGCTCACCCACACCTGGCGCTGCCGGGAGAGGGTGACGTCCACGAGGGTTTCGATCGGCCGGGGGTGCCCGACCGGTGACACGCCGCCGATCGGCTGGCCGGTGTGCAGGCGTACGAAGGAGGGGTCGGCACGGTGCACACGCCGGCTGTCGGTGAGTGCGGCGAGTTTCAGCAGGTCCACGCGATGCGCCCCGGAGATGACGACGAGCAACGGTCCGCCATCCGCTTCGAAGATCAGCGAGTTGCCGATCGCGGCCTTGTCAACACCGAGTGCCTGCGCCGCGGATGCGGCGGTGGCCGCCGATTCTGGAAGCTCACGCACTCGTTCGGTGAGGCCGAGATCCTGCAGTGTCGCCTGGACTTTGCGCACACCTGACGGAAGACCCTCCATGGTGGAAGCCTATTGCGTCACCGACTGTTCGCAGCGCCACGTCGCGTATCGGGATCGGGGCGGACTGCGGTGGAAGTGCGTTCCAGATCCGCATTCATGGCAGAGGCGGGCAGGGCGTGGTCACGGCTGCGGGATCTGTGTGAGCGAGTGCCCGTGTCATCGTGATGATCCCGGAGCAGTGAGTCACAGCCGCAGTTGCCCGATCACCGACCGCACCTGCTCGACCGGGATCTTCACCACCCGGCGGTCGTAGGTCAGCAGCCCGTTGGTCTCGTCCTCGACGTCGCTGACCTGGGTGTACACGGTGGCCGTCAAGCCCTGAGTGACGGCGGGGAGGATCTGGTCGGTGTGCAGCAGACGGAATGCCTCGGCCAGTGACGCCGCCGATGTATAGCGCCGGTATCCGAACTCGGTGTCGGTGGGGGAGTGCTCTGCCAGGTGCAGGCTGTATCCGCCGTACTCGCTGAGCGCCAGCGCCCGCGGGTCGCGGCGCCGGGGCACCCGGAAGGCCCGGAAGTAGACGTGCAGGCTGTGGAAGTCCCCGCCATCCTGGTCGTGCCAGCCGCTGGCATGGTCCACCGGCCGGCTGGGGTCGAGGGCGCGGACGCGCTCGGCCACCAGGGTGGCGTCGAACTGCCCCCAGCCCTCGTTGAAGGGCACCCATACGACCACGCTCGGGTGGTTGCGCAGCAGGGCGACGGTCTGGTCGGTCTCGACAAGCCACTGGTCACGGCCGGCCGCGTCCTGGCGAGAGAAGACCCGGTAGTGGCTGTCTTTGAGGCGCAGCGGCGTGACGGCCGGTACCTGCACCACGCCCCGCCGGTACGGCCCGCCGCCGTTGACCATGTCCTGCCACACCAGCATGCCCAGGCGATCGCAGTGGTAGTACCAGCGCTGGGGCTCGATCTTGATGTGCTTGCGCATCATCGTGAACCCCATGTCCTTCATGGTTTCGATGTCGAACACGAGGGCGTCGTCGGAGGCGGCGGTGTACAGGCCGTCGGACCAGTAGCCCTGATCGAGCACGCCAGCATGCAGGTAGGGCCGGCCGTTGAGCAGCAGTTGCGGCACGCCGGACGCATCCGGTCCCACGGTGGTCGTCCGCAGCCCGACGTAGCTGCGAACCTCGTCGTCGCCACAGTGGATCTCCACGTCGTAGAGGTGCGGGTCCTCAGGTGACCACAGGCGCGGTTGCGGGATGTCGATGCGCAGTCGCGAGCCGGTCCGACCTGACGCGGTGCTCACGGGGACGCCGCCGCTCAGCACGCTGACGTCCACGGAGGTGGTGACCGTGGCGGCCACCGTGATCGTGAACCCGGTGAGGTCCGGCTCGAGGTGGACGTCTGTGACGTGGCCGGCGGGCACGGACTCCAGCCACACGGTCTGCCAGATCCCCGACTGTGCGGTGTACCAGATGCCGCCCGGCTGCAGTTTCTGCTTGCCGCGCGCCCCGGTCCCGGTGTCGCTGGGATCGGTGACCACGACGTGCAGGGTGTTGCTCCCCGGCTTCAGCGCCTCGGTGATGTCGAGCGTGAACGGTAGGTAGCCGCCCCCGTGTGCGCCGACGTCGACACCGTTGACGCGTACCCGGCAGAACTGGTCGACAGCGCCGAAGTGCAGCAGCACGCGGTCGCGCACGAACCTCTCCGGCAGGTCGAACGTACGCCGGTAGTGCAGGAACTCCGCGGGCTGCAGTTGTCGGCCGACCCCGGACAGGGGTGCCTCCGGGGAGAACGGCACGACGATGGGTCCGTCCCACGTCGAGGGCTCCCGCGCGGAGATGCGGAAGGCGTGGTCCCAGCGGCCGTTGAGGTTCAGGTAGGAGTCGCGTCGTAATTGTGGTCGTGGGTACTCGGGCAGCGGGTGGTCGGGATCCAGCGCCTCCCCCCAGACGGTCAGCAGTGGCCGCCGGGTCGGCATCATCTGGCCGACCTCCTGCGCAGCGCCGCCACGGGGATCACGATGATCAACACGACGACCGCAGCGGCCACGAAGATGCCCGGTGTGGGCACCTGCTTGAGTTGTCCGAGGTCCTCGTAGTACTCATCGGCCCCGCGGATCACGGCCGCGCCGATGAACGGTCCGATGACCATGGGGACCAGGACCATGGCGATCATGCGCAACCCCTGCACCATGCCCACGCGGTCGGGCGGTGAGAAGTCACGCACGGCCGCGCCGATGGCGGCCATGGAGAGCATGAATCCCGACATCAGCACCAGTCCCGCCGCGATCACCGGGAGCAGTCCGCGGGCGAAGATCATCAGTGCGAGCCCGACGAGGTAGACCCCCGCCGCCGGGAGCATGAAGGCGACCTTGCCCACCCGGTCGATGATGCGCCCGCCGAGCACGCTGACCACCGACGCGCCGGTGAGGACGACGGCGAGTACGAGGGCGTAGGCGTCGATGCGCAGGTAGCGCTGGACGTAGATGATCAGGTACGGCAGGAAGACCTGGGTGGAGGTGCCCAGGATGGCGAAGGCGACCAGGGTCCAGTAGAGCGGGGGATTGCTGCGTATCGTGGTCGGCCGCAGCCCGTGCACGATGGAACGCAGCAGGCTGTCGGTCTGGGTCGGCTCACCGGGGGCGTCCCGGATGAGGGCCAGGGCGACCAGGCCGGCGACGATCATGAGGGCGCCGACCACGATGAAGAACATCTGCCAGTCGCCGTTCTTCGTGAGTCCGTCCAGCCCGCCGAAGACCAGCAGCATCGAGACCAGTGGGAGCACCGCCAGCACCGACTCGACCCGCCCGCGGTTGCTGGGGGAGGTGATGTCGGTGACCCAGGCGTTGAACGAGGCGTCGTTGGCACCCGCGCCGAGGAAACTCATGATGCAGTCCAGCAGAATGACGGCCGTCGCGGCGGCGGTGATGGCGCTGACCGCGGGGATGAGGGCCGCGACGCTGTCCACGGTGATGAAGCCGAAGAGCATCGTGGACACCCCCCACAGCAGGTAGCCGCTCACGATGAACACCCGGCGCTTCCCGATCCGGTCGGAGAGCGGGCCGATGAGGAACGTCGCGAGCGTCGCGGAGATGGCCGAGGCCGCCACCATCGTCGCGATGACGTTCGGGTCGTCGGTGATCGTGTCGTAGACGAAGACGTTCAGGTAGAGGTTCTCGACCGTCCACGCGATCTGGCCGACCAGGCCGATGATGACGACGCCGAACCAGGTGCGCGTGCCCAGCGCGGTGGGCCGCAGGTGGTGGTCGGTGCGGGCCGGGGTCTGCTGGGCCATGGGCGGTCTCCTTCGGGTCCACCCGCACGGTACCGGGCGTAGCGGCGTGGATGCCGCGGGCAGGGCGTGGGGAGGCTAGGGACCGCGGTGGTGTGAGGCACAGGAGTAACCGCGGCACCGCACGCGCGCCACCTGCAGGCAGGAGAGATGCCTCCATCGGCGAGTGAAGGATCGGTTGGGTCGCTCCCGGGTGTGGGGATCTCTCCCGGATCGACCGGAACCTCCATCGGCCGCAGTGTCGTGCCGGGTCAGGTCGTGCTGTGTGTGACCCGGCACGACGCATGCGGTCGTGCGTAAGGCTCAGATGCAGAGAGCCACCGCGGTGATCGTCGCGTTGACTCCGGAGATGTTCCGGTAGGTGGCAAACCAGCCGTTGCCGACCGGGAAGGACCTGAGGACGAGAACCAAGTCGTTCCCGCCGAGGGTGGCCGTGCTGCCGCCGCTGAGCATCTGGGTGCCGGCGGGGCATTGGACTGAGACGTTGCCTGTCGCGCCGTTCGCCAGACCGGCACCGTTCGACACTGTCTGTACCGGGCCGAGTTGCTTGGCCTTGACCGCATCTTCGGCGATCGTCGGGTCGGGGTAGGTGCCGGTCAGGTCGCCACCGGCGGGACCGGTGGGCGCGGCCGTCTGCGCGGACAGCACGGAGAGTCCGGGTGCGCGCGCGTCGATGGCCTTGTTGGCCTGGTTGCGGGCGATCGTCTTGACCTTTGCCTTCGAGACGGCCTGCAGACTGCCGCCGGGGTCGGGTGCGGCCACGGCGGTGCCGGCTACGGCGAGGGTCAGGGCGGCGAAGCCGACGACCAGTGCGGGGGAGGGACGGAGTTTGGAAATCTTGATCATAGGAGTACCTGCCTGTCTCCTAGGTGCGCCTCAGTCCTCTGGCCTCGTGGGTTGAGGCGACGGGTGCCCCAAGATTAGAACCCGTGATCACTGCTGGATAGGTAAGCCTTACAAGACCCTCCCTTAGGCTGAGGCCCCCTGGGCCGATAGGCCACTCTTCCGGGCCGAGGTGGCGGCGTTGGAGTCTGGTCACCGCGTTGGAGATGCCACGTGTGGCTTCTCCAACCTCGTGCATGTTCTCCAACGCGGCGGGTGCGGGGGACACGGTCTCCACGCGCCGCAGCCAGGCCCGAAGACGCACGAGAAATGCCAGCGAACAAATGTTCGAAAATCCCTTGACGTACCCCTGTGCGAGTGTTGTGCTGGATGTCGAACACAGGTTCGAATCGGTATCGAGGAGGCGGAGTCATGAGTCGTACGTACGGCCGGGTCGAGGGAGCCATCGACGTGAAGCAGGCCCGGGAGGCGGGGGCCCCGAACAGTTCGTCTGGCGGGACCGGTTGTACCGGGTCAACCATGTCCTGCAGCAGTGGGACACCTCGGCTGCGTGGTGGCATGACATCGCCACGCCTCCCACCGGCGCCGACCTGCGGACTTGGCGGGTGGAGGCCTCCGCCGGGAAGTGCGACGCCCCTGGTGTGTACGAACTGAGTTTCGATCCTGGGGCTGGCCGCTGGTACCTCCTGCGGACCTTCGACTGAGCGGGCGGTGACGAGATGGTTGCCCTCACGTATGCCGGCAGGGAACTGCTGCGCACCGCAGTGATCGCACTCGATGACGCCTACCAGGCAGCCACTCCGGCCGAGCGGTACGTCGCGGCACACATCGCGGCGCTGCGGGCCGGTGCCGCACTGCTGGCCACCCGGGCGCGCCCGAGTCGCTCGTCGCGCATCCGCAGCGTTTGGCAGATGGTCCCCACCATCGCCCCCGAACTCGGGGAGTGGTGCGCCTACTTCGACATGATCGGGCGCCGGCGCGTCTTCGTGGAGATCGGCCGGGAGCCGGTGACCCAGCGCCAGGCAGACGACCTGGTGCGTGACGCCGAGACCTTCCTGGAGCAGATCGCCGGGATCCTCGGAGTCGGTCTGCCCATCCCCTCCTGGCGCACAGCCGGATAGTCGATGTTCACCCACCTGCATGTCGCGTCCTACTACTCCCTGCGCCACGGCGTCTGTGCACCGCGGGACCTCGTCCAGCGGGCGGCGGAACTGGACCAGCCGGCACTGGCACTGACCGACCGGGACGGTCTGTACGGGGCCGTGCGGTTCATGCAGGCCTGCATGGAACAGGGGGTGGGCGGCATCCTCGGGGCGGATCTCGCCCAGCGTCCGGAGGATCCTCCGCCGGCGCGGCGCACTCCGGTGCGCGGCGGGACCACCCGCGATCCGGCACATCCCCGCATGGTGCTCCTGGCGCGTGGGGGCCGGGGGTGGTCGGCGCTGAGCCGGCTGGTGTCCGCCGCTCATGTCGGGGGTGAACGCGGCACCCCGTCGGTCGGCTGGGACCTGCTCGAGGAGTTCGTCGTCCCCGGCGATCTGCGAGTGGTTCTGGGTCCGGACTCGGAGGTGGGCAGGGCCATCGCCCGTCACCGCTTCGACCTTGCCGACCGGCTGCTGGACCGGTGGCGGCACGTGGCTGGCCGGCAGGTGTACCTGGAGATCGTCGACCACCGGACCGCGCCGCGCGACCCCGGCCGGCACGGGCCGGGCCCAGACCTGTCGACGGCGATGGCTCGCCGGATGTGGGGGTACGCAGCCGAGCGGGACGTTCCGGCGGTACTCACCAACGCGGTGCGCTACATCCGTCCGCGGCAGGCCGCGACCGCCGACCTGCTCGATGCCATCCGGCGCCTGGTCCCGTTGGACTCCCGTCACCTCGACCGGGAGAACTCCGGTGGCTTCCTCGCCGCGCAGTCCCACATGCGCGGGGTCGCCGAACAGGTCGCCGGGTCGGCGGCCGGGCGGCTGCTGGGGGTGACCGCCGATCTGGCGCAGGAGTGCGTGCTGGATCCGGTCGGCGACTTCGGGATCGGCGACATCCATGTGCCCGAACTCGATGTCCTGCTGTCGGGACGCCCACCGGGCGAACCCACCGGTCCGGTGATGGCCGGGTACGCCGCCCGTCGGCACCGGCACGACCAGCGCCGGGCCGAGGGGGCGCGCGCTGACGTCCTGCTGCGCGCCCGCTGCGAAGCATCGCTGCACACTCGTTTCACGGGCCGGGAGGTGTCCGTGGCCCGGCGCCGGCTCGATGACGAACTCGAGGTCGTCGCGACGCTCGGGTTCGCCGGCTACTTCCTGACGGTGGCCGAGGTCGTCGACCTCATCCGGTCGATGCGCATCCGGGTGGCCGCCCGTGGGTCCGGTGCGGGCAGCGTGGTGAACTACCTGCTCGGCATCTCCGGGGTGGACCCGATCCGCCACGACCTGCTCATGGAACGGTTCCTGTCTCCGCTGCGCCGGGTGCTGCCGGACATCGACATCGATGTGGAATCGGCCCGGCGCACCGACATCTACCGGCGGATCGTGGACCGGTTCGGCGCCCACCGCAGCGCCTGCGTGAGCATGCGGGACACCTACAAGGTGCGCCACGCCATCCGTGACGTCGGCGCCGCGCTGGGCTTCCCGGCCTCCGAGATCGACGATTTCGCGAAGGCCTTCCCGCACATCCGCGCCCGCGACGCCCGGGCGGCCGTGGCCGAACTCCCCGAAGTCCGTTCGTCGGTCGTCGGGAAGTTGGCCGAGCGGGGGATGCTCGATGGGTTCCTGCACTTCGTGGAGGCCCTCGACGGCCTGCCGCGCCACATCGCCCTGCACCCCTGCGGCGTGCTGCTGTCCGATTCCTCGCTGCTGGACCGGACCCCGGTCGAGGCGTCCTGGCAGGGCTTCCCGATGAGTCAGTTCGACAAGGACGACGTCGAGGAGATGGGTTTCCTCAAACTCGATGTGCTGGGCATCCGGATGCAGTCGGCGATGGCCCACGCGGTGACGGAGATCCAGCGCGTGGACGGCGCCGAGATCGACCTCGACACGCTGCCCTTCGACGATGCCGACACCTTCGACCTGATCACGAAGGCCAAGACGCTCGGATGTTTCCAGATCGAGTCGCCAGGGCAGCGCGAGCTCATCGGCAAGTTCGCGCCCGAGACCTTCGGCGACCTCATCATCGACATCTCCCTGTTCCGACCCGGGCCGGTGAAGTCCGACATGGTCACTCCGTTCCTGTCGGCCCGCCACGGCTGGCGCGAGCCGTTGCATCTGCACCCGGACCTCGAACCGGCTCTGCGGGAGACCCACGGGGTGGTGGTCTTCCACGAACAGGTCCTGCGTCTGGTGTCGGTCATGAGCGGCTGTTCGCTGGCAGAGGCCGACGAGGTGCGCCGGCAGCTCGGAACCCCCGACGGGCAGATCCAGGTCCGCACATGGTTCATCCCGGCGGCGCTGAAGAAAGGGTACGACCTGAAGACCGTCGAACGGGTCTGGGAGGTTCTGCGGGCCTTCGCCAGTTTCGGGTTCTGCAAAGCCCACGCGGCGGCGTTCGCGCTGCCCACCTATCACTCCGCGTGGCTCAAACGGCACTACCCAGCGGCGTTCCTGGCCGGTGTGCTCACTCACGACCCCGGCATGTACCCCAAGCGCCTGATCCTCGACGAGGCGCGCAATTCGGGGGTGGCGGTGCTGCCGCTGGACGTCAACGTCTCGACCGGGGAGTACCGGGTGGAGACGGTGGGTGAGGGTTACGGGATCCGGCTGTCGCTGGCCGACGTGAAGGGGATCAACGAAGTGGAGATCCGCCAGATCGAGAACGCCCAGCCGTTCGTCGACCTGGCGGATTTCTGGACCCGGACTGCTGTGGCCCGGCCGGTCGTGGAGCGACTGGTGCGCACCGGTGGCTTCGACACCGTGTACGGCATCGCCGGCACCCGCCGGATCGGCCGCGTGACCCGTAGGGACCTGTTGTTGCAGGTCGCCGACCTGCACCGGTCAGGGGGTCGCCGACGAGCCCGGCGGACGGCCGCTGTGCCGCAGGCAGGTAGTGACCTGGCAGCACGAGTGGCCGCGCAGTCGCAGGCGCCGAAGGTCCACGTCGCCGAATCCGCGCAGCTCGCTCTGCCACTTGCCGAGCCCGAACTTCCCAGCGGGCTGCCGGAGATGTCGGTGGCCGACCGGGTGCAGGCGGAGGTGGAGATCCTCGGCCTGGACGTCACGCGCCACGCCATTTCCTTCTACGAGCCGATGTTCGCCGATCTCGGTGTGGTGCGGGCCCGGGATCTGTTGTCACACCGCTCGGACGCCCGGGTACTCGTGGCGGGGATCAAGGTCGCGACCCAGACCCCGCCGATCCGCAGTGGCAGGCGGGTCATCTTCGCCTCCCTGGACGACTCCACCGGGCCGATCGATCTGACGTTCTTCGAGGATGCCCAGGGACCGTACGCCCACACCGTGTTCCACTCCTGGCTGTTGCTGGCCGCCGGGGTGATCCGGCGGACGGGGAGACGCGGCATCTCGGTGCGGGCCACCGGGTGCTGGTCGCTGCCCGACCTGCACGCGGTGTGGAGGTCCGCCGGCGTGGCCGGGGTGTACGAGATCCTCAACTCCCCGGTCGAGATGGCCGGTGGCCCGGATCGCCTGGAGGACCCGACCCGGGCCACCGGGGGTTCGGATCCGGGGGTGCGCCGGGTACTGGTCCACGCCAGTGGTTTCCGGCAGTCACCGTACGCGGACACCCGCCCTGCGGGTCCGTCGTCGAAACGGCCGCCGAAACTGTGGCACAGCAGTCCGGGCAGTGCAGGCTAGGGGAGGAGGGCATCGACGATGAGCAGGCGTGAGACGGGCAAGGTGGCGTTCCCGGCGCCCAGCGACGATTCGACCTGCACAATTCTGCACGTCGACATGGACGCCTTCTACGCCTCGGTCGAACTGCTCAGCCGGCCGATGTTGCGCGGCCAGCCGGTGATCGTCGGCGGCTCCGGGTCCCGCGGGGTGGTGCTCTCGGCGACCTATGAGGCACGCGCGTTCGGAGTGCGGGCGGCGATGTCCATGGGCCGCGCCCGCAGGCTGTGCCCGGAGGCTGTGGTGATCTCACCGGACCATCGGCGGTACAGCCGCGTCAGCGAAGGCGTCATGGAGATCTTTGGTTCCTTCACCGCCGCTGTCGAGCCGCTGTCCCTGGACGAGGCGTTCCTCGACGTCTCCGGGGCGATCCGGAAGTTCGGAAGTCCCACGGTGATCGCCGAGCTGCTGCGGGCCCGCGTGTTCGACGAGCAGGGGATCACGTGCTCGGTGGGCGGGTCGCCCAACAAGTTCGTGGCCAAGGTCGCCAGCGCGCATGCCAAGCCGGACGGCATGCTGCTCATCCCGGCAGACTCCATCGTCGCCTTCCTGCACCCCTTGCCCGTGGGAGCGCTGTGGGGCGTGGGGCCGCGCACCGAGGAGCAGTTGCACAGCCTGGGGGTCCGGACGGTTGCCGATGTCGCACATCTGCCCCGCAATGTCCTGCGCCGAGCCCTTGGCCAGGCCGCCGGCGAGCATCTGGCGGATCTCGCCTGGGGCCGGGACACCCGCCAGGTGAGTTCGCACACGCCGGACCGCAGCATCGGTTCGGAGCACACGTTCGCCGGTGATGTCGACGATCCCGAGGTGATCACCCGGCAGTTGCTGGGCTTGTGCGACCACGTGGCCGCGCGCCTGCGGGCTGCCGGTTGGGTGGGGCGGACGGTGAGCCTCAAGATCCGGTTCGCCGACTTCACGACCATCACCCGTTCCCGCACGCTGCCCGAGGCCACGGACGTGGGCAGGGACATCTACACAGAGGTGGCTGCACTGTACGCCGGACTGGGCCTGCAGCGGGCACGTCTACGACTGGTGGGCGTGCGCATGGAGAAGTTGGCACCGGCGGCGGTGAGCACCCACCAGATCGCCTTCGACGAACCAGAGGCCGGGTGGCGGGAGGCGGAGACCGCAGTAGATCGGGCCGTGGCCCGGTTCGGCAGCGGCGTGGTGCGTCCGGCGAGCCTGTTGGACATGGGCCGTTCGGACGATGATGGCGCGTCGTGACAGGCTCTGGGTGCTTGTGCGCCCTCTCGGGTTTCCATCCGGGACGGCTACCCGTATCGTGGTCTGGTAGTAGACCTCAAGGAGGGAAGGAACGTGCCTCTCTCAGAGCATGAGCAGCGTCTGCTCGAGCAGATGGAACGGGCCCTCATGGCCGAGGACCCGAAGTTCGCCACGTCCTTGCGAAACGGCTCGTCCGGGGCCGATCGGCGCCGGATCATCGGCGGTGTCATCGGCGCCCTGGTGGGTATGGGCCTGCTGCTGGCGGGGGTCTCGGCCAGTCTGCCGCCGCTGGGTGTGCTCGGATTCATCGTGATGCTTGCCGCCGTGTTCCTCGTGATCTCCGGGGTACGTCACGGGTCGTCCGCTCCCAAAGACGCGGCCGCCACCGCTGCACCTACGACGACCAAGGCCAAGCCGGCGAAGGGCCAGTCCGGCTTCATGGCGAAGTTCGAGCAACGCTGGCAGGACCGCAACCGCCGGGACGGCCGCGACGGGTGACCGCCGCCACCGCACTGTGACTCCTTCCGACGCTGTCGTGCTGCGCTGACGTCCGCCTGGACGGCCGGGCAGGAGGCTCGGGGGAGGCATCGCAATGGGTGGGGGATCGGCCGGGGACAACGACCTCGCAGCGCTGCTGTTCGATGGCTATTACGTTCTGGCACTCCAGCCGGTCACGCGCTTGGAGCACGTGTCAGCGACAGTGTGCGGAGTGCTCGGCTACTCCGCGGACGAACTGCGCGGTGACCCCGGTCTGCTGCTGCGGGTGCTGGACCCCCGCGACCGGGACATGATGCTGGCGGTTCTCAACGCCGACGTCGGACTGTCCATGTACCTCACACTGCGATGGGTGGCCAAGGACGGCCACGTCGTGTGGAGCCGGCAGACCTCGCGCAAACTCCGGCGCGACGACGGGTCAGTGGTGTTGTCCGCGACCCTCACCCACATCGACCAGCATGGCGTTCCCGGTGAGCGGGCGAGGGTGGACGGCCGCGACCGGATGCTGGCGGATCACGTGGGTGTGGAGTTGCGGACCGACCGCGAGGGCCGCATCCGCTCGGTCAAGGACTCGGTCGAAGCGGTCACCGGCTGGGCGCCCGGGGATCTCGTCGGGACGTTCGCGAGGGACCTGCTGGATGAACAGGACCGGGATACGTGTGATGCGACCCAGCAGCGGATCCTTGCAGGGGAGTCGGGTTCGCAGATCGTGGTCCGCATCCGGACCGCTGACGCCGGGACCCGTTTCGTCTGCGCCACCTGGCATCCGGTACGCGACGAGACCACGGGCGAGGTTACTGGATCCGTCGTGTCCTGGCGCGACATCGACAGTGCCACCTGCCTGCGACTGGAGATGCAAGTCGAGTCACAGATCCTGCGGGCGGCCCTGGACGCCCACCTGGACCCGCATGGGGTGGTCGAGGCCGTGCGCGACGAGACGGGGCGGACCGTCGACCTGCGGTGTATCGAGGTGAACAACGCCGGCTGCCTGGCCCTGGGCTTGACCCGTGAGCAAGTGCTCGCATCCACAGTGCTCGAACTCATGCCGGACCTGACCGGATCGGCACTGATGGCAGCATTCATCAAGGTCGTGGACGACCGGGAACCCCTGGTGCTCAACGATGGGCTGTCGCCCATCGGACCCAGTGACCGGCGGTACGACCTGCGTGCGGTTGCGGTGCTCGACGGCTTGAGTATCACGTGGCGCGATGTCACCAAGCGCTACGAGTCCGCCTCGAGGCTCGCCGCATCCGAAGCGCACTACCGACTCCTGCTCGAGCACAGCAGCGACCTTGTGACGTTCCATTCCCGGGATGGCGACGTGCAGTGGGTATCACCCTCGATCCGCCGCATCCTCGGCTGGGATCCCGACGAGGTCCAGGGCCGGTTGCTGGGTCTGATCCACCGCGACGACCTCGAGGGTGTCCTCGCCCTGCATGCTGCCATCCGCGCCGGCCAGGAGGACGGCGCTGTGCGGTTTCGGGTCCGCTCCCAGAAAAGGGGGTGGTCGTGGTTCGAGGGCACCGCGCGGGCGGTGCGTGACGCGGCGGGCGCGCTTGATTCGCTGGTGGTGTTCAGCCACGACATCTCGGCCCAGGTGGACTACGAGAATGCGCTGGCAGACTCCGAACAGCGCTACCGACTTCTCGCCGAGCACGCGACGGACGTCGTCTATGGGACAGGACGGGGTGGCACCACGGAGTGGGTCTCCGAGGGTCTGACGAAGATCCTCGGCTTCGCCCCGGAGGAGTTCATCGGTCATAACGGCATGGAACAGGTCTACCCCGGGGACCGGGCATTCGTCTCCCAAGCCATGGCCGAAGTCCTCGCCGGTGAGCGCGAGACTGCCCGCTTCCGGATGCAGACCAAGCGCGGCGACACCCGTTGGATCGAGGCCACCATCCACGCGCTGGAGGATGAACACGGGCAACCGACCGGTTTCGCGGGGGGATGGCGCGACATCCAAGCGGAGGTCGAGGCCGGAGAAGCGCTGAAGCATCGAGCGCGCACCGACAACCTCACCGGACTGCTCAACCGTGGTGAGGCGGTCGCCCAATTGGCTGCCTGGCTGGAGCCCGGTGGGCGCCGCGCGGGACTGGCCGTCGCATTCTGCGACGTCGATGACTTCAAGGTGGTCAACGACCGGCTCGGTCACGCTGTGGGGGACCGCGTCCTGAAGGTCGTCGCCGACCGGGTGCGGGCTTGTGTCCGGAGCAGCGACGTCGTCGCTCGGTTCGGTGGCGACGAGATCCTCCTGATGCTCGCCGGTGCCGACACGATCGAGAGCGCGACTGCGGTCGCCGAGAAGGTGCGGCAGGCGGTCAGAATCCCGTTCGACCTCGATGGACGCCCCGTACAGGTGTCGGTGAGCCTGGGCGTGACCATGGCCGAGGACCGCGACGATGTCGACTCCCTCATCGCCCGCGCGGACCGGGCGATGTACGCGGCGAAGACAGCCGGTCGCGACCAGGTGATCCGCCTCGATTAGACCTCGCCTGGGCACCACAAGTGGGCGCGAGCGGTCCGGGGCTGCCCAGTTGTGGCGCTCCCGGATGAGTGGATTCGGTGTACTTCGGGCGAATCGGACCCAGAACTGGGCGGAATGATCGCGAGTTGACCGCTCCGTGCCCAGTTGTGGTGTGAGCGGGTGCTGGTGGGGAGATCAGTGGTGCTAAGTGGAGGGAAATGGAGTACTGTGGGGCTCCAAGGTGGTCCACGGGTCTGGAGGTGTGCGCATGTTCCTCGGCACGCACACCCCCAAGGTCGACGACAAGGGCCGACTGATCCTGCCGGCCAAGTTCCGCCCCGGCCTGGCGGACGGCGTGGTCCTCACCAAGGGTCAGGACCGGTCCCTTGTCCTATGGCCGATCGCTGAATTCGAGGCAGCTGCGGCCCGGGTCCGGGAGGCCTCACAGTCCAATGCGGCAGTCCGTGCGTACTCCCGCGTGCTGTTCTCCAGCGCCTTCGACCAGGTCCCGGACAAGCAGGGGCGCATCACCGTGCCGCCGACGTTGCGCGAGTATGCGGGCCTGGCGCGTGAGTGTGTCGTGGTGGGCAACCACCACACCGTCGAGATCTGGGACGAACGGGCGTGGAACGACTATCTGGTCACGCAGGACGAGCAGTTCGCCGACCTGTCCCAGGAGGTGGTGCCCGGACTGTTCTGACCCCCGTCCCCCCGCCACTGCGCTGCGGCCCCCGGCCGACGCCCGACCCGGTTGCCTGGCAACCACCATCACCTTGGGTCACTTCCCCGGATCCAAGGTGGCCCCATCCGCCGCGTGCGGACGGGGACCGGAGCGCAGAGACCCCGATCGAAGAGAAGGAGGCCCCGTGGAGCAGGCCGCCCACATACCCGTGGCGCTCAACCGTGTCCTCGACCTCCTCGACCCCGTCCTCGGAACCGACTCACCCACCCAGGAGCGCGTCATGGTGGATGCCACCACTGGCCTCGGCGGCCACAGCGCCGCGGTGCTCGCGCGCTTCCCGGCCGCGCGGGTGATCGGCCTGGATCGCGACCCGGCCGCCGTGGCCGCCGCCCGGCAGCGGCTCGCGCCCTTCGGTGACCGGGCCTCGATCCACCACGCCCGGTACGACCAGATGGGTGAAGTGCTCGATGCCGAGCACGTCCCGGAGATCGATGCTGTGCTCTTCGATCTCGGGGTCTCCTCGATGCAGATCGACCAGACTGATCGTGGCTTCTCGTACGCCCGGCCGGCGCCCTTGGACATGCGCATGGACACCACCGCCGCACTCACCGCCGAGGAGGTCCTCAACACCTACCCGCAGTCAGAACTCGCGCGCGTCCTCTGGGAGTACGGCGAAGAGCGGTTCGCCCGCCGGATCGCACGACAGATCGTCCAGCGCCGCCCCTTGCAGACCAGTACCGACCTCGTGGCTGCGGTGGAGGCGGGGGTTCCTGCCGGTGCCCGGCGCAAGGGACACCCCGCCAAACGCACCTTCCAGGCCATCCGCATCGAAGTCAACGCGGAACTGCGCAGTCTCGAGCAGGCGGTGCCGGTCGCACTGCGGCGACTGCGTCTGGGGGGCCGGTTCATCGCTTTGAGTTACCACTCGCTGGAGGACAAGATGATCAAGCAGGCCCTGCGCGGCGGGTCCCAGTCCACCGCACCACCCGATCTGCCGGTGATCCCGCCCGACTCGCGGCCCTGGCTTCGTCTGATTACCCGCGGGTCGGAGGTAGCGTCGGACACAGAAGTTGCGGCGAACCCACGGGCTCGTTCAGTCCGGCTGCGTGCCGCTGAGAAGGTGCGGGAGGCATCATGACGGTCGTACCCCACGCGGGTTCGCGCCGCACGGTGCTGCAGCGCTCGCTGCCCGCGCAGCGGGCCAGCCGCACAGGTGTGATGAGTTCCAGTGCTTTCGCCATCGGTGCGCTCGCGGTGCTCAGCATCGGGCTGCTGTCGCTGCTGGTGCTCAACACGGCCCTGGCCAAGGGCAGTTTCCGGGCCCACGAACTGCGTGTCCAGAAGGCCGACCTGGCGCAGCGCGAGCAGTTGCTGCGCACCCAGATCCAGGACGCATCGTCGCCGGTCACGCTGACCAAGAGAGCCAGGGCGATGGGCCTGGTACCGGCCACCGCGCCGGTGTTCATCCGGTTGGCGGACGCCCAGATCCTCGGTGAGTCCCTCCCCGCCGGGGTGCCGCTCGACCCATCGACCGGTCAGCCGCTGACCTCCACGGCCCCCACCGCCCCGGTCGTCGGTGGCACCGACCCGGCCGCAGCCGGAGAGCCCACGGCGCCGGCCAGCCCGGAGCCGGTGCAATCGGCGCCCGCTCCCGGCGTGGCAACCACGCCCGGGACGGATACCGAGCAACCCTTGGGAATAACCGGCCAGTAGGCACAGACCCCCGATCACGACAGGACACCAGTGAGCACTTCGACCCGACCCCGTTGCGGCCGAACGATCGGCTCGACGGACCGGGTGACGGGGGTGCGGCGCGCACCTACGAGCCTGGTGATCCGTCGAAGCGCCTGCGTCTGCTGGCTCTCGGGGTCGCGTTCGTGCTGTCGATCTTCGCCGCCCGACTGGTGGACCTGCAGTTGCTGAACCGCGAGCCGCGGGCCGAGGCCGCGGTGGCCGATCGCACCGCCGTGTTCACCCTGCCGGCCAAGCGCGGGACGATCTACGACGCGAACATGCGGCCGCTGGCGGAGTCCGTGGAAGCCGTCGATGTGACGGCCGACCCGCGCCTGGTGACCGACAAGGACGCCACCGCCGACTACTTGGCACCGATCCTCAACATCCCCAAGCAGCAGATCGTCGACGCCCTGACCACGGACAAGCACTTCGCCTACATCGCCAAACAGGTCACCCCGGAAACGTGGGACGCGGTGTCCTCGCTGGACCTCGTCGGCGTCTTCGGCCAGCGCACGACCAAGCGGTACTACCCCTCCGGCGAACTGGCCGCCAATGTGCTCGGCTACGTCCGTGAGGACGGTGAGGCAGGGGCCGGCCTCGAGTACGGGCTCGACACGGAACTGCGTGGTCAGGACGGGCAGAAGATCTTCGAGAGCGGCATCGGTGGCCGACAGATCCCCACCGGCTCGGAACGCGAACGGGACCCGGTCGACGGCACCTCGGTGCAACTCACGATCGACAGCGATCTGCAGTGGGTGGCCCAGCAGGCCATCGAGCAGCGGGTCAAGGAGGTCGATGCCGACAGCGGGACGGTCGTGGCCATCGACCCCCGTACCGGCGAGATCAAGGCCCTTGCGTCCGTGCCGACGATGAACCCCAACTACCCGGGTCAGGCGAACGACGCCAACCGCAACAACCGGGCGCTCACAGAGGTCTTCGAACCCGGCTCCACAAGCAAGATCATGACGATGGCCGCCGTGCTCAGCGAGCGGGCGGCAACCCCCGCACTGTCTTCACCGTGCCGTACAGCTTCACCCGCGGCGGCAGCGTCTTCCGCAACCACGACGCGCACCCCACTTACCAGTTGACGCTGGCGGGCATCCTGGCCAAGTCCGCGAACACCGGCACGATCGAGGCCGCGGAGACCATCGGCGGCGAGAAGCTGTACGAGTACATCAAGAAGTTCGGCGTCGGGGAGCCGACCGGACTGCAGTTCCCGGGCGAGTCCGACGGTTACGTTCCGCCCCCTCGGAATGGTCGCCGACCTCGTTCCCGACGATCGCCTTCGGTCAGGGTTTGTCTGTGAACGCGATCCAGGCCACCTCGGTGTTCGCGACTGTCGCCAACGACGGTGTGCGCATGCCGTCCACGCTGATCAAGAGCTACATCAGCCCGGACGGCCGGGTCCAGGATGCGCCCCGACCGGAGGGCATCCCGGTCGTCGACGCCAAGGCTGCGAAGCAGACGATGCGCATGATGGAGCAGGTCGTCGGCGAGCAGGGCACCGCCCAGATGGCCGCCATTCCCGGCTACCGCGTGGCAGGCAAGACAGGTACCGCCTACCGGATCAACGACGCCTGCGGGTGCTACGACAACTCCGTCACGGCGTCGTTCATCGGTGTGGCGCCCGCCGACGACCCCCGATTGGTCGTCGGGGTCATCGTGCAGAACCCCAAACGCTCCCGGTACGGAGGTCTGACCGGCGGGCCGGTGTTCCGCGAGGTGATGGTGCACGGGCTGCAGGCGATGAACGTCGCCCCATCGGGCAAGAAGTCGCCGCAGATGCCGATCTTCTCCAGCGATCTGGGGCAGTGAGCCCCCGGTGTCCGAGGCGCCATTCACCCGACACCCGACGTCGCCGGTTCTCCTGAGCGAGATCTGCGCGCTGCTCGGGGTCCCCCCGGTGGCAGGTTCGGTCACCGGCGTCAGCCTGTCATCGGCGGCGGTGCAGCCCGGCGATCTCTACGCCGGACTTCCGGGCGCGCGCACGCACGGCGCCAGGTACGTGCCGCAGGCTGTGGCACATGGCGCTGCGGCCGTCCTCACCGACCCGCAAGGGGCGGCCATGTTCGAGACGGACGTGCCCATCGTGGTCTGCGCGGACCCGCGGGCCCGGCTCGGGGAGGTCAGCGCCACGGTGTACGGCGATCCGTCGGCCCGTCTGCAGACGTTGGGCGTGACGGGTACCAACGGCAAGACGACTGTCACGTACATGCTGGCCGCGGCGCTCGAAGCGCTCGGCACGCCGGTCGGACTCATCGGCACCACGGGCACCTATATCGGGGCACGGCGGTTGCCCACGGTGCGAACCACCCCGGAGGCCCCCGACCTGCAGGCACTTATGGCGCTGATGGTCGACGAGGACGTCCTGGCGCTGGCCATGGAGGTGTCCAGTCACGCGCTGGTCCTCGGCCGGGTGGACGGCATCACGTTCGACATCGCCGCCTTCACCAATCTGAGCCCCGATCACCTCGACTTCCACGAAACGATGGCGGAGTACTTCGCTGCCAAGTCGTCGCTGTTCAGCCCGCTGCGCAGCCGCCGCGCCGTCATCAACACCGACGACGAGTGGGGGCGCCGATTGGCCGGCAGCGTGGTCGTGCCGCATGTCACCTACGCCGTGAGCGGTCCCGCGGACTGGACGATCCGTTCCGTGCGCGCCGACGCCGCGGGGTCGGTGTTCGAGGCCGTTCACGCGGGGACGGCGGTCACTGTGCGCGTCGGATCACCGGGGCTGTTCAACGTGGCGAACGCACTGTGCGCGCTGGCGATGCTCGTCACCGCGGGTCACGCCCCGCAGCCTGCCGCAGCCGCACTGTCGTCCTTCCACGGCGTTCCCGGGCGCATGGAGGTCGTGGGTGCGCAACCGGCGGTCATCGTGGACTATGCACACACACCCGACGCCGTGGAACGGGCGTTGCATGCCATCGCCGGCCTGACGCAGGGCAGAATCTGGTGTGTGATCGGGTGCGGAGGAGATCGGGACGCCATCAAGCGCCCGGCGATGGGTGAGATCGCCGCGCGCCTGGCCGATCATGTGGTCGTCACCGACGACAACCCCCGCTCGGAGGACCCGGCGGTCATCCGGGCCGCGGTTCTGCGTGGAGCGCACCAAGTGGCGGGCGCGGACGTGACGGAGATCGGCGACCGGTCGGACGCCATCCACCGGGTGATCGCGGCCGCCTCGCCAGCGGACACGGTGATCATCCTCGGGAAGGGCCACGAGACGGGCCAGGAGATCGCCGGTGTCGTGCAGCCGTTCGACGACCGCGACGTCGCGCGGGCGGCCCTGGGTGCACGCCCGTGATCCCCCTGACGGTGCAGGAGGTGGCGCGGGCCACTGGCGGGTCACTTTCCGGTGTTCCCGGCGACGTGCTGATCGATGCCGTGGTGACGGACTCCCGCCAGGCAACGGCGGGTGCCCTGTTCATCGCCGTGAAGGGTGAGACCCACGACGGCCACGACCATGTCGGCAGTGCACTTGCCGCGGGGAGCCCGGCTGCTCTGGTCTCCCGGCCCGTCGACGGACCGCACATCCTCGTGCACGAGGACACGGTGACCGCAGCCGGACGACTGGCCCGGGCCGTCATCGACGGGTGTCCGGACCTTCGGGTCGTGGCCCTCACCGGCTCGTCCGGGAAGACGAGCACCAAGGACCTCCTGCGAGTTGTGCTGTCGGCGTTCGCCGCAACTGTGGCGCCGCAGGGCTCCTTCAACAACGAACTGGGACTGCCCCGTACCGTCTACGAGGTCACCGTCGACACCCGGTACCTAGTCGCGGAGATGGGTGCGCGCGGAACCGGTCACATCCACTACCTGTGCGGCATCGCACCACCGGACGTCTCGCTGTTCCTGAACGTCGGCCAGGCTCACCTGTCGGAGTTCGGCAGCCAGGAGGGCATCGCCGAGGCCAAGTCCGAGATCCTCGCGGCTCTGCGACCGGACGGCGTCGCCGTGCTCAACGCCGACGATTCGCGCGTCATGGCTCAGGCTGCGGCAGCACCCGGTCGGGTGGTGACGTTCGGGCGGGCCCCGGACGCCGACGTCCGGATCACGGCCCTCGACCTGCAGGACGGACACCCGGTGGTCACCCTTGACCACGCCGGGCAGTCGGTGCGCATCGAGCCGGCGTTGTACGGCGAGCACCAGGGGTTCAACATGGCCGCCGCGGTGGCGCGGCGGTCGCCCTCGGGCTCGACTTCCGGCAGGCGGCGGACAGTCTGCAGGGGGTCGCTCTGGACAGCCGGTGGCGCATGGAGGTCGGGCAGTCGTCGTCGGGCGTAACGGTCATCAATGACGCGTACAACGCCAACCCGGAGAGCATGGCCGCGGGGCTGCGTGCGCTGGCAGCCATGGGACGGGGCAGGCGCACCTGGGCCGTCCTCGGGGAGATGCGCGAGATCGGCCCCACATCGGCCACCGAACACGATGCGATCGGGCGGCTGTGTGTGCGCCTGAACATCTCCCGGCTCATCGCTGTCGGTCCAGGCGCCCGACCCATCCACATGGGAGCCGCACACGAGGGGTCCTGGGGCGAGGAGTCGGTGGCGGTCAGCAGCGTCGATGAGGCGATCGAGGTGCTGGCCCGGAGGTGGACCCGGTGACGTCGTGCTGGTGAAAGCTTCGCGCGCCATCGGACTGGAGCGCGTCGCTGAGGCATTGCTGGGGGAGGCCCCGTGAAACTGGTCGTCATCGCCGGGCTGGTCGCCCTGCTGGTCACGCTGCTCGGCACGCCGCTGCTGATCCGATTCCTGCAGCGCCACGGCTACTCCCAGGCGATCCGGGTCTCCACCGAGGGTGTGCCGTACCCCGAGCACGAGGGCAAGCGCGGCACCCCGTCCATGGGTGGCCTGGCCATCCTCATCGCCCTGCTCGTCGGGTACACGGTGAGCCATCTGTACGCCTGGCAACTGCCATCGGCGTCCGGGTTGCTGGCCATCTACCTCATCGTCGGGCTCGGCCTGGTGGGCGCCGCGGACGACTACCTGAAGATCTTCAAGCAGCGCTCGACCGGCATCCGGGCGCGCACCAAGCTCATCGGTCAGGCGGTCGTCGCGCTGACGTTCGCGTACGGCACCACCCTGTGGCCCGACGAGTACGGGCGAACGCCGGCGTCCAACGCGGTCTCCTTGGTGCGCGACACCCCGATTGTGCTGCCCACAGTCCTGCTGGTGCTGTGGGTCTGGCTACTCATCACCGCCGCCACCAATGCGGTCAACCTGACCGATGGCCTCGACGGTTTGGCCGCTGGGGCCAGTGCGATCACCTTCATGGCCTACACCCTGCTGGGGGTGTGGCAGTACGGTCAGAACTGCTCCTTCGGGCGCTTCGTCCGCTGCTACGACGTGCGCGACCCGCTGGACCTGGCGGTCGTGGCCGCGGCCATGGCCGGCGCGTGCGTGGGGTTCCTCTGGTGGAATGCCTCCCCGGCACAGATCTTCATGGGCGACACCGGCTCGCTGGCGCTCGGCGGCGGCATCGCCGCGCTGGCCATTCTCAGCCGCACCGAGCTGCTGCTGCCTCTGATGGGTGGGCTGTTCGTGATTGTCGCGCTGTCGGTCATCGGCCAAGTCGGCAGTTACAAACTCACCGGCAAGCGGATGTTCCGCATGGCGCCGCTGCACCATCACTTCGAGATGAAGGGGTGGGGAGAGGTGACCATCGTGGTGAGGTTCTGGATCGTGCAGGCGCTGTTCGTGGCTGCGGCGCTGTCGTTGTTCTACGCGGAATGGGTGCGGCTGTGACGGATCTCCCCCCGCCGGGACGTGCGGACTGGTCCGGGCTGCAGGTGGTGGTCGCCGGGCTGGGGATCGCCGGGTTCGCCTGTGCTGACGGGCTGCTGCAGCGCGGCGCGCATGTGACGGTGGTCGATGACAAAGACGGCCCGGACCAGCAGAACAAGGCACAGATCCTCGACGTGCTCGGTGCCACGGTCCGACTCGGGTATGGCTCTTCGCTGCCCGACGCGGACCTGCTGGTGGTGTCGCCGGGCCTGCCGCCGTCGGCTGCGATCACCACTGCGGCGCTGGCCGCGGGCATGCCGGTCTGGGGTGAACTGGAACTGGCGTGGCGGCTGCGCGACCCGGACGGGGCGCCCTGGTTGTTCGTCACCGGCACCAACGGCAAGACCACGACCACGCTGATGCTGGCCTCGATGTTGCGCGCCGCCGGGCTGCGTACCGACGCCGTCGGCAACATCGGCGTGAGCCTGGTCTCCGCGGTGCTGGACCCGGAACCCTTCGACGTGCTGGCCGTGGAAGTGGGTGCCCCCCAGTTGCCTTTCGTGCACACCGTGTCCCCACACTCCGCGGCCTGCTTGAACCTCGCCGAGGATCATGTCGACTTCTTCGGCTCCTTCGAGGACTACCGCAACGCGAAGGCCCGGGTCTACGAGCGCACCCAGGTGTCCTGCGTGTACAACGCGCAGGACGAGGCGACGATCCGCATGGTCGAGCAGGCCGAGGTCGTCGAGGGCTGCCGCGCGATCGGCTTCACCCTCGGTATTCCGGACCGATCGGAGGTGGGGGTGGTCGACAACCTCCTCGCCGACCGCGCCTTCCTGCAGGAGCGCGCGAGCCACGCGCTGGAACTGGCCACTACCGGCGATGTCCAGCCACCGGTTCCGCATCAGATCGCCAACGCCCTCGCGGCTGCCGCACTGGCCCGGTCCTTCGGCATTGATCCCCGACACGTGCGCGACGGTCTGCGCCGTTTCGAGCCGGCCGCGCACCGCATCGCCGAGGTCGGCCGGGTCGACGAGGTGCTGTACATCGACGACTCGAAGGCGACCAACGCGCATGCCGCGGACATGTCCCTGCGGGCCTACGAGTCGGTCGTGTGGATCGCCGGTGGGCTGGCCAAGGGGCAGACATTCGATGACCTGGTGATCAGCCACGCGGGCCGTCTGCGGGCTGTCGTGCTGCTCGGGGCCGACCGGGACCGGATCCGCGAGGCACTGCGGCGACACGCACCGGATGTGCCGGTGGAAGAGGTCGGGGCCACGGACACTGGTGCAATGCAGGAAGTGGTGCGACGGGCCGCGGGGCTGGCCCGACCGGGGGACACGGTTCTGCTGGCGCCGGGATGCGCATCATGGGACATGTTCAGCGACTACGCCCAGCGGGGGCGGGCCTTCGCAGCAGCCGTGGCCGGCATGGAGTCGTGATGCCCACCACCAACCACACCGCGACCACGCGCCGACGGCCCCCCGATCAGTCGGCGGGGGCCTGGCATGTGATCCCAGGCGGGGAGACGCTTCGGCGCTGGTGGAACCATCCGCTGGCCAACTACGCGCTACTGCTGAGCACCACCATGCTGCTGCTCGTGCTCGGGATCGTCATGGTGTTCTCGGCGAGCAACGTGGTCACGTATGCCGCCGGCGAGGGTGTGGGCCTCACGGTCACCCAGAAACAACTCATGTTCGCCGGTGCCGGCCTGGCGTCGATGGTGCTCATCTCCCGGGCATCGGTGACCGGGATCCGGAGGGCCGCGCCCTTCCTCATGATCGCGGCTGTGGTGGGCCTCTCTTGGTCTTCGTGCCGGGCATCGGGGTGTCGGTCTTCGGTCAGCGCAACTGGATCTCCTTCGGCGGACCGTTCCAGTTCCAGCCCAGCGAATTGGCCAAACTCGCCGTCATCATCTGGGGTGCCGACCTCCTCGCGCGCAAGCAGAAGGTGATCCACGAGTGGCGGCATCTGCTCGTTCCGCTGCTGCCCGTGTGGGGCCTGATCGTGGTGCTGATCGTCGCCGAGGGCGATCTGGGCACCACCATTGTCATGTTCCCGATCCTGGCCAGCCTGTTGTTCATCGTCGGTGCCCCGGCGCGGGTGTTCGGGGCGGCGTTCGGCGCGCTGGTGCTGCTGGTCGGACTGGCCTCGGTCACGGTGGCCTACCGCATGCAGCGGTTCCGGACCTGGCTGGATCCTGCCTCGGATCCGAGCGGTGCGGGCTACCAGGTGATCCACGGGCAGTACGGGCTGTCCACTGGCGGGCTGTTCGGGACCGGGCTCGGAGCCAGCCGTGAGAAGTGGGGCGGGCTGCCCGAGGCGCACACCGACTTCATCTTCGCGGTCATCGGCGAGGAACTCGGTCTCATCGGCAGCATCAGCGTCCTGCTGATGTTCGCGATCATCGCCATCGTGGCCGTCCGGGTCGCTCGCTCCTCCGACGATCTGTTCGTCCGACTCGCGACCGGCGGGATCCTGGCGTGGATCGTGGGCCAGGCACTGATCAACATCGGCGCGGTGCTCGGTCTGCTTCCCGTCACCGGCCTGCCGTTGCCGATGGTCTCCTACGGTGGGTCGTCGCTGCTGATGTGTCTGTGTGCCATCGGTGTGTTGCTGGCCTTCGCCCGTGCGGAACCGCAGGCGGCCACGGCGCTGCAGTCACGACGCGGGGACTCCCGGACACGGCTCCTGCGGCGCAGGGGGCACCACTGAGCCGCGGACTGCGGGTGGTGGTGGCCGGCGGAGGAACGGCCGGGCACGTCGAGCCCGCCTTGAACCTCGCGGACGCCGTACGTCGCGCCGATCCCGATGCGGTTGTCACGGCGCTGGGCACGGCCGAGGGGCTGGAGACCCGGCTCGTCCCCGCCCGCGGTTACGAACTCGACCTGATTCCCCGGGTGCCCCTGCCGCGGCGACCGTCTGCGGACCTGCTCACACTGCCGGGTCGGTTGCGCACCGCCGTCGACAGGTGCCGGGAGGTGCTCGCCGATCGACGGGCCGAGGTCGTCGTGGGATTCGGGGGGTTCGTGGCGCTGCCGGCGTACCTGGCGGCTCGCGGCCGGGTACCGATCGTGGTCCATGAGGCCAACGCGAAAGCCGGGCTCGCCAACCGGATCGGGCGGCGCTTCACCCCGTTCGTCGCCGAGGCGACCTCCGGCAGCCTCCCCGGCGCGGTCCGTATCGGCATCCCATTGCGCGAGAGCATCGCCCACCTGGACCGGGCTGCACGCCGATCCGCTGCGCGTGCCCGGTGGGGTCTGGACCCCGACCGCGCTTGCCTGCTGGTCTTCGGTGGATCACAGGGTGCCCGTTCGCTGAACGCCGCCGCCGTTGCCGCGGCGCCGGCGTTGACACGGGCGGGGGTGCAGGTCCTGCACGCCTTCGGCGCGAGGAACGGCGATCAGGTGGCCGGCGTCGCCGATCTTCCCGGTTACCACGCCGTGGATTACATCGACGGCATGGACGACGCGTACGCGGCCGCGGACATGGCCGTATGCCGGGCCGGCGCCATGACGTGTGCGGAACTGGCAGCTGTCGGACTGCCCGCGTTGTACGTTCCGCTGCCCATCGGCAACGGTGAGCAGCGGTTCAACGCGGCGCCGGTCGTGGCCGCCGACGGGGGCCTGTTGATCGACGATGCTGCGCTGGACGGCGACACGCTGGCCAGGGCTGTGCTCCCGGTCGTCACCTCGCCAGGCAGACTGGATGAGATGTCGCAGAACGCAGCCCGTCAGGGCGTGCGGGATGCGGCGGCCCGACTCGCGGACATGGTGTTCGCGGCGGCCGCGAAGGGTGAGACGTGAACGAGCAACGTGAGGTGACCGAGATCCCCGAGTCGGTGCACATCCTGGGCATCGGTGGCGCCGGGATGAGTGCACTGGCCAGGCTGCTGCTGGCCCGCGGCGTGCGGGTCAGCGGGTCCGACGCGAAGGACTCCCGGCGCCTGGACGCCCTGCGGGCGCTGGGCGCGCAGTGCACGGTCGGGCACGACCCCGCGAACGTCGGCGAGGTCGGTGCCGTGGTCGTGTCCACCGCGATCGGGGAGTCCAACGTCGAACTGCGCGCGGCCCGCGAGCGCGGTATCCCCGTGCTGCACAGGTCCGTGGCGCTGGCCATGACCATGACCGGCCGGACCGTCCTTGCCGTTGCAGGCACCCACGGTAAGACGACGACGACATCCATCCTCACGGTCATCCTGCAGGCCTGTGGCCAGGATCCCTCCTTCGCCATCGGCAGCGAACTCAACGACTCCGGAGCCAACGCGCACCTGGGTACCGGTGAGGCCTTCGTGGTCGAGGCCGACGAGAGCGACGGGTCGTTCCTGCGCCTCGATGCCCGGGTGGGGATCGTGACCAACGTCGAACCCGACCACCTCAATTACTGGGGGACCGCGGAGGCCATGACCGCCGGGTTCCACGACTTCGCCACGGCGATCGGCGGTCGTGGCGGCTACCTGGTCGTCTGTCAGGACGACCCGGGGTCCGCCGCACTGGCTCTTGCCGCCAGGGCTGCTGGCGTGGATGTGCGCACCTACGGGGTGGCCGAGGACAGCGACTACCGCATCCACGTCGAGGATCTGACGCCAGACGGGTCGGTCTTCCGGGTGCAGGGACCGTCACTCGGCGACGTCACCTGCCGCATCGGGGTCGCCGGCCTGCACAACGTGCTCAACGCCACCGCCGCAGTGGTCGCGGCCGTGGGTCTGGGCCTGCCCCCGCAGGAGGTGGCGGCCGGGGTGGAGCAGTTCGTCGGCACGCGGCGGCGTTTCGAGTTCCGCGGTGAGGTGGCCGGGGTGCGGGTGTTCGACGACTATGCGCACCATCCGACGGAGATCGCGGCCACGTTGCGCGCTGCGCGCGCAGTCGTGGGGGCCGGGCGCATCCGCGTGGCGTTCCAGGCCCATCACTACTACCGGACGGCCATGTACCTCGACGAGTTCGGCGCCGCCCTCGGCCTGGCCGATTTCGTCGTCGTCCTGGAGGTCTTCGCGCCGGGCGAGGAGCCGATCCCCGGAGCCAGCGGTCAGGGCATGGCCGATGCGGTCCCCTTGCCCGCCGAGCAGGTCGTGTTCGAGCCCTCCTGGTCGGCGGTGGCTGCCCGTCTGGTCGCAGATGCGCACTCCGGCGACATGATCATGACGCTGGGGGCCGGGGACATCAGCCTGCTGATCCCCGAGGTGCTCGACCTGCTGGCACGCACTCTGGACGAGGTGGGACCGTGACCATCACCGAGCCCAAGCAGGAGCACACCGGGGCGCCGGCATCGCGTCGCAAGTGGGTTGTCGCCGGGGCTGCGGTGCTGGTCGCAGGCGGGGCAGCGGTCTATGCGGCGGGCTGGACCGGTGCCATGGGCGTGTCTGCAGTGAAAGTGGAAGGTACTACCTCCATGGATCCTGGGCAACTGGTGAGCGTGGCAGGCATTCCCAAGGGAACCCCCATGATGCGCGTGGACGTGCGCGCGGCCACCGCGCGGCTCTCGGATCTCCCGCAGGTGGCGTCGGTGGACGTGCACCGGCAGTGGCCACGGACCGTTGTCATCACGGTGTCCGAACGCACCGCGGTGGCAATGCAGAAGGCCGCAGATGGGTGGGAACTACTCGACGAGAACGGTGCTGCGTTCGCCGTGGCATCCGAGAAGCCCAAGGACCTTCCCACCGTCGAACGTTCCCCGGACGAGGCCGCGAACACGGCCATGCTGCAGGCGCTGGCCGGGATGTCGCAGCAGGTGCGTGCCCGCGTCGCCTCGATCTCCGCGGAGTCACCGAACAGCCTGATGCTGCAACTGCGCAAGTCGCAGGCCGTGGTGAGTTGGGGCTCAGCGGCGGATTCCGACTACAAGTCCGCGGTGTTGTCGGTGCTGCTGGGCACCGATTCCGGCTGGTACGACGTGTCCAACCCGGACACCCCCACCACGGCCGACGGCCCGCCGATCCCGGCGACTCCGTCGCCGTCGGCCAGCCCGCAGGGGTCGGTCGCGCCCACACCGGCCGCCTCCCCGGAAGCGGGGCTGGACACTCCCACCCCGACCCCCACGCCGAGCGTCGCAGCTGCGGAGACCCCCGGGGGGGTCGTGGCCGACTGAGGTCACATGGCCATGCCGTGCGGGGGGTGTCCCGCGCTCTGGCCCGGCTTCACCACCACGAACTGCCCCATCACGCCCATGTCCTCGTGCAGCAGCAGGTGGCAGTGGAACATGTACGGCCATTCCCGGGTCGGCGTAGTCGGTGAACCGCACGAGGATCCGCACGGTCGACTGGGGCGCCACGTACATGGTGTCCTTGTAACCCGCCAACTCCGGCGGGGGCGGATCCGCGTCCCGCGACAGGATCCGGAACTGCACGTTGTGCACGTGGAAGTTGTGCGGCTGCCGGTCCTGGTTGGTGACCTCCCAGATCTCCGGGGTGTCCACAGGCACTGCCAGGTCGATGCGTGCCATCTGCATGGGCCGGCCATTGATCGCCCGGCCCTGGATCCGGAAAGAGCGGGTGGTCTGGGCGGTCGTGGGATCTGGCGGCGGGAGGGCGGTCAGCTGCGGGGCCGGCGCGGGGGAGGGCCGCAGCGTGGCCGCCGCCCTCAGCTCCGTGACGGTGAACGTCCCGCCGCTGTAGCGGGCATCTGCGCCCGTGCCGAGGTCGGGCGGCGTGCTGTTCAGCTGCACCGTCTCTGCGGGCCGCATGCGGACCACGATCTCGGCCCGTTCGCCGGGGGAGAGCTGGACGCGCTGCGCTGGAACTGGTCCCGCGAGGAGGCCACCATCAGAGGCCACGATGTCGAACGTTCGGTCGTCGTTGAAGCCGAAGGCGTAGGCGCGGGCGTTCGAGGCGTTGAGCAGTCGCAGCCGGATCGCCTCAGTGGTCACCGGGAGGTAGGTGCCGATCTTGCCGTTGGTGACGATGGTGTCACCGAGGAATCCGGTGGAGGGCCCCTGCGCCGGTTCCGGATCGACGATGAGTTGTCCGTCCGCCGTGAAACTCTTGTCCTGCACGATCAACGGCACGTCGTCCACGCCGTACTCGCCGGGCAGGCCGGCATCTGCGGCACCAGGGTCATCCAGGATGAGCATCCCCGCCACACCTCGGTACACCTGTTGGGCGGTCTGCCCGTGGGGATGGGAGTGGTACCAGAGAGTCGCTGCGGGTTGTCGCACGGTCCATTCCGGCTGCCATGTCCGGCCCGGATCGATCATGGAGTGAGGCCCGCCGTCGGACTTGGCCGGCACGTGTAGCCCGTGCCAGTGCAGAGTGGTCATCTCACCCAGCGAGTTGCGCACGACCGCACGCACCCGCTCACCGCGGTGCAGGCGGATGGTCGGACCCAGGTAGCTGCCATTGATGCCAAAGGTGTCGGCGAGTCCCCCCGGTTGTCCGAAGTCGGTGCGTCCGGTGCGGATCCGCAGGGGGACGACGGTGCGCCCGTTGCGATGCGAGGCCTGCGCCAGCGGCGGGATGGGCAGTGGCGTCACCGCGGGGTAGTCCTTGACGCCGGCACCACCACGTTCGCCAGGAGGCGTGCATGCCTGGGTCAGCGGGAGCAGCAGCAGAGCGGCCAGTCCAACACTCCCGGCCCGCACCATGGGCTCATTGTGTCGCACGGAACCTGGCCACCAACGTCCCCTCCGGTAGTCTCAACCTCACATTCAGCCTTAGAAATATGCCGATATTGCGCCCGTTTTCCGACATCTGGCGAAAAAGTCTCCGCCACTTTCCCACAAGTGCTTGCGCGGGCCATTCCTCGTACTAGTCTCCTGTGCAGAGCCCGCATCAGGGGGTTTGTGAACCTCAAGTTGAGGTTGATGGCGATCGATGCGGCTACTTCCCCCAGCCGGTCTGCGAGGACCGGACAACACAGCGCAGTGTGTGCTCTGCCGTGCTCTGCGCTGCCATGTCGGGTTCGACCTGAACCTGAGATGGATACTCCGACTTGAGAAAGGATTTCTGGTGGCCGCTCCCCAGAACTACCTCGCAGTGATCAAAGTTGTCGGCATCGGCGGTGGCGGCGTCAACGCCGTGAACCGCATGATCGAGTTCGGGCTCAAGGGCGTCGAGTTCATCGCGGTGAACACCGACGCGCAGGCCCTGCTCATGTCCGACGCCGACGTGAAACTCGACATCGGACGGGAACTTACCCGTGGCCTCGGCGCCGGCGCCGATCCGGAGGTGGGCCGCAAGGCCGCCGAGGACCATGCCGAGGAGATCGCCGAGGTTCTGCGCGGTGCCGACATGGTGTTCGTGACCGCAGGTGAGGGCGGTGGCACCGGCACCGGCGGCGCGCCCGTCGTGGCGCGCATCGCCAAGGAGATCGGTGCTCTGACCATTGGTGTCGTCACCCGGCCGTTCATGTTCGAGGGCCGCCGACGCGCCACCCAGGCGGAGAGCGGCATCGACGCCCTGCGCGAGGGGGTCGACACCCTGATCGTGATCCCCAACGACCGGCTGCTGGCGCTGGCCGACCGCACGATCTCGATGATCGACGCCTTCAAGCAGGCAGACCAGGTCCTGCTGCAGGGCGTCTCCGGCATCACCGACCTGATCACGACCCCGGGCCTGATCAACCTCGACTTCGCCGACGTGAAGAGCGTCATGCAGGGCGCCGGTTCGGCGCTCATGGGCATCGGTTCGGCCCGCGGTGAGGAGCGGGCGCAGGTCGCCGCCGAGATGGCCATCTCGTCACCCTTGCTGGAGGCCAGCATCGAGGGAGCGCACGGCGTGCTGCTCAGCGTTGCAGGTGGCGCGGATCTCGGCCTGCACGAAATCACCGAGGCGGCCCGGCTGGTGTCCGACGCCGCTCACCCGGAGGCGAACATCATCTTCGGCACGGTCATCGACGACATGTTCGGCGACGAGGTCCGCGTGACCGTCATCGCTGCCGGCTTCGACGGCGGGGCGCCGCTGCCGCGCCTGACCGCGCCGGCGCGGGCGTCGCAGAACGACGGCTTCCACTCCAGCGCCACGGCGCCGCAGCGCGAGGCCATCGATCTGTCCAGCAGCAAGCAGGAGGTCGGCCGCCCACTGGCGCCGGCCACGCGGGCCGTGTCGTTCGAGGACGCCCCGGCCAGCAACGACGCCGACGACCTCGACGTCCCCGACTTCCTGAAGTGACCTCGGGCTCACTGCACGACGCCTCCTGGCTCGTCACCGACCGTACGGCCGGGGCGAGCCAGGGGGCGTTCGCCTTGGGGAACCTCGCCGTGCACGTCGGCGACGACCCCGCGGCGGTGAGCGCGAACCGAACAGCATTGGCTGAGCGAGTGGGGGTGTCCCAGGTGGTCTTCACCCGGGCCGCGCACTCGGCCACGGTCACCTATGTAGACAGCATCGTGCCCGACGTCGCGCGCAGCGACGGCCTGATGACGGACCGGCCGGGGCTGGCCATCGCGGCGCAGGGGGCCGATTGTGCGATGATCGGCATCGCCACCGCGGACGGCTGGATCGCTGCGGTCCACTGCGGCTGGAAAGGGCTGGTACTGGGTGTTGTGCCCGCGGCTCTCGAGGCGATGCGCGCCGCCGGGTCCACGCTCGAGGATCCACAGGCACACGTGGGACCGGTGATCTGCGCGCAGTGCTACCCCGTGGACGTGGGGCGGGCCGGCGAAGTGGCGGCGGTCGTCCCGGAAGCCGTCGTCGAGCGCCGCGGCACTGCAGCCGTGGATCTGCGCGCGGGCCTGGCAGCGCAGTTGGCCGGTCGCGGTGTGCACACGAGCTGGGACCACCGCTGCACCGCTGAGGAGCCGAGCCTCTACTCCCACCGACGCGACGGCGTCACCGGCCGGCAGGCACTGACCATCATCCGGCGGGCTGCATGAACGACGATCCGCGGACCCGGGAACTGGCCGAGAACCTGCACGCGGTGCAGAAGCGGGTGGCTGTCGCCTGCGCGGCCGCCGGGCGCCCGCCGGCCAGCGTGATCGTCGTGACCAAGTTCTTCGGCGCCGACGATGTGCGCCGCCTCGCCGCCCTCGGTGTGCACGACATCGGCGAGAACCGCGACCAGGAGGCCGTGGCCAAACATTCACAGTGCCTCGATCTGGATCTCACATGGCACTTCATCGGGCAGTTGCAGACCAACAAGGCGAAGTCCGTCGTGGGCTACGCGGACCTGGTGCACACCGTTGACCGCACTTCTCTGGTGCGCGCGCTGGACAAGGCGGCGCACACCGCCGGGAAGGTCCAGGATGTGCTGATCCAAGTGAACCTCGACCCGCCGGCGCGGGCGGGCCGCGGGGGGGTCGCGCCGCCCGGCGTGGACGGGCTGCTGACGGCTGTCAGGGCGGCCGACGGGTTGCGACTGCGCGGTGTGATGGGGGTGGCCCCGCTGGGGGAGGACCCGGCCCCGGCGTTCGCCGCGCTGGCCGCAGTGGCCGCGCACGTGCGTGGGCAGGTGCCGGAGGCGGACATCATCTCCGCCGGGATGAGTTCGGATCTGGAGGTGGCGGTGGCGTATGGCGCGACACACCTTCGGATAGGCACGGCTGTCATGGGCAGTCGGCCAACCGTCGGGTACCGTCCTTCTAAGGGCGGGAAGAACAACGAAGGAGAAGCGCATTGAGCACCTTGCGCCAGAAAGTCGCCGTGTACCTCGGGCTCGCCGAGGACGACTACGGATTCGAGTACGACGAGCGCCACGAGCGCGTTGAGCGCTCCTCGACGGCCCGTTCCGACATCGCGGTGGAGCAGAGCAGCACAGCGTTCGCGCCGACCTCCGGTCCGCGCCGGATCGAGGCGGCCTACGACGTCGTCCGGATGAGTCCGTCGGCGTACGCGGACGTGCGTTCCATCGGTGAAGGATTCCGTGCCGGTGACGTGGTCTCGATGGACCTGTCCGGTCTTACCGCGGACGACGCCAAGCGCATGATCGACTTCGCCTCGGGGCTGACCTTCGGTCTGCAGGGAACGATCGAGCGCATCGGGGGCAAGGTGTTCCTGCTCACGCCGAAGGGTGTGGAGGTCACTGCCTCCGTGCGGTCCGCACTGATCTCTTAGGCTCGTGACGTGAGCCCGGTCGCCAGCGTCATCGTCAACGTCCTCTGGCCTCTACCTGCTGGTGCTCATCGGGCGTTTGGTCTTCGACATCGTGCAGATGCTCGCCCGGGACTGGCAGCCGAAGGGCGTCGTCCTGATCATCGCCGAGATCATCTACACACTGACCGATCCGCCCCTGCGCTTGCTGCGCCGCATCATCCCCCCGATCCGCTTCGGCGGGATCGCCTTGGACGTGGCGTTCCTCGTGCTGTTCATCGGCCTGCAGATCCTCATCGCCGTGGTGGCGAGGTTCTGACCGGTCGGTGCCTTAGCCCCGCCGCAGCGCCACGCGCAGGTCCGGGTCCGACAGATCCATCGCCGCCGGTGCCGCCGCTTCGACGATCTCGGTGGCCAGCACCTCTCCTGCGATCATGTCGCCGTGTTCAGCGAACGCCTGCTCGACCCGTTCGTCGTCGGACTGCCACAACACAGTGATGCGGTCGGTGACCTCGAAGCCGGAGTCCTTGCGCGCCTGCTGCAGTGTCCGCACGATGTCGCGAGCGGTCCCCAGGACCAGGAGCCGGTCGTCGAGATGCAGGTCCAGCGCGACGGATTCGCCGCCCCCACTGGCCACGGTCCACCCCTCCTGGGGGACTTCTGTCACGATCACGTCGTCGATCGTCAGCGAAACGGGCGAACCTTCAACCTCGACCTGACCTTCACCTAGGCGCACGGCGGCCGCCAGCCGGGCGGGATCGGCCGCTGTGATGGCCGCGGCGACCACAGGTGTGCGCTTGCCGAACCGCTTGCCGAGGGTGCGGAAGTTGGGCTTGACGCTGACCTCCACGACGGCACCGGCGTCCGCCAGCGACTCCAGGGACAGCACGTTGAGTTCCTCGGCGATCTGCGTGCGCGCCTGCTCATCGAGCTCCGGCCACCGTTCGGCGGCCACCAGGGCCCGCGAGAGCGGCTGCCGGATCTTCATGCCGGATTCGGCGCGGGCGGCGCGGCCCAACTCGACCAACCGGCGGACCAGGGCCATCCGGGCCTCGAGATCGGGGTCGATGAGGTCGTCGGCCACGGCCGGCCAGGCTGCCAGGTGCACGCTGTCGACCTCCTCGGAGCGCGCGAACAGGTCCTGCCACAGCCGCTCGGTGATGAACGGCGTGAACGGCGCCATGATCAGGACCACGTCCCGCAGGCAGGCGTGCAGCGTCTGCAGTGCCGCCGGGTCCGCGTCCCAGAACCGCCGCCGCGAGCGGCGCACGTACCAGTTGGACAGGTCGTCGATCAGTTCGGCGATGAGGCGCCCAGCGGTCTGGGAGTCGAACTGGTCCAGCGCGGCATCCACCGCCCGCACCGTGCTGTGGGTGCGCGACAGCGCCCACCGGTCCATGAGGGTCGGCTCGGCGGTCCGGCCGGGCTCCCACTCGGCCAACCCGCCGTACAGCGCCTGGAAGGACGCGGTGCTCCACAGGGTCGACAGCACTTTGCTGACGACCTCCTGCATGGCCTCCGCACTGACCCGGCGGGCCTGTAACGGGGAGCCTGAGGCGAGCATGAACCAGCGCAGGGCGTCGGCGCCCTGCGCATCCATCAGCGGGATCGGCTCCAGCACATTGCCCAGGTGTTTGCTCATCTTGCGGCCCTCGGCGTCGAGGATGTGCCCGAGGCACAGCACGTTCCGGTAGGCGTTCTGCCCGGTCACGAGGGTCCCCACCGCCATGAGGGTGTAGAACCAGCCGCGGGTCTGGTCGATGGCCTCGCAGACGAAGTCCGCCGGGTAGGACTGCTCGAACTCCTCAGCGTTGGCCGCGGGGTAGCCGAATTGGGCGAACGGCATGGCCCCGGAGTCGTACCAGCAGTCGATCACCTCGGGCACGCGGGTGGCCGTCGCGTCGCACTGCGGGCAGTCGATGGTGATGTCGTCGACGTACGGCCGGTGGGGGTCGATCGCGCTGAGGTCGTCGCCGGCGAGCCGGGACAGTTCGGCGCGCGAGCCGACCGCGGTGAGATGGTCGTTGTCGCACCGCCAGATCGGCAGCGGGGTGCCCCAGTAGCGCGACCGCGACAACGCCCAGTCGATGTTGTTGCGCAGCCAGTCCCCGTAACGACCCCACTTGATCGTCTCCGGGTACCAGTTCGTCGCCTCGTTCTGGGCGAGCAGGGCGTCCTTGGCCGCCGTGGTGCGGATGTACCAGGACGGCAGCGCGTAGTAGATCAGCGGTGTGTGACACCGCCAGCAGTGGGGGTAGGCGTGCTCGTACGGCACCCGCTTGAACAGCAGTCCGCGGGCCGCCATGTCGGCCACGAGGTCCTCGTCGGCGTGTTTGAAGAACTGGCCACCCACCAGGGCGAGCGATTCGTCGAACGTGCCGTCGGTGCGCACCGGGTTGACGACCGGGAGGTTGTAGGCCCGGCACACGGCGAGGTCGTCGGCACCGAACGCCGGGGCCAGGTGCACGATCCCGGAACCGTCGCTGGTGGTCACGAAATCACCGAGGATCACGAAGTGAGCGTCCGGGATGTCGACGAGGTCGAAGGGCGGGCGGTAGTGGACCCCTTGCAGGTCGCTGCCCGCGAGCCGGTGCAGGATCTGCGCGTCGTCTCCGAGGGTGGCCCCGAGCAGGTCCTCTGCGACGACCAGGGTCCGATCTCCGCTGCGCGCCACCACGTACGTTGCCTCCGGCGAGACCGCCACGGCGGTGTTCGACACCAACGTCCAGGGCGTGGTGGTCCACACCAGCAACTGCACACCGGGGAAGCTCTCAACGAGATCGCCGTCGAGGACCTCGCAGGTCACGAACACGGAGGGATCCACGACGGTTTCGTACCCCTGCGCCAGTTCGTGATCGCTGAGCGTGGTCCCGCAGCGGGGGCAGTAGGGGGAGACGCGATGGTCCTGTTCGAGCAGGCCGTCATCGAAGATCTTCTTCAACGACCACCACACGCTGTCGATGTACTCCGGTGACATCGTCCAGTACGCCTGGTCCATGTCGACCCAGTAGCCCATGCGGGCGGTCATCTCGGAGAAGGCATCCACGTGCCGAAGGACGGACTCCCGGCACCGCAGGTTGAACTCACCGATGCCGTAGGCCTCGATGTCGGGTTTGCCGTTGAAACCGAGCTCGCGTTCGACCGCCAGCTCCACCGGCAAGCCATGGCAGTCCCAGCCGGCCTTGCGGGGCACGTGGTACCCCTTCATCGTCCGATAGCGGGGGTAGAGGTCCTTGAACACCCGCGCCTCGATGTGGTGCACGCCGGGGGTCCCGTTGGCGGTGGGCGGTCCCTCGAAGAACGTCCACTGCGGGCCGTCGGCGGTCTGTTGCAGGGAGCGGTGGAAGACGTCGTTCTTCTGCCAGAACGTGATGATTTCGCGTTCCATCGCGGGCAGGTCGATCTTCGCGGGCACCTGTCGGTACATTCGGCTCCTTCTTAGGACTCCCTTCGAGGGTAGCGACGTGGTGGTCGCTACCGGGTCGTACGGTGGCCGCGTGAGCGGTCGGCCCTTCCGGGGATCCATCCGGGTCAGGCCCGGGGCCAGTCGCACGGCCGTCGGCGGGCAGTACGGCGAACCCCCCGCCCTGGTGGTTCGCGTGACGGCACGCGCCGCCGATGGCAAGGCCAATGCCGCCGTGGTGGTCGCCCTGGCGCAGGCCCTCGGGGTGCCCCGCTCCCGGATCGCCATCGTCGCGGGTCGCACCGCTCGCAGCAAGGTCGTCGAGATCGCCGACCCGCCCGCGGACCTCGCGCACGGTTGGGCCGGGCTTCTGCAGGGGCGGGGGTGACCACAACTGGGCTGCCAAGGGCTCATTCCGCCCAGTTGTGGTCACCGCGAACGGGATAAGTCGGTCAAAACGGTCGCCCCACGAACCACAACTGGGCAGATGGCCGAAGTGCAGTACTGGTGATCGCCCATTTGTGGCGGTCTCCACCAGAGCCCCTGCCCGACCCGGGCCGGCCCGGCCTGTCTACCGTGGGCGGCATGAGGCATCCGGCCGTGCTGGTCGCGTGGGCCACGGCGGCGGCCGTGATCCTGGTCGACCAGTTGAGCAAAGCGTGGGCGGTGGCCACGCTGGAGGGTCAGCCCGATCGCCAGATCGTCGGGGAGTTGCTGCGGTTCAGTTTCGTGCGCAATCCTGGCGCAGCCTTCGGCCTGGGCGGGGGAGCCACGATTGTCTTCAGCCTGGTGGCGGTGGCCGTGGTTGTGGTCTTGGTGCGCATGTCGACCAGGTTGGTGTCCATGTGGTGGGCGGTGGCCCTGGGACTGATGCTGGGCGGGGCGGTGGGCAACTTCATCGACCGCGTGTTCCGGGAACCGGCCCCCTTGCAGGGCCACGTCGTCGACTTCCTGCGCCTGCCGAATTGGCCGGTGTTCAACGCGGCGGACATGAGTCTGGTGACCGCGGCGATCCTGATCGTGGCCCTGAGCCTGTTCAACGTCCCCTACGACCGGCCCCGCCACGAGCCGGCCGACGCCGCGGCCGCATGAGCGAGCGCACGTACCCCGTGCCGGACGGCCTCGACGGCCAGCGCCTGGATCAGGCGCTGGCGCGGATGCTGGGTGTGTCCCGCAGCCGGGCCGCTGATCTCGTGGACCATGCCCAGGTCACCGTCGATGGGGAGCTGGTGCCGAAGTCCTCGCGGGTGCTGGCCGACCAGACTGTCATCGTGCAGGACCTCGACGTGATTGCCGTACCGCCACCGGCCATGGACCTGCCGGTCCTGTACGTCGACGACGACCTGATCGTGGTGGACAAGCCGGTGGGCATGGCCGCCCATGCCAGCCCCGGTTGGGACGGTCCGACGGTGGTGGACGCCCTGGCCCGGGGTGGCTTCCAGATCGCCGCGGTCGGAGCCGATGAGCGGCAGGGTGTCGTGCATCGGCTCGACGTGGGCACCAGCGGGGTCATGGTGGTCGCAAAGTCCGCGCGGGCGTATTCGGCGCTGAAACGGGACTTCAAGGAGCGCCGGGTCGACAAGGTGTACCACGCGCTGGTCCAGGGCCATCCCGACCCGGCCACCGGGACCGTCGACGCCCCGATCGCCCGCGACCCCCGCCACGACCACAGGTTCGCCGTCGTGGCCGGCGGCCGGCCGAGCGTCACCCATTACCGGACGCTCGAGGGCCACCGCTTCGCGTCGTTGCTGGAGGTGACTCTGGAGACCGGGCGGACCCATCAGATCCGCGTGCACATGTCGGCCCTGCACCACCCGTGCTGCGGCGACACGGCGTACGGCGCAGACCCGGTCCTCGCCCAGCGCCTCGGGCTGCACCGGCAGTGGCTGCACGCCGTGCGCCTGGGATTCCGGCATCCCGCTTCCGGCCGTCCGGTGGAGTTCACCAGTGCCTACCCGGACGACCTCGCCCGCGCCCTCGAGGTGATCCGAGAGGCATGACCACCGGCGGGCGCGTCGCGATCCCGCGGTGTCATGACGTCGGCTTAGTCTGGAGACCCGTTCACGCACTCGTCGAGGTGATCCATGTCGGACTCGTTCGTGCATCTGCACGTGCACACCGAGTACTCGATGCTTGATGGTGCTGCCCGCCTCGACGATCTCTTCGCGGAGGCTGCCCGGTTGGAGATGCCAGCCATCGCGATGACCGACCACGGCAACGTGTTCGGCGCCTACGACTTCTACAAGAAGGGCCAGAAGTACGGGGTTAAGCCGATCATCGGCATCGAGGGGTACTACGCGCCCCAGGGCCGGCACACCAGAGCACCGTACGATTTCGGCGACGTGCCCGGTGACGACGTCGGCGAGGACGGCGTGCCCGCCTCGAAGGGCAAGCAGGCCTACACCCACATGACGGTCCTGGCCGAGACGACTGAGGGGATGCACAACCTCTTCCGGCTGTCGAGCATGGCCAGCATCGAGGGGTACTACCGCAAGCCCCGGTTCGACCGGGAGCTGCTCGACCGGTACGGCAAAGGCCTCATCGCCACGACGGGCTGCCCGAGCGGCGAGGTGAACATGTGGCTGCGATCGGGGCAGTACGAGCGGGCCCTGGCAGCCGCGGCCGACTTCCGGGACATCCTGGGGGCCGGCAACTTCTACTGCGAACTGATGGACCACGGCCTGGACATCGAGCGGCGCCACCGTGAGGACCTGCGGCGGATCGCGCGCACACTGGACCTCCCGCTGGTGGCCACCAACGACCTGCACTACGTGCGTGAGGAGGATGCCGCGGCCCATGACGTCCTGTTGTGCATCGGGACCCGGGCCACCGTGAACGACGAGAAGCGGTTCCGCTTCAACGGCTCCGGGTACTTCCTGAAGTCCCCGGAGCAGATGCGTGCGGTGTGGTCGGAACTGCCCGAGGCCTGCGACAACACACTGCTCATCGCGCAGCGGTGCAACGTCGAGTTCGACGACTCGGCCAACCTCATGCCACGCTTCGACGTCCCGGACGGTGAGACCGAGGAGTCCTGGCTGGCCAAGGAGGTCCTGCGCGGGCTGCAACAGCGGTTCGCCCCGCATCCTGTCCCGCAGACCCACCGGCAGCAGGCCGACTACGAGATCTCCGTGATCAACCAAATGGGGTACCCGAGCTACTTCCTCGTCGTGGCCGACCTGGTCCGCCACGCCAAGGAGAATGGCATCCGGGTGGGGCCTGGTCGCGGGTCGGCGGCGGGAGCGCTCATCGCCTGGGCGCTGGGAATCACCGAACTGGACCCGCTGGAACACGGCCTGATCTTCGAGCGCTTCCTCAACCCCGACCGGGTGTCCATGCCCGATATCGACATGGACTTCGACGAGCGCCGGCGTGGCGAGATGATCCGCTACGCCACCGAGAAGTACGGCGCCGACCAGGTCGCGCAGATCGTGACATACGGGTCCATCAAGGCCAAGGCCGCGATCAAGGACTCCGCCCGGGCACTGGGCCTGCCCTACGCGTTGAGCGACCAGATCACCAAGGCCATGCCGGACCCGGTGATGGGCAAGGACATCCCGCTGTCGGGGATCTTCGACCCCAAGCACCAGCGGTACGCGGAGGCCGCCGACTTCCGCACCCTGCATGACGGCGACGAGCAGGTGCAGCAGGTGGTGGCCACCGCCCGTGGCCTGGAGGGCCTGAAACGTCAGCCCGGGGTGCACGCCGCCGGCGTCATCTTGTCCCGCGCGAAACTGCTGGACGTCGTGCCGTTGTGGATGCGCGACGACGGCTCGATCATCACCCAGTTCGACATGGGTGCGTGCGAGGAACTCGGTCTGCTCAAGATGGACTTCCTCGGACTGCGCAACCTCACGGTGCTCGACGACTGCCTGGACAACATCGAGCGGAACAAGGGCGAGACAGTGGTGCTGGAGGAGTTGCCGCTGGACAACGCCGAGGCGTACCGACTGCTCGCCCGCGGGGACACCCTCGGGGTTTTCCAACTCGACGGCGGACCGATGCGTGCGCTGCTGCGCTCGATGAAGCCGGACTCCTTCGACGACATCAGCGCGGTGCTGGCCCTGTACCGGCCGGGCCCGATGGGTGCCAATGCCCACAACGACTATGCCGACCGCAAGAACGGCCGTAAGCCGGTTGAACCCATCCACGCGGAACTGGCCGAGCCACTCGAGGACATCCTCAGCGAGACCTACGGCGTGATCGTGTACCAGGAACAGGTCATGACCATCGCGCAGAATCTGGCCGGGTACAGCTTGGGTCAAGCAGACCTTCTGCGCCGCGCGATGGGCAAGAAGAAGAAGGAGATCCTGGACAAGGAGTTCGGACCCTTCGCCGAGGGCATGCGGGCCAACGGTTACGGCGACGCTGCGATCGCCAAACTGTGGGAAACGCTCGTCCCCTTCGCCGACTACGCGTTCAACAAGGCGCACTCGGCTGGCTACGGCCTGGTGTCCTACTGGACGGCCTACTTGAAGGCCAACTACCCGACCGAGTACATGGCCGCGCTGCTGGAGTCGGTCAAGGACAACAAGGACAAGAGCGCGATCTACCTGGCCGAATGCCGGCACATGGGCGTCAAGGTCCTGCCACCCGACGTCAACGACTCGCAGTCGCGCTTCACCGCGGTGGACGACACGATCCGCTTCGGGCTGTCGGCGGTGCGCAACGTCGGCGAGGCGGTCGTGGAGTCGATCATCGCCTCCCGCACGGCGAAGGGACGGTTCGGCGACTTCGAGGACTTCCTGGCCAAAGTCGAGGCCTCCGCGTGCAACAAGCGGGTGGTGGAGTCGCTGATCAAGGCCGGGGCGTTCGACTCTCTGGGCCACACGCGGCGGGGTTTGATCAGTGTCCACGAAGCCGCCGTCGACGAGGCGCTGAGCACCAAGCGCGCCGAGGCCATCGGACAGTTCGACCTTTTCGGCGACATGGCCCAGGACGAGCAGAGCGAGGAACTCGCGCTGCAGATCCCAGTCGGGGAGTGGGACAAGGCGGTGCTGCTGGCCCATGAGCGGGAAATGCTCGGGTTGTACGTTTCCGACCACCCGCTGTTCGGTCTCGAGGCGCAGTTGCGTTCGCTGGCCGACGGGGCGATCGCGGACCTCACCGGATCGGACAACGCCGACGGCCGGGTGGTCACCATCGCGGGGCTGGCCACGCAGGTGGCGCGCCGCATCACCAAGGGCGGCAAGCCTTACGCGCAGATGGCCATCGAGGACCTCACCGGCGAGATCCAGGTGATGGTCTTCCCCAAGGTGTACGAGGCGGTCTCGCCGTACTGCCATACGGACGCGATCCTGGTGATCAAGGGACGTCTGGACATCAGCGAGGACTCACCGCGGCTGATGGCCATGGAGGTGTCCGCCCCGGACCTGTCCGTGGACCGCAATAGTCCCTTCGTCGTCACCGTGGCGGCTCAACAATGCACCCCGGACACCGTGGAGCGGCTCAAGTCGGTCCTGGGCTCCCACCCGGGTGCCAGCGAGGTCCACCTGCAGATGGTGTCGGGCGGGCGCACCACGGTGCTGCGGCTCGACGAGGGCTTCCGGGTCTCCGCGACCTCGTCGCTCGGCGCGGACCTCAAGGCCCTGCTGGGACCGCACTGCATCCCGAACCCGTGAAGCGGTCACTGCTACCGGCCGGGGTGATCGCCCGGTACGTGGTGCTGGGTGCGGGGCTCGGGATCCCCGTCGGGGTTCTCTGGGTGTGGTGGGCACCACGGGTGCTCGTGCGGTCCTTGGCTGACGCCGATTTCGTCGATGCCTACCCGCAGGGCTTCGCCGTCGCGGATCTGACGCTGGGCACCTTGCTGCTCGCGGCCGGGCTGGGGATCGGCCTCGTGGCGGCTGTGCGTCTGCACCGCACGGGCTTCGTGGGCGGCTGGGCGCACGTCGTCGGCGCCATCGTCGCGGCGACGGTGTGCGCAGCAGTGGGCCGGGTGGTGGGCTGGTGGATCGCGGGTCGGGCCGCGGTCGAGCAGTCCGACGGGACGATCGCGCTGCCGGTCACGGTGGGCGCCGAAGGGGTACTGATCCTCGGTGCGTTCATGGCGCTGCTCGTGGTGGTGCTGGGCGCGGCCTTCTCGCGGGACCCGGTCACGAACGGATCGGGGCCGTCCGGGCCTTCGTGAGGGATATCAGGTCGTCGGGTTTGAGTTCGATGTCCAGTCCCCGGCGCCCGCCCGACACGTAGATCGTCGAGTGATCCAGCGCCGAGGCGTCGATGATGGTGGGCAGGTGCTTGCGCTGACCGATGGGCGAGATGCCGCCGACGACGTAGCCGGTGGTTTTCTCCGCGACCTTGGCGTCGGCGATCAACGCCCGCCCCGCCCCCAGTGCCGCTGCCAGGGCCTTGAGGCTCGGCTGGCTGCTGACCGGAACGCAGGCGACCACCAACTGCCCGTCGACGTCGGCCACCAGGGTCTTGAACACCCGCGCGGGGTCCAACTGCAGCGCCGCGGCCGCCTCGAGCCCGAACGCGGTCTCATCCGGGTCATGGCCGTACTCGTGCGCGGCGTACGGAGTGCCTGATTCCTGCAAGGCGACCAGCGCGGGCGTCGATGCGCTCTTCTTCTTGGCCGACACACCGATGAACCTACCCCGGACGGGCTTGGCCGGACCATGGCGGTGAGGGCGGCTTCGTACGATGGTCACATGCTCGCCCGCATCGACCTGAGAACCGGACAGTCGTTCGACGTCCCCCGCGCCGCGCCGCAAGGCCAGGCCGCGGCGGTCGCGCACATCATCGACCAGGTGCGCCACGGTGGAGCTGAAGCGGTGCTGGCCGCAGGAGAGCGCTTCGACGGGATCCGTCCTGCGTCGTTGCGGGTGCCGGCCGATGTGATCGCTGCGGCGGAGCAGGCCCTCGATCCGCTGGTCCGCAAGGCGCTGCTGACCGCCATCGACCGCACCACCCGGGTGCACAGCGACCAGTTGCCCGCCAACGGTGTGACCGAACTCGGTCCGGGGGCCATCGTCCGGCAGACGTGGCGGCCGGTGCGCCGCGTCGGGTTGTACGTCCCCGGCGGCCGGGCGGTGTACCCGTCCAGCGTGGTGATGAACGTGGTCCCGGCCAGGGTGGCCGGCGTGGAGTCCATGGCGGTGGTCAGTCCGCCGCAGACCGACAACGAGGGCTGGCCGCACCCGACCATCCTGGCCGCATGTGCGCTGCTGGGCATCGACGAGGTGTATGCGGCCGGTGGCGCGCAGGCCGTGGCCATGTTGGCTCTCGGGGTGGAGGGCTGCGAACCGGTGAACATCGTCACCGGCCCCGGCAACATCTACGTCACCGAGGCGAAGCGGCTGCTGAGGGGTCAGGTCGGCATCGACAGCGAGGCCGGTCCCACCGAGATCGCCGTCGTCGCCGACGACAGCGCGGACCCCGCGTACGTCGCCGCGGACCTCATCTCGCAGGCCGAGCACGACGTGGTGGCCGCATCCGTGCTGATCACCGATTCCGAGGCCCTGGCCGACGCCGTGGACCGCGAACTGGCGCTTCAGGTGGCTGCAGCCAAGCACAGCGAGCGCATCCGGGAGGCACTGACCGGTCGGCAGAGCGCCGTGGTGCTCACCCGCGACCTGGCCCAGTCGCTGGAGTGTGCGGACGCGTATGCGGCCGAACACCTCGAGATCCACACCCGCCATGCCGCGCAGGATGCTGCCGCGATCCGCAACGCCGGTGCCATCTTCGTGGGCCCGTACAGTCCGGTGTCGCTCGGTGACTACCTGGCCGGCTCGAACCACGTGCTTCCCACTGCGGGGTGCGCCTGCCACTCCAGTGGCCTGAACGTCACCACCTTCCTGCGCAGCGTGCAGGTCGTGGAGTACGACCGTGCGGCCCTGGCGGGGCTCACCGACGAACTCGAGGCGCTCGCCCTGGCCGAGGATCTGCCGTCGCACGCGTGGGCGGTCACCGTCCGGCGCGATCACGGGGCCGACGCGTGAGTGATCTTCCCCTGCGCCCCGAACTCGTCGGGCGCACTGCCTACGGTGCGCCGCAACTCGAGGTCCCCATCGCGCTGAACACCAACGAGAACCCCTACCCGCCTCCGCCGGAGATGATCGCGCGCATCGGTGCGCGGATCGACCCGTACCTGAACCGGTACCCGGACCGCGACGCCGTGGGGCTGCGCGAGGCGCTGGCCGGGTACCTCACGGGCCAGACCGGGGTGCGGGTGACCGGTGACCGGGTGTGGGCGGCCAACGGGTCCAACGAGATCCTGCAACAGGTCCTGCAGGCGTTCGGAGGACCCGGGCGGACCGCACTGGGCTTCCAGCCGGGTTACTCGATGCACGAACTCATCAGCCATGCCACGGGCACGGGCTTCGTGCCGGTCGCCCGGGATGGTCTGACCCTGCCGCCGGGACGCATCGTCGACGCCGTGCGCGAGCACCGGCCGGACGTGCTGTTCCTGTGCAGCCCCAACAACCCCACCGGCGACTCGCTGCCGCTGGCGGCGATCGAGGACGCCTACGCCGCCGTCGCCGAAACCGACCGCGGCATCGTGGTGGTGGACGAGGCCTACGCGGAGTTCGCCAGTGTGCCGAGCGCGGTGGGCCTGCTACCCGGACGCCCCCGCTTGCTCGTCACCCGGACGATGAGCAAGGCCTTCGCATTCGCCGGCGCGCGCGTGGGTTACCTGGCGGCCGACCCGGCGGTCATCGAGGCGTTGTTGCTCGTACGGTTGCCGTACCACCTGTCGGCGCTGACCCAGGCCGCCGCACAGGTGGCCGTGGAGTTCGCCCCCCGCCTCACCGAGCAGATCCACCTGCTGTGCCACACTCGCGACGAGTTCGTCGCACAGGTCGTTGCGCAGGGCTGGAACTGTCCGCCCTCGGATGCGAACTTCGTGCTCGTAGGGCCCTTCACCGACCCGGCGGCGGCGTGGCAGCGCCTGCTCGAACAGGGCATCCTGGTGCGCGACGTCGGACTGCCACGCTGGTTGCGGGTGACGATCGGCACCACCGAACAGATGACCACCCTGGCCGCCGCGATGGCCGGCCTGGAAGACCTCAGGGAGACCCCATGAGCCGTACCGCGCGCATCGAGCGGACCACGAAGGAGAGCGAAGTGCTCGTCGAGCTCGACCTCGACGGGACCGGACGCTCGGAGATCTCCACAGGGGTCCCGTTCTTCGACCACATGCTGGACCAAGTGGCCCGCCACGGCGGTCTGGACCTGGTCGTCCGCACCCGCGGTGACCTCGAAGTCGACGCCCACCACACCGTGGAGGACACGTCGCTGGCGTTGGGCCAGGCCCTGCGGGAGGCGCTCGGCGACAAAGCCGGAGTGCAGCGCTACGGCAACGCGATGATCCCGCTGGACGAGGCGCTGGCGGTCTGCGTCGTCGACCTGTCCGGCCGCCCGTACCTGGTCCACGAGGAACCGGACCTGGTGGAACTCATCGGTACGTATGACACCACCCTGACCCGCCACATCTTCGAGTCCATCGTGGCGACCGCGAACATCACACTGCACATGCGTGTGCAGTCCGGCCGCAACGCGCACCACATCGTCGAAGCACAGTTCAAAGCGTTCGCGCGGGCTCTGCGGCAAGCGATCGCGGTGGACCCCCGGGTCAGCGGCATCCCCTCGACCAAGGGCACTCTCGGCTCATGACCACCGTGGTCGTGCTCGACTACGGCTCGGGCAACCTGCGCTCGGCGCAGCGCGCGCTGGAAGCCGCCGGCGCCCAGGTGACGGTGACGGCCAGCGCCGACCAGGCTGGTGCTGCTGATGGCCTGGTGGTGCCAGGGGTGGGGGCCTTCGAGTCGTGCATGCGTGGACTGCGGGCCGTGGGCGGTCAGCGGATCATTGATCGGCGCCTGTCCGGCGGGCTGCCGGTGCTCGGCATCTGCGTCGGGATGCAGATCATGTTCGAGGCGGGGGAGGAGCACGGCCTGGTGTCGCCCGGGTGCGCCCAGTGGCCGGGCCGGGTGACGCAACTGACGGCGCCGGTCCTGCCGCACATGGGGTGGAACACGGTCAGTCCGCCCACGAACTCCGCGTTGTTCGCGGGGGTGTCGCAGCAGCGGTTCTACTTCGTGCACAGCTACGCCGCCGCTTCGCTGGACCTGCCGGACGCGGGCACTGCGGCGGTGAAGCGCCCTGCACTGACGTGGACCGAGTACGGCGGACGCTTCCTCTCGGCGGTCGAGAACGGACCGCTGACCGCCACGCAATTCCATCCGGAGAAGTCCGGTGCAGCAGGAGTCCAACTGCTGCGCAACTGGCTGGCCACGCTGCCGGGCGCCCGCGCCGGCCGACTGTGAGTCCCGGCGCCGGCGCGCACTGACGCTCGTCGTGCGACGAACGTCAACCAACTGCATGGGCCCCACCCAACGCCGGGCTCGTTGCCGGGCCACTCCGAGCGCGGGAATACCTCCGGCATCGGTGGTGTTGAGATACCCATACAGGGTATAGGAGAGACTTCATGGCAACCACAGACCTGACCGCTGAGACCTTCATGACGACCGTCGAGGGCACCGGAATCGTCCTCGTCGACTGGTGGGCCGCCTGGTGCGGTCCGTGTCGCATGTTCGCCCCGGTGTTCGAGCAGGCCTCCGAGGACCACCCGGACATTGTGTTCGGCAAGGTCGACACCGAGTCCGAACAGGCGCTGGCCGCGCAGGCGCAGATCTCGTCGATCCCGACGCTCATGGCCTTCCGCGATGGCATCCTGCTGTACGCGCAGCCCGGTGCATTGCCGGCGCCGGCGCTGACCGACCTCATCGATCAGGTGAAGAAGCTCGACATGGACGCCGTGCGCGCGGAAGTGGCCAAAGAGCAGGCCTGAAACAGCGCGTCGCAGTGGTGGCCCGCACGCCGCTCCTGCCTAGAGTGTGCTCGTGGCAGACCTGGAGTTCCGAAGTGACGTGACGGTGGAGTTGGTGCGGGCGGCCGCGCAGGACGCGGACGTGCTGTTCGCGGCGAGGGTGTCCACCAAGGGCGAGCAGTCCCTCGAGGATGTGGGGGGAGACGCCGAGCGGTCCCAGGGTCTGATCAACTACCTCATGCGGGACCGCCACGGTTCCCCGTTCGAGCACAACTCGATGACCTTCTTCGTGAGCGCCCCGATCTTCGTCTTCCGGGAGTTCATGCGCCACCGGATGGCCTCCTACAACGAGGAGAGCGGACGTTACCGCGAACTGCAGCCGGTGTTCTACGTCCCGGGCCCCGAGCGCAAGTTGGTGCAGGAGGGCAAGCCGGGAGCCTACGACTTCGTCGACGGCACCGCCGAGCAGTACGAAACCGCCGTGGCGCAGACGAAGGCGGCCTGCGAGCAGGCGTATGCCGCCTACCAGGCGATGCTGGCCGCCGGAGTCGCCCGGGAGGTCGCCCGTGGCGTCCTGCCTGTCGCGACGTACAGCTCGATGTACGTCACCATGAACGCTCGCTCGTTGATGAACTTCCTGTCGTTGCGCACGAAGCGCCCCGACGCGGCCTTCCCCTCTTTCCCCCAGCGGGAGATCGAGATGGTGGCTGACCGGATGGAGCAGTTCTGGACCGAACTCATGCCGCTGACCCACTCCGCGTTCGAGCGCAACGGCCGGGTCGCCCCGTAGGTGCCTGGCTGGCAGGTAGCGTGGAGGCCATGCATCAGCCACTGGGCACCGTGATCACCGCGATGGTCACGCCCTTCGAAGTGAACGGCGCGCTCGACGTCGACGGCGTCGCGGCTCTGGCCACCCACCTCGTCGACCTCGGGAACGACGGACTTGTCGTCAACGGCACGACTGGGGAGGCTCCGACCACCACGGATGCTGAGAAGGCACAGGCGGTGCGCACCGTCGTCGACGCCGTGGGCGACCGCGCCCGGGTGATCGCCGGGGTTGGCACCAACGACACCGCGCACAGCGCGGAACTGGCGCGCCAGGCGCAGGCCGCGGGTGCCCATGGCCTGCTGGCGGTGACCCCGTACTACAACAAACCCCCGCAGGACGGAATCCTGCAGCATTTCCGCGCTGTTGCGGACGCGACCGACCTGCCCGTGATGCTCTACGACATCCCCGGCCGCAGTGCGGCCGAGATCGCGACGGACACGCTCATCGCCCTGGCCGAGCACCCCAACATCGTGGCCGTCAAGGATGCCAAAGCGGACCTGGCCGCCTCAGCGCGGGTGCTGACCGCCACGGACCTGCTCTGGTACTCCGGTGACGACGTCCTGAATCTGCCGTTGCTGTCGTTGGGGGCGACCGGGTTCGTCAGTGTCAGCGGCCACTTCATCGCCCCGGCACTGGTGGCCTTGCGCGATGCCTTCCTCGCCGGTGATGCCGAGACGGCACGAGCCGTGCACTTCGCCACTCTGCCGGTCACCGATGCGATCTTCGTGACCCAGGCGGCCATGACCGTCAAGGGGGTACTGAACCGGCGCGGGCTGCCCGCCGGCCCGGTGCGCGGCCCACTGGTCGCGGCGTCGGTTGCTCAGGTGGACGGGGTGGTCGCAGCGCTGGAGGCCAGCGGTGCCTGAGGCGGCGCCGCCACTTCCCGATGGCGGGCTGCGGGTGATCGCACTCGGCGGTCTCGGCGAGGTCGGCCGCAACATGACGGTCTTCGAGTCCGAGGGCCAGATCCTCATCGTCGACTGCGGGGTGCTGTTCCCCGAAGACTCCCAACCGGGCGTCGACCTGATCCTGCCGGACTTCGAGTACTTGCGCGATCGTCTCGCCGACATCGTCGGGGTGATCCTCACGCACGGCCATGAGGATCACATCGGTGCCGTGCCGTTCCTGCTGCGGGAACGTCCGGACATCCCCATCTACGGCTCCCGGCTGACCCTGGCCCTGCTTGAGGCCAAGTTGCGCGAACATCGCCAGAAGCCCCCGTTGCACGTGGTGGTGGAGGGTGACACGCAGCGGCTCGGGGCCTTCCGGGTGGGCTTCCTGGCCGTCAACCACTCCATCCCCGACGCATTGGCGCTGGTCATCGACACCACCGCCGGCCGCGTGCTGCACACCGGCGACTTCAAGATGGACCAACTGCCCCTGGACGGGCGCATCACCGACCTGCGCGGTTTCGCCCGGGCGGGCGAGGAAGGCGTGGACCTGCTGCTGGTGGACTCCACCAATGCCGAGGTCGGCGGTTTCGTGACGTCGGAGTCGGAGATCCTGCCTGCCCTCGAGCAGGTCATGGTGACGACCCCGAAGCGGGTGATCGTCGCCAGCTTCGCCAGCCACGTCCACCGGATCCAGCAGGTCATCGACGTCGCCACCCGCAACGGTCGCAAGGTGGCACTGGTGGGCCGGTCGATGGTCCGCAACATGAACATCGCCCGCGACCTCGGATACCTGCAGGTGCCCGCGGGCACGCTGGTCGCGGCCGATCGGATGGGGGATCTGCCCGACGAAGAACTGGTGCTGGTCTGCACCGGGTCCCAGGGCGAGCCGATGGCGGTTCTGTCACGGATCGCGGCGCACGACCATGAGATCCGCGTCGGCGCCGGGGACACCGTGGTGCTGGCGTCCTCTTTGATCCCGGGCAACGAGAACGCCGTGAACCGTGTGATCAACGGCCTGACGGTGACCGGAGCCCGAGTGGTGCACAAGGGCAACGCCCTGGTCCACGTGTCGGGTCACGCCGCCGCGGGTGAGCTGCTCTACCTGTACAACGTCGTCAAGCCCGCGAACGTCATGCCGGTGCACGGCGAGGTCCGCCACCTGCACGCCAACGCCCGGCTGGCGCATCAGACGGGTGTTCCGCGCGACCGCATCATGATCGTCGCCGACGGCACCGTCGGGGACCTCGTGGACGGGGTGGCGGCAGTGGCCGGCGAGGTGCCCTGTGGTTACGTGTACGTCGACGGTGCCAGTGTCGGTGACATCACCGAGGGCTCCTTGAAGGACCGTCGAATTCTCGGCGAGGAGGGCTTCATCTCCGTGGTGGTGGTCGTGGACCACGTGGAGGGCAAGATCCTCGCCGGCCCGGAGATCCACGCCCGGGGTTTCGCGGACTCCGACGACGTCTTCGACGCGGTCGTCGGCGAGATCGCGGCCAAGATCGTGGGTGCGCTCAAGGACGGTGTGACAGATCAGCACGCTCTGGGGCAGGTGGTGCGGCGCACCCTCGGCAGGTGGGTCAACGCTCAGCACCGGCGCCGGCCGATGATCGTGCCGGTGGTCATCGAGGGCTGAGGTCCGGCTGTCGCCCGCGCGACACGACCTGCTTCGCACCGCGCGGCGGCACGGGGGTGTCCCCACCGGCAGATACGCTGGACCTCATGGCTTCCCGCACGTCCACTCGTGGTTCGCGATCCGGCTCCGGCCGGTCGTCGAGTTCCAGACCCCCTGCCAAGAAGGCCACCGGTGCGTCGGCGGCCAAGAAGGCGACTGCCCGCAAGACCGGGGGCTTCGGTGCTTTCCTGCGCGCGGTGATCCGGGCGCTGAGGACCGCCTGGCTGGCCACCGCCCACTTCATGGGTGCGGCAGTGCGTCGCGTCGGTCATGGTGCCCGTGATCTCGATCCGGCCCTGCGCCGCGACGGGATCGGGCTGCTGTACGCGATTCTCGCGGTGGTGGTCGGCGCCGTGGCCTGGTGGGGCGCGCGCGGCGGGCTGGAGCCCGCCATCTCCTTCGTGGTCAGCGGTGCGGTGGGCGCCCTTGATGTCCTGGTGCCGGTGTTCCTGGTCTGGATGTCGTGGCGCACCCTGCGCCATCCCGAGCGCCGGTTCAAGGCTCACCACCTGATCGGTGGTCTGCTGGTGCTGTTCTCCGCTGCGGGTCTGGTCCACGTCATCGCAGGAGCGGCTCAGCCTATCGACGGCCGGGAGGCCATGCGCTACGGCGGCGGCTGGGCGGGCTGGTTGGCGACCACGCCGTTCCTGTCCCTGTTGGGACCGATCCTCACGGGCGTCATCCTCTTCCTGATCCTGGTGGCGGGTCTGCTCATGGCCACCGGCACCTCGGTGGCCGATCTGCGCCAGCGCATCGCCGGTGTGAACACCTCCGCGGCCACCGGGTGGGTGAAGCAGCGGCTGGGGTCGGTGTCGAAGCGCGATCAGGACATCCCGGAGGACCTCGCCGGGGACGAGGCGTTCGTCAGCCCGGTGGCGTCCGCCCCCGAGCCGGCAGAGCCCGTGGACGACACCACGCAGCACATCGACCTGACTGATATGGGGCCGCTGGCACAGGACCTGACGGTCGAGGTCGACCCCGCGGACATGATGGACTCGTTGGACCTCGCGGTGGCCGAACAACTCCTGCTCTCGGGGGATGTCGTCTACCGGCTCCCGCCACTGGATCTGTTGAAGCCGGGCCCGCCGCACAAAGCAGCCACCTCGGCCAACGACCTGGTGGTCGCCGCCCTGACCGGCGTGCTCGACCAGTTCGAGGTGGACGCGCGGGTGACCGGGTTCAGCCGTGGTCCGACAGTGACCCGGTACGAGGTGGAACTCGGCCCGGCGGTCAAGGTCGAGCGGGTCACCGCCTTGAGCAAGAACATCTCGTACGCGGTCAAGAGCCCGGAGGTGCGCATCCTCTCGCCGATCCCCGGCAAGTCGGCCATCGGCATCGAGATCCCCAACACCGACCGCGAGAACGTCAGCCTCTCCGACGTCCTGCGCAGCCGTATCGCCCAGTCCGACAGCCACCCGATGCTGGTGGGCCTCGGCAAGGACGTCGAGGGCGGGTACGTGTGCGGGAACCTCGCGAAGATGCCGCACCTGCTGGTTGCCGGCGCCACCGGCGCGGGCAAGTCGGTGTGCATCAACACCCTCATCAGTTCGGTGCTCAGCCGCGCCACGCCCGACGAGGTCCGCATGGTGCTCATCGATCCGAAGCGGGTGGAGTTGAGCATCTACGAGGGCATACCGCACCTGATCACCCCCATCGTGACCGACCCGAAGAAGGCCGCGGACATCCTGCAGTGGGTCGTCAAGGAGATGGAGACGCGCTACGACGACCTCGCGGCGTACGGCTTCCGGCACATCGACGACTTCAACAAGGCGGTGGCTGCCGGCACCGTGGTTCCGCCGCCAGGCACCCAACGCACCCTGCAGCCCTACCCGTATTTGCTGATCATCGTCGACGAGCCCGCCGACCTCATGATGGTGGCACCGCGCGACGTCGAGGACGCGATCGTACGGATCACGCAGTTGGCGCGGGCGGCGGGTATCCACCTCGTCCTGGCGACGCAGCGGCCCAGCGTGGACGTCGTGACCGGGCTGATCAAGGCGAACGTGCCCTCGCGCCTGGCCTTCTCCACATCCAGCCAGACCGACAGCCGCGTGATCCTCGACCAACCAGGTGCCGAGAAACTCATCGGTCAGGGGACGGGTTGTTCCTGCCGATGGGCGCCAGCAAGCCCATCCGGCTGCAGGGCGCTTTCGTCCCCGAACATGAGATCCGCAGCATCGTGTCGCACTGCAAGGCCCAGATGGCCCCGGTCTACCGGGAGGACATCCAGCAGGCGGCAGGTTCGCGGGCGATCATCGACGACGACATCGGCGACGACCTGGAGCTGGTGTGTCAGGCCGCCGAGCTCATCGTCAGCACGCAGTTCGGCTCCACCTCCATGCTGCAGCGCAAATTGCGCGTCGGCTTCGCCAAGGCGGGCCGGCTGATGGATCTGCTGGAGGTGCGAGGCGTCGTGGGCCCGAGCGAGGGTTCGAAGGCGCGCGAGGTGCTCGTGACCCCGATGATCTGCCGGCGGTGATCGCCGACCTGCGCGGGGTGGGCGGCGACACCCCGTGACCCGCCCGTCGGTTGCGATCGTGACCCTCGGTTGTGCCCGCAACGAGGTCGACTCCGAGGAGTTGGCCGCGGACCTGGCACACGACGGCTGGGATCTCGTCGACGACCCGCAGCAGGCGGACACGGTGCTGGTGAACACGTGCGGTTTCATCGAGGCGGCCAAACGCGATTCGATCGACACCGTCCTGCAGATGTCGGATCTCCCGGGCAAGGTCGTGGCCGTCGGTTGCATGGCCGAACGGTATGGCGCGACGTTGCAGGAATCCTTGCCCGAGGCCGACGCGGTCCTCGGCTTCGACGCCTACCCGCAGTTGCCCGCCGCGCTGCGCAGGGTCCTGGCAGGGGAGCACCTGCCCTCGCACGTCCCCCTCGACCGGCGCCACCTGCAACCCTCAGCACCCGCCGAGCGCTCCGGCGAACAGACTGTCCTGCCGGGCCATGTGGGGGTCCGGCGCCGGCTGTCCGACGGCCCGGTCGCCTCGGTGAAGTTGGCTTCTGGCTGCGACCGGCGCTGCACGTTCTGCGCCATCCCGTCCTTCCGGGGGGCGTACGTGTCGCGGCGCCCGACCGACATCGTCAACGAGGTGGCCTGGCTGGCCGGGCAGGGAGTGCTGGAGGTCAACCTCGTCAGCGAGAACTCCACGTCGTACGGCAAGGACCTCGGGGACCTGCGCCTGCTGGAGTCCCTGCTGCCTGAAGTGGCCGCGACACCCGGCCTGGAGCGGGTCCGGTTGGCCTACCTGCAACCGGCGGAGATGCGCCCGGATCTCATCCGGGTGATCGGGACCACCGTCGGCGTCGCACCGTACTTCGACTTGTCGTTCCAGCACGCCAGCCCGTCGGTCCTGCGGCGCATGCGTCGGTTCGGAGGTGGCGACGACTTCCTGGCCCTGATCGACAGGATCCGGGAGGTCAACCCGGACGCCGCGATCCGGTCCAACGTGATCGTCGGATTTCCGGGGGAGACAGCGGCAGATGTGGATCTGCTCGTGGACTTCCTCAGCCGGGCCCAACTCGACTTCGTGGGGGTGTTCGCCTACTCCGACGAGGAGGGAACGCAGGCCGTGGACTTCCCCGACCACGTCGATCCCGACGAGATCGACCTGCGCGTCGACCTGATCGCGGACGTGGCTGACGAGGTCATGGCGCAGCGTGCGGCGGCGCGTGTCGGGCAGTCCGTACGGGTCATCGTCGCGGCTGGGTCATCGCAGTTCCAGGGGCCGGAGGATGGCACGACACGACTACGGGGGCCGGCGGAGCGGCCCGTGGTCGTGGCCCGTGTGGTGGATTCCGAGGGTGCGGATCTGGTGGCGGAGACCGCATGACTGAGCAGTCGCCCCGGTGGGGTCGCCCCGACCCGATGGCGGACCCCCCGAGCCCGTCGCAGTGGCGGAACCTGCCCAACGCCCTGACGATGCTGCGACTGGCGCTCGTCCCGGTGTTCGGCTACCTGTTGCTGGCTGCGGACTCCGATGGCGCACGGTGGCTGGCGGCTGTGGTGTTCGTGGTCGCCAGTCTCACCGACCTCGCCGACGGGGCGATCGCCCGTTCGCGCAACCTTGTGACGACCTTCGGCAAGGTCGCCGATCCGATCGCCGACAAGGCGCTCACGGGGGTGGCTCTGCTCGGGCTCAGCTGGCTGGGTGAGTTGCCGTGGTGGATCACAGTGGTGATCCTCGGCCGGGAGATCACGATCACCCTCACCCGGTTCATCGTGATCCGGCACGGGGTGATCCCCGCCAGCCGCGGCGGCAAGGCCAAGACCGTCTCACAGATGCTGGCCATCCTGCTGTACATCGTCCCGGTGGCAGGCTGGGTCGCCGATATCCGGGGTTGGGTCATGCTGATCGCCGTGGCGCTCACCGTGCTGACGGGGATCGACTACGTGGCGCGGGCGGTGCACCTGCGCCGGAACAGTGAGCGGACCGCGATGAAGAAGGCCCGGCGTGAGCACGGCGCGTGACTTACTCGACATCCTGCGTGACCGCGGGCAATCGTTGTGCACCGCGGAGTCCCTGACCGGGGGGCTGTTGTGCACCGGCCTGACGGAGATCCCCGGGGCCTCCGACGTGGTCCGAGGTGCAGTGGTGGCCTACACGATGGCGGTGAAGCGCGACGTCGTGGGCATTGACCCGGAGATCCTGCGCGTCCACGGTGCGGTGTCCGCCGAGACCGCGGCCGCCATGGCTGATCGCGCCTGCGGCCTCTTCGGCGCCACATGGGCGTTGAGCACGACCGGCGTGGCTGGGCCGGCGTCGCAGGAGGGCAATCCCGTGGGAACGGTGTTCGTCGGGCTGTCCGGGCCACGCCGCGAGGTGGTCGAACTGCACCTGCGCGGCGATCGCCAGGCGATCCGCGAGCGGACCTGTGAAAGCGCCATGCGACTTCTGCTGGGGCTGTGGAATACCCGGGGTAGGCCTTTTCGTTGCGGTAAATGTGGTGTTAACACTGTTGGCGCACAGATGCTGATGTCACACCCGTCGTTTACATTCGTGCTGTAGGAGGAGGAGAGATGGTCGTTCTCCGGCAAGTCGTCGGCGATGAGTTGCGTCGCCGCCGCATGGATCAGGGGAGGACGTTGCGTGACGTTTCCACGGCCGCGCGTGTCTCCCTCGGCTATCTCTCCGAGGTCGAACGCGGCCAGAAGGAGGCGTCCAGCGAATTGCTGGCCGCCATCTGCGGTGCTCTTGAAGTGCCTTTGAGTGAGGTCATGCGCTCGGTCAGCGACAACGTCGCCCGCGCCGGCAACTGATGATCCGAACGGGGACGCGACGGGTCTTGACTCCGTGATCACCGCCGTGTGACCCATCTTGACGTCCGCTCGCCTGTCAGTCTTCCGCTTGCGCGTGGGACCGCAGACGCTGCCCTCCGATACGTACAGGGTTTGCTTCGTCTGGCCGGCGAACTCGACAATCGGCGCACTGCGATCCCACTCCGGGCGGCATGGGGGCCCGGTCCGCCGCCACGGGGAAGGTCCTGTGACCATCGGCCGTCGAGGCGCGGATCACCGCAAACCTGAGGGGGTGAGCCTGAGGCCTGCGTCCACCAGCACGTCCCGCATCTGTGCGTCAAAGGCCTCCTCGCCGTTGATCCGCCGGATGCCCAGGCGGGGCCGGCGTTCCCGCAAGGCGTCGACAAGGACCAGCGCGCTGTTGGCCGTCGCCGCCGGCCAGACCAGCAGCGACCGCGCAGCCGCATCGAGGTAGAAGTGCGGGCCGTCTGCGGCGAGCAGGACCAGCGCCCCGGACTTGCGCAGGGGGCGGCCGCCGGCGACCTCTGGCCACGGCACACTGACGCCCAGCGGATTCGCCGGATCGGTGGCGGCCAGCAGGACCGGCTCGCTCGCACGTTCCTGGCGCAACTGCTCCAGGGCCGGGGCCGTGGTGAACTGCGCGCCGCCGAGGCCCTCCACCGCGTAGACCTGTTGGCAGCGGCCAGCGTCGTCGAGGCGCCGGAGCACCCCGAAGAGGGCGTGGAAGCCCCCGGGTACCCGCTCGGCGCCGACCGCGCTGCGGTCGAGCACCCCCATAGCGGTCGAGCAGGGTCTGCGCCCACACCAGCGGAGTGTCCGGCTGCCCCGGGCGGAACACCGCCGACCACCGGCCTGGCAGCGGTGGCGCGGTCGCACGCCGGCTGCGGACACGCCCGCCGGGCCGCCGGTAGGACCGCAGAGCGGCTAGTGAGTCGTTGGTCAGCATGCTGCGCCAGACCAGGCCCCACACGGCCGCCTCGAGGGCGTCCGTCGCGAGATCGGGCAGCCGTTGCGCCAGGTCGCGGACGAACCACCCACCCCCGTGCCGGACCACGTCCCACAACTGCGCCTCGACCTCGGACAACTCCTCGGTGTCCGGGACCGGCAACAGGTCCTCGAGCCCCGCGGGGACGAACGTGATCAAGGCGTCCCGGGCGCCCAGCCTCCCGGCCCCGCACCAGACGATCTCGCCGGCTGCGGTGAGCTGGTCGAGGTGATGAGGCTCGTATCCGGCCACACGGGCGGGCAGCAGATCCTGCTCCCAGACGGTGGCTGCGGCGACATAGCCGGTGAGGCGTCCGAGGGCTGCTCGCAGCGCGCCCGGGCCCCGTCCCGGTGACGTCACCCGCTGCCATCGCGGCAGGAATCCGCACAACCGCTCCACGGGCACGGGTTCCTGCGTGCCGCGCAGCAACGCCGCAGTCCGACGGCGGATACGCTGCAGCACCTCGGGGTCCACCCACTGCCCGTGCTCACCCGCTGCGGAGAACCGCCCCCAGCGCAACAGCCCGGCGGCCTTGCGGCGTTGGAGGAGCTCGTCGACCACGCGCACGCCCAGTCCGAGGTGTGCCGCGGTCTCAGCGGTGGTGAACGGGCCGTGGGTGCGGGCGAAGCGGCCGATCAGGTCACCCACGGGATCGGCGACCGGTTCGGTGAACACGAACGGGACCTCCGGCGGCAGGACGACACCCAGTGCGTCGCGCAACCGCGGCATGTCCTCCACCGCGGCCAGCACCTCCCGGCCGGCGACCCGTACCCGGAACGCCCGGCGGGCAGCGATGAGTTCTCCGACCAGTTCCGGATCGACCTCTCTGACCCCCAAGTCGTCGTCGTCGGTGAATCCCACTGTGCGCAGGAGATCCGCGAGGTCGTCGGCCATCCGCACGCGACCCGGTTGGCGCCATTGCACCTCGGCCTCGACCTGGTCGATGGCCTCCTGCGGGATGATCGAGCGCAGGTCGGTGTCGCTGAGCAGGTCGGCCAGCAGCGCGTGGTCGAGTTCGAGGGCCGCTGCCTGCTGGCCGAGGGGGTTATCGGCCTCGTACATGAACACCGAGACGTAGGAGAACATCTGGGTCTGTGCCATGGGACTGGGGGTGTCCGTCCGCACCACGTCGACGCCGATGAGGCCGTCGCGCACCTCTCGCATGACCTGCTTGAGAGTGGGCAGGTCGTAGACGTCATCCAGGCATTCGCGCACCGCCTCCAGCACCATGGGGAATGCGGGGTAGGTGCCGGCCACCGCCAGCAACTGCGCCGAGCGCTGACGCTGCTGCCACAGCGGGGTGCGTTTGCCGGGTGCGTTACGCGTCAGCAGCAGGGCGCGGCTCGAACACTCCCGGAACTTCGCGGCGAACAGAGCGCTGCCCGTGACCTCTCGGCTCACCTGCGTGGTCAGGTCGTCGGGATCGAGTAGCACCGCGTCCACGACGGCGTCCCACCAGGCCTCGTCCTGGTCGGTGTCGAGCAGGCGCAGCACCAGCCCGTCGTCAGTGGCCATGATGTTCGCGTCCACACCGAAGGTCACCCGGATCCTCGCCGACGCCAGTAGGGCCCACGGTGCGGTCACCCGCGCACCCCATGGTGCGTGCACCACCATCCGCCAGTCGCCGATCTCGTCGCGGAAGCGCTCCACAAGCACCCGCCGATCTGTGGGCAGCACGCCGGTCGCGCCGAGCTGTTCATTGAGGTACGCGACGAGGTTCTCACGGGCGAACGTGTCCAGGTCGGTGTCGGCCAGTCGGCGTGCGGGTGACTGGGCCTCTGCCTCCCGCAGGAACGCCCCAATCGCTGCACCCATCTCCGCGGAACGGCCTTGTGCATCTGCGTGCCAGAAGGGGAGTTTGCCGGGCCGACCCGGAGCCGGCGTCACGAGGACCCGGTCGAAGGTGATCTCCTCGATACGCCACGACGAGGCACCCAGGGAGATGACGTCACCGACCCGCGACTCGTACACCATCTCCTCGTCCAGTTCACCCACGCGACCGTCCTTGGTGCCCGCGATGAACACCGGGAACAGGCCGCGGTCCGGGATCGTGCCGCCCGAGATCACCGCCGTTCGCTGGGCGCCCGCGCGGGCGGTCAGAAGGTCCGCGGTGCGGTCCCAGACAAGGCGTGGACGCAACTGCGCGAAGTCGTCGGACGGGTAGCGCCCCGAGAGCATGTCGAGGATCCCCTCGTACGCGTTGCGCGGCAGGGCGGTGAACCCGGCGGCGCTGGTGATCACCTCGTGGAGTTCGTCGACGTGCCAGTCCTGCATCGCCACCATTGCCACGATCTGCTGGCTCAGCACGTCCAACGGGTGCCGGGGGAGGCGGGTCGGTTCGATGCGCTGTTCCCGCATCGCCTCCAGCGCCACGGCGGTGGCCAACAGGTCCCCGCGGTGGGTCGGGAAGAACACGCCGCGGCTGACGGCATCGAGCCGATGGCCGGCGCGGCCGAGGCGCTGCAGGCCCGACGCCACTGACGGCGGGCATCCCACCTGCACCATCAACTCGATGCTGCCCATGTCGATGCCCAGTTCCAGGCTGCTGGTGGCCACCACCGCGGGCAGTCGCCCGGACTTCAGGTCGTCCTCGATGTGAGCGCGCTCGGACTTGCTCACCGAGCCGTGGTGAGCTCGCGCCACGACGTGCTCTGTCCTCGGGCAACACCGGCCTGGGCCATGAGTGAGGCGGGCACGGCATCGTCGGACGGCTCGTCGGCAGCCAGTTCGTTGAGGCGGCTGGACAGCCGTTCGCAGACCCGCCGGGAGTTGGTGAACACGATCGTCGAGGTGTGCTGCTCGATGAGCGACAGGATGGACATCTCGACCGCCGGCCAGATCGACGCCCGCCGCGGCTGGCCGTCCTCGACCGGCTCGTCGAACGCCGTCATGTCGGGCAGGGGTACGTTCACACTCAGCTCGACCGCTTTGCGCAGACCCGGATCAACCACGCGCACGTCGTGACCGGCATGCAAGAAGTGCGCGACCGTGTCCACGGGCCTCACGGTGGCCGACAAGCCGATCCGTTGAGCGGGCGTTCCTGTGAGCAGGTCGAGGCGTTGCAGTGAGAGGCTCAGGTGGGACCCGCGCTTCGTGCCGGCCACCGAATGGATCTCATCGATGATCACCGTCCGCACGTCGGACAGGAATGCGCCGGCGCGTGACGTCAGCAGCAAGAACAGCGACTCGGGCGTGGTGATCAGTATGTCCGGCGGCGTGCGGGCCATGCGCTGCCGCTCGGCGGCCGGGGTGTCGGCGGTGCGGATAGCGGTGCGGACCGTCCCCGTCTGCTGCCCCATGTCGCGCGCCACCCGCTCGATCCCGACCAGGGGGGCGCGCAGGTTCCGTTCCACGTCGGCGGCCAGCGCCCGCAGTGGCGAGATGTACAGCACCCGGCAGCCCAACCCCGGTTCGGCGACCAGCCCGTCGAGTGCCCAGAGGAACGCCGCCAGCGTCTTGCCTGATCCGGTGGGGGAGACCACCAGGGTGTCGGACCCCGTGGCGATCGAGTCCCAGGCCTGCACTTGCACCGCCGTGGGGGCGGCGAAGGCCTGGCTGAACCAGACACGTGTGGCCTCGCGCATGCGCGGGTGAAGGTCGGCAGTGGGCACATCGACATTCTGCCGCCGGGGTCTGACGCCGGGCCCGTCGGTGCGTGGCCGGCCCGCCGGTGCCGGCCGCCCTCCTCGGGCGAAGGGCGGGAGAGGTTCGTACATCGGGGAGCGAAGCAACCGGGGTTGGACCGCTCCCGGGTAGCGGTATCGCTCCCGCCTTGGGCTGGGAGCGGGCGCCGCCGGGCCCGACTGCGAGACTGGTCCGGTGCGACTCACGGAGTTCTGGGCCCGGATGGAGCAGGTGCTCGGAGCTGGCTACTTCGCGTCGTGGGCCCACGATCACGTGCTGACCGAACTCGGCGGGCGCACCGTGGAGCAGGCACTGCGCGACGGGGAGGACGCGAAAGCCGTGTGGCGGGCGGTGGTGGCGAACCTCGGGCTGCCGCCGCGCTGGCGCTGACTGGGCGTGTCGGCTTCCCTGTCGAACAGGCGTTCGTTATTCTTTCCACAGGAACGGCGCGGCGCGGTACGCATGTCGCACCTCCTGGGTAGCGTCGCAGACGAAGCCCACGCACGACGTAGCGGAAGGATCCACCGACATGGCCCAGGACAGTAAGAAGAAGGTCGCGCCGGAACGCGCGAAGGCGCTGGAGCAGGCGCTGGCCCAGATCGACAAGCAGTTCGGCAAGGGATCGGTCATGCGCCTCGGCGACGAGGGCGGACCCCGATCGAGGTGATCCCGACCGGTTCGATCACGCTGGACCTCGCGCTGGGCATCGGTGGGCTCCCGCGCGGCCGCGTGGTGGAGATCTACGGCCCGGAGTCCAGTGGTAAGACCACAGTGGCCCTGCATGCGATCGCGAGCGCGCAGAAGGCCGGCGGCATCGCCGCCTTCATCGACGCCGAGCACGCCCTGGACCCGGAGTATGCGGCCAAGCTCGGGGTGGACATCGACGCCCTGCTCGTCAGCCAGCCGGACACTGGTGAGCAGGCCTTGGAGATCTCCGACATGCTGGTGCGTTCCAGCGCCATCGACATCATCGTCATCGACTCGGTGGCGGCGCTGGTGCCGCGGGCGGAGATCGAGGGCGAGATGGGCGACAGTCACGTTGGGTTGCAGGCTCGGCTGATGAGCCAGGCGCTTCGCAAGATGACCGGCGCGCTCAAGGGCACCGGGACGACGGCGATCTTCATCAACCAGTTGCGCGAGAAGATCGGCGTGATGTTCGGCTCACCGGAGACCACCACGGGTGGGCGTGCCCTGAAGTTCTACTCCTCGATTCGGCTGGATGTGCGCCGGATCGAGACGCTCAAGGACGGCACCGAACCCGTGGGCAACCGCACTCGCGTGAAGGTCGTCAAGAACAAGGTCGCACCTCCGTTCAAGCAGGCTGAGTTCGACATCCTCTACGGCATCGGCATCTCCCGCGAGGGCGGATTGATCGACCTGGGTGTGGAAGAGGGTCTGGTCCGCAAGTCCGGGGCTTGGTACACCTACGAAGGCGATCAACTGGGGCAGGGCAAGGAAAACGCGCGGGCGTTCCTTCGTGACAACCCGGACCTGACAGACGAGTTGGAGAAGCGGCTCAAGGAGAAGCTGGGCATCGGCGCGAGGCTGGACGCACCGGCCGATGAGGTCGTCGACCTGACGGCCGGGGTGCCGGAGCCGGGGCCGCTGGACCTGTGAGCGAGCAGTCGTCCGATCCCAAGGAGGTCGGCCGCCTGATCGCACTGCGGCAGTTGGAGGCCCGACCGCGTACGCAGCGGGAGATGCACGAGATCCTGTGCGCCCGGGGGATACCCTCCGACGTCGCCGACGAGATCGTCGACCGGTTCGTCGAGGTGGGTTTGCTCGACGACCGCGCCTACGCCCGGCTGTGGGTCGAGTCGCGGATGCGCACCCGTGGTCTGGGTACCGCCGCACTGCGCCGGGAACTGCGCTCGCACAAGGTGCCTGATGTCGTCATCGACGAAGTGCTGTCGGGCGTGGACGTGCAGGACACGCTGGAGGCCGCGGTCGCGCAGGTTCGCGGGCGCGTGGCGCGTTGCCTACTCCCGCTGGACCTGAAGGACGAGCGGCGCCTGGTCGCGTTCCTGCTGCGGCGGGGCCACTCGCTGGACGACGCCCGAACGGCCATCGCACGTGCGGTCGAGGAGGTCACCTCGGAAGCCGTGTGAACAGCCGGCACGTACCCTGGAGGGACCATGCCCCGCACCTATGAAGTGCGCACCTACGGGTGCCAGATGAATGTTCACGACTCCGAACGCCTCGCCGGACTGCTGGAGGAGGCCGGCTACACGCGTGCCGCGGACGAGGCGACGCCGGATCTGATCGTGTTCAACACGTGCGCGGTGCGGGAGAACGCAGACAATCGCCTCTACGGGAACCTGGGGCACCTGCGGCCGTTGAAGCAGGCTAACCCGCAGCTGCAAATCGCCGTCGGTGGGTGCCTGGCACAGAAGGACAGGTCGACCATCGTCGATCGCGCACCCTGGGTGGACGTGGTCTTCGGCACCCACAATCTGGGCTCGTTGCCGGAACTGCTCGAACGAGCCCGCTTCCGCAATGAGGCGCAGGTGGAGATCCTGGAGCAACTCGCCGGCTTCCCGTCCAACCTGCCGACCCGGCGGGAGTCGGCGTACAGCGGCTGGGTGGCGATCAGCGTCGGGTGCAACAACACGTGCACGTTCTGCATCGTGCCGTCTCTGCGTGGCAAAGAGCAGGACCGCGCCCCCGAGGACATCCTGGCCGAGGTGGAGCACCTCGTCGCGGACGGCGTGCTGGAGGTGACCCTGCTCGGGCAGAACGTCAACGCCTACCGGTACGGGGGGACGCACGGGTTCGCCGAACTGTTGCGCGCCTGCGGCAAGGTGGCGGGGCTGCGCCGGGTGCGGTTCACCAGCCCGCACCCGAGGGACTTCACCGACGACGTGATCGATGCCATGGCGTCGACGCCGAACGTCATGCCCCAGTTGCACATGCCGCTGCAGTCGGGCAGTGACGAGGTGTTGCGCAGGATGCGGCGCAGTTACCGCGCTGACCGATTCCTAGGGATCCTGCAGCGAGTCCGGCGGGCCATGCCCGATGCGGCGATCACCACCGACATCATCGTGGGGTTCCCGGGCGAGACCGAGGAGGACTTCCAGCAGACCCTCGACGTCGTGCGGGAGGCACGGTTCGCCGGTGCCTTCACGTTCCAGTACTCACCACGGCCCGGGACCCCAGCGGCCGACTACCGGGATCAGGTGCCTCACGACGTTGTCCAAGCGCGGTACGTGCGACTGGTGGACGTCGTTGAGCAGATCTCCTGGGAGGAGAATCGCGCGCTGGTGGGTGAGCAGGTCGAGGTCCTGGTGGCCGTGGGGGAGGGGCGCAAGGACGCCCACACGCGGCGCACGTCCGGCAGGGCTCGCGACGGGCGCCTCGTGCACTTCCTGGACCCCCAGGATGTTGCCCGTCCCGGGGATCTCGTGACAGTGCAGGTGACGTACGCCGCGCCCCACCACCTCGTGGCCGACGGGGAAATGGTGCACGTGGAACACACGACGGCCGGGGATCGGCATGCGGCTGCGGCACAGCAGGCTACGCCGGGCGTCTTGCTCGGCCTGCCCACTGTGCGTGCCACGTAGCGACTACATAGAGCACGCCGTACTGGTCGTCCACCGCGAGGACCTCGGCCTCGTCGACCGCGGCCACGCAGCCACCGAGGGCCCGCCACGACAGCGCCTGCCGCACCCACAGATGCGGCGGTCTGCAGATCCAGGTCCGCCAGCGCCACGGCATCGCCGCCTCGAAGGGCGTCCATGACACCGGTGTCGAACGGGACGGCCCGGTCGTCGAGATGTCCGGGAGCCTTCTCCGAGCGCGACGAACTGCCGTCCCCCATGACCAGTACCCCATCGAAGTCGGCGAGGCGTTCGGCAGCGAGTTGGGCGCCCAGAACGTGCGCCGGACGCCCCGCCAGCAGCCAACCGGCGATCGCGACGGGCAGGGGCTCGGCGCATCCCGCGCCCACTGTCACTCCGTAGCCGCTCAGCGACCATGAATCCAAGGCATGGTCGGCGTCACCGGGCACCAGCACAGCCAGCGCCTCGGCGTCCCGGCACACCAGATCCACCCCGCGGCGAGCGGCGCTGCGGATGGTGTCAAGGTCGCGGGTGGCCCCGGTGGCCACGTCCGGCATCAGCAGGGGGGCGGTGGGCAGAAACGCGATCCGGGCCGAGCCCACCCCGGGACTCAGCCCTCCTCCGGTTTCTTCGCCACGGCGCCCTTGAGAGTCCCGGCGGCCTCGGTGGCCTTCTGGGATGCCGCAGCGGCCGCGCTCTGGGCGTGGCTGACTGCGCCGGACACCGCCCCGTCGACCTTCGCCGTGACCGCGGAGGCGCCGCCACCTGTTTTCTCGTCGATGGTGTCAGCCACCTTGTCCAAGGCAGCGGCGATCTTGTCTCCCTGCTCGTCGGCTGCGGCCACCGCCTTGTCCACCAGGTCGTCGGCCTTCTTCTTCATCTCGTCGAACGTGCTCACAGATGTCTCCTTCGCCGGGATCCGCGCGGCGTCCCCAGGATAGGGAGGACAATCGGGGGGTGTCGAACGAGACGACCCCGGTGCTAGCGATCGTGGGACCCACCGCGTCCGGCAAGTCGGCACTGGCGATGCGGGTAGCTGAGCGGTGGGACGCCGAGATCGTCAACGCCGATGCCTTCTGCGTGTATCGCGGGATGGACATCGGAACAGCCAAGCCCAGCCCAGGCGACCGCCTGGCCGTGCCGCACCACCTCATCGACACCCATGATGTCGAGGACCCACTGGATGTCGTCTGGTTCCGCGACCGGGCCCGCGAGGCCATCACGGCTGTGCGAGACCGCGGCCGGACCCCACTGCTGGTCGGTGGGTCGGGGCTCTACGTACAAGCGGTGCTGGACGATCTGCGGTTCCCGGGGACCGACCCGGTCGTGCGTGAGCGTCTCGAGGGTGAGTTGCGGGGGGTGGGTCCGGAGCGGATGCACGCCCGGCTGGCTGAGGTCGACCCGGCCGCCGCGGCCGCGATCCTGCCCACGAATGCCCGCCGGATCGTGCGCGCCCTGGAGGTCAACGAGATCACCGGCGAACCGTTCACAGCGACACTCGCCACAGGCGGGGAATGGACGCCCACCCTGCGCGTCGGGTGGGATCCAGGAACGGACGCCGTCGACCGGGCCATCGGACTGCGGGTCGATCAGATGTGGGACGCAGGGCTGGTCGGTGAGGTGCTCGGCCTCGCGGAGCGCCTGCGGCGGGCCAGGACCGCATCGCGTGCGGTGGGCTACCGGCAGCTCCTCGACGCACTGGACCGCGGCGACGATCCGGACACCGCCCGTGAGCAGGTTGTCGTCGCCACCAGGAGGCTTGCCCGCCGCCAACGTTCCTGGTTCCGGCGTGATCAGCGCGTTCGCTGGGCGGAATCCCTGTCGCAGTTCGAGGCGATCCTTGGCACTCTAGAGCCATGAGTACGCGCAGAGTCGCCTTCACCAAAGGCCATGGCACGGGCAATGACTTCGTGCTGCTTGCCGACCCGCGCGACGAACTGCAGGTCACGCCGGAGGCGGTGCGGGCGGTCTGCGACAGGCGGTTCGGGATCGGTGCGGACGGCCTGATCCGGGTCGTCCCGGATGGCGACAGCTGGTTCATGGACTACCACAACGCCGACGGGTCGATCGGTGAGATGTGCGGCAACGGTGCCAGGGTGTTCGCCGCCTTCCTGCACAGGGAGGGTTTCGTGGACGGTGACGAGTTCAGCATCATCACCCGCGGTGGCAGCCTGCGGGTGCGCATGGACGCGGACATCACCGTCGACATGGGCCCGGCCAGGAACAGTGACTCGGCGGTCACGGTGCAGGTCGGTGACCGGGTGTGGCCAGCAGATGCTGTCTTCATGCCCAACCCCCACGCGGTCACCTTCGTCGACGAGCTGGACGACGTGGGGGACCTTCACGATGCGCCGACTGTGCGGTCGTCGGTGTTCCCGGAGGGTCAGAACGTCGAGTTCGTGGAAGTCCTCGAACCCGGCCGCCACGCGCGGATGCGGGTGCATGAGCGCGGTGTCGGGGAGACCCTGTCCTGCGGCACCGGGATCTGCGCGGTCGCGGACCGGGTGCTGGCGCGGGCGGGGGTCGAAGGTCCGGCCGAAGTCCGGGTGGATGTGCCGGGCGGGAGTCTACGGGTGACACGCACTGCACACGGCACGCTGGATTTGACCGGCCCCGCCGTACTGGTAGCCGATGGCACCCTCGGCGAGGATCTCTCGGAGTTGTTCTTGTGACCGACCTGCGTATTGAAGATCAACTGGCCGATCGTGAGGCGCTGCGCCGCGTCCCGGGGCTGTCGACCGAACTCGAGGACATCACCGAGGTCGAATACCGGCAGGTCCGCCTGGAGCGGGTGGTCCTGGTGGGGGTGTGGACACATGGCAGCGTGCAGGACGCTGATCGGTCACTGGCCGAACTCGCGCGGCTGGCCGAGACCGCCGGTTCGGTGGTGCTCGAAGGGGTGACGCAGAGGCGCTCAGTGCCCGACCCGGCCACCTACGTGGGATCCGGGAAGGCCCGGGAACTGCGTGACATCGTGCGGGCCACCGGCGCCGACACCGTGATCTGCGATGGGGAACTCACCCCCGGACAACTGCGCAAACTGGAAGCCGTGGTGGGGGTGAAGGTCGTCGACCGCACCTGGCTGATCCTGGACATCTTCGCCCAGCATGCGCGCAGCAAGGAGGGCAAGGCACAGGTCGCCCTGGCGCAGATGGAGTACATGTTGCCCCGGCTGCGCGGTTGGGGGGAGGCCCTCAGCCAGCAGGGCGCGGGTATCGGCACCCGTGGACCTGGCGAGACCAAGATCGAGACCGACCGCCGTCGCATCCGCGCGCAGATGACCCGGCTGCGTCGCCAGTTGCGCGGGCTGGACCGGGTGCGCTCGTCCAAGGCGGCCCGACGTCGCCACTCCGACGACCCCTCCGTGGTGCTGGCCGGCTACACCAACGCCGGCAAGTCGAGTCTCTTGAACCGGCTCACCGGAGCGGGCCTGCTCGTGGATGACGCGCTGTTCGCCACACTGGATCCGACCGTCCGCCGAGGCCGCACGCCGTCGGGCCGGAACTTCACCATCACTGACACCGTCGGTTTCGTGCGGCACCTGCCCCACGAACTCGTGGAGGCCTTCAAGTCCACGCTGGAAGAGGTCGCCGCGGGCGACCTGCTGCTCATCGTCATCGACGGCACCGACACCGACCCGTTCGGGCAGTTGCAGGCCGTGCGTGACGCGATGCGGGACAGCGACCCCCACCGGGCAGAACTGGTAGTGGTCAACAAGGCCGACGTGGCCGACGCGGATATCCTGGCGCAGATCCGGCGCGAGATCCCGGCGGTCCTCGAAGTCTCCGCGCTCACCGGCGCCGGGATCGATGACCTGCTCACCGCCTTGGACGAGCGCCTGCCCGATCCGCGCATGAGCGTGGACCTGGTGATCCCCTACGAGCGCGGCGATCTCGTCGCACGGATGTACGCGGTCGGTACCGATGTCAGCGTGGACCACGAGGAGCGCGGGACCCGGGTGCGCGCGAAGGTGCCCGCGGAACTGGCCGCCGCGATGACACGGTCCGCGGTCGATGGCCAGGAGTCACTGGAACACGAGGGTCATACACAGGCCGGTCCCTGACCGGGGCGCATGCCTGCCAGACTGAACCGGTGACCTCGGACCTGCAGCACCTCCTCGACCTGGTGGTCAGCGACCTGCACGGCAGCAGGCGCCCCGGGCAGCAGGAGATGGTCCAACTCACGGCGGACGCTCTGTCCTCGCAGCGCACCGTGCTGATCCAGGCCGGCACCGGTACGGGCAAGTCGGTGGGGTATCTGGTGCCCTCAGTGGCGCATGCCGCCGCAGCCGAGCCGGGGAGATCGCGGGTGGTGGTGGCCACCGCCACCCTGGCGTTGCAGCATCAGCTCGTCGAACGGGACCTACCGCGGGTGGTCGCGGCCCTGGCTGATGAGTTGCCACGCGAGGTGCGTTTCGCGACCCTGAAAGGCCGGAGCAACTACCTGTGCCTGGCCCGCACCGCAGGCGGCGAGGACGCCGATCAGCAAACCCTCGACCGCACGGAACTGGAACGCCAGGCCGAGCGCGTGCGGGCGTGGGCAGGGCGCACAGGGACCGGGGATCGCGATGAACTCGAGGACGTCTCGGGCCTGGTGTGGGGTGCCTACTCGGTCACCGCGTTGGAGTGCTCACGCGGCTCGGGGTGCGCTTTCGTCGAACAGTGCTGGGCTGAGAAGGCCATCGCCGAAGCGCGTGCTGCTGACATCGTGGTCACCAACCACACCCTGCTGGCACTCAACGCGGTGCAGGAGGCCATCGTCGGGGAGCACGACGCCGTAGTCGTCGATGAAGCCCACGCCCTGCCGGCAGCCCTGCAACGGGCGGCGACCAACGAGTTGAGTGTGGAGGCGGTGCAGCGGGCGGCGCGGCGGACCCGCGCAGCCGGCTGCGCCGAAGAGGCCGATCGCCTGTTGGACAGCGGTGACGCTCTCGAGACCGTACTGCAGGTGTGGGACGCGCCGGAGGGCCGGCGACTGGCCGATCTGCCGGCGCCAGTACTGCAGGCTCTGACGGCGGTCCGGGAGGCCGCGAGCATCGCTGGGGCGGCCCTGCGGCGGTTGACGCAGGGGGACGCTGCAGCGCGGCAGCGGGCCCTGGGCGGGGTGGAGGAAGTGGCCGATGCAGCAGGTGAACTGCTGTCCGCCGACGAGTCGCGAGTGATGTGGCGCCGGCGCGACCGCCTGGTCGTCCTTCCGCTCGACGTCTCCGGGGTGGTCCGCGACGGGATCATCGGGGAGAGGGCGGCGGTGTTCACCTCGGCCACGCTGCAACTCGGCGGGTCGTTCGCCACGGTCGCCGAGCAACTCGGCCTGCGCAAAGGGGAGTGGGTGGGACAGGACGTCGGCAGCCCGTTCGACTACTCCGCGCAGGGGATCCTGTTCGTGCCGGACCGGCTCGCGCCCCCGGGGCCCGGCTGGCCCACCCCGCAGGCGCTCGGCACCGCCTGCGATCTGGTCGTGGCAGCAGGTGGCCGTGCCCTGGTGCTGATGGCCTCCTGGGCCGGTGTGGCGGCGATGGCCGATGCACTTGGTGCGGTGGTCCCCGGCGACCTCATCGTCCAGAAGCGGGGAGAGCCGACGGGTCCGTTGATCCGGTCCTTCTCCGAGCAGGAGGACAGTGTCCTGGTGGGGACCCTGGGGTTGTGGCAGGGGGTCGACGTACCTGGCGCGGCGTGCACCCTCGTGGTCATCGACAAATTGCCGTTCCCGCCGCCGACCGATCCTGTGGTCAGCGCTCGACAGGCCGCTGTGGACGCCCATGGTGGCTCGGGATGGATGCAGGTATCCCTTCCGCAGGCTGCCGTGACACTCGCCCAGGGCGCTGGCAGGCTCATCCGGACCACGCAGGACCGCGGTGTCGTGGCGATCCTCGACAGCCGGCTGGCGAATCGGCGCTACGGCAGCTACCTGCGCCGGAGTCTGCCGCCGTTCACATTCATGACCGACACCGCGAAGGTGTGCGAGGCCCTGCGCCGCCTCGATGCCGGCCTGAGTACCTAGATCCGGCGCAGGACCGCGACGACCTTGCCCAGGATCTGGGCCTGGGAACCGTCGATGGGTTCGAATGCGGGGTTGTGCGGCAGCAGCCAGACGTTTCCGTCCCGGCGCTTGAAGGTCTTCACCGTGGCCTCGTCGTCGAGTAGCGCCGCGACGATGTCGCCGTTCACGGCATCGGGTTGGCGGCGCACCACGACCCAGTCGCCGTCGCAGATCGCTGCCTCCACCATGGATTCGCCTACGACGTTGAGCAGGAACAACTCGCCGTCGCCCACGAGTTCCGCGGGCAGCGGGAAGACCGATTCCACCGACTGCTCGGCAAGGATGGGCCCGCCCGCAGCGATTCTGCCGATCAGGGGGACGTATCGCGGTGTCGGCTTGGCGTCCCCACTACCGGTCACGTCGATGTCGCCGGGGGAGAGAACCTCGAGGGCACGTGGCCGATGGGGATCCCGGCGCAGATAGCCCTTCCGCTCGAGCACCTTGAGCTGGTAGTTCACGCTCGAGGGGCTGGTCAGGCCCACGACCTCGCCGATCTCGCGCACCGACGGCGGGTACCCGCGGGTCTCCACCGCGTGCTTGATCTCTTCCAAGATGCGGCGCTGGCGTTCGGTGAGGCCATCGGCGCCGGCGGGGGCGTCGGGGAGTTCAACGACTTCGGACTGTTCCCCAGCAGGGTCCACCTGCCCGCTGCGGGCGGTTCGCGACATGTCAGCCTCCTCGTCTGTGGACCCGGACGAACGTCCGTTCCAGGTGTCACGCTAGCGGGCTGCCGACCGAATATCAAACATGTGTTCGACATCTGTGGAAACGTGTCGCACCCTTCTGGTAGACATCGAACATGCGTTCATGAAGAACGTGTGTTCGATTGATAGGAGTGATCATGGCTACCATCAGCGCTTCCCCCGGGATGGTCCGTGGATCCCTGCCCTGGGCGCGCACCCGGGGTCGTGCGGTCGGCCTCGGAGAACCCGTCCACCCGCCGGAGCCGGCAACCGGTGACGTGCCAGTGCCGGTCACCGACGCGTTCCCATGGCGGCTCGTCGCGGCCATGGTGACCGCCTTCGTGGCGACGCTGTTCTTGAGCGGCCCCATCTCGCAAGGGGCGACATCCGTGGTCGCTCGAGTGCCCGCCGCGGCTTCGGCGGTGGCCCCGGAGTCCGTCGCCCATCCGGCCCGCACGGTCGCAGCGGGGGACACCCTGTGGGCGATCGCTGAGGACTGGACGCCGCAGGCGGACCCGCGCGCGACGGTCGAGGCGATCCGCTCCCTCAACGGTCTTTCCCCTGAGCATCAACTCCAGGCCGGCGAGGTCCTGCTGCTACCGGTCGGCTCCTGACGCGCCGGTCTGGAATGGGGCGAATGGGACAGGCCGCGACACTGTCGCCGAAGTGCTTGCGCGCAATGCGTGAGGCGCATACGGTTGCCACCACATGTAGTACTTACACCGATGTGATTCATCCACAGGTTGTGGTCGGCTCGGCACAGGTTGTCCCCAGGAAATCCGCCGCCGCGTCCACAGCACACCGCGTAGATGGCCCGCGGAGGTCGTGGCACCCGCCAGGTTTGGAGACCAGATGCACTGCCCGTTCTGCCGAAGCGACGACTCCCGGGTCGTCGACTCCCGGCTGGCCGACGACGGCGCGGCCGTGCGGCGCCGTCGGCAATGCATGGCGTGCCAGCGCCGTTTCACCACCATTGAAGTGGCCGCGTTGAACGTGGTGAAGCGCTCCGGCGTGGTGGAGCCGTTCCGGCGCGAGAAGATCATCAGCGGCGTCCGGAAGGCGTGCCAGGGCCGGCCGGTCTCCGAGGACGAACTCGCCGTCCTGGCCCAGCAGGTCGAGGACACGCTGCGGGACGTCGGCAGCGCGGAGGTGCCGGCGCACGAGATCGGGCTGACCATCCTGGGTCCCCTCCGCGACCTCGACGAGGTCGCCTACCTGCGTTTCGCGTCGGTGTACAAGGCGTTCGACTCGCTCGAGGACTTCGAGCAGGAGATCGCCGCATTGAAGGCCAGCACACCGCGCAGCGGTGTCCGGAAAGTGCGGATCGATATCACCGAGGGGCACAAACGAGCCCTCGCCACTGTTGTCCAGAAGGAGGACACATGACCGACCAATCCATGCCCAGGGCTCGCACGGCGGGTGCGAAGGGCTCCGAGGTGACCGTGCAGACCACTGGTCTGACGATCGAGCGCCTGTACACGACCCCCGGCGTGCACCCCTACGACGAGGTGGAGTGGGAACGCCGGGACGTGCTCCAGACCAACTGGAAGACCGACGAGGTCGTCTTCGAGCAGCGCGGGGTCGAGTTCCCGTCCTTCTGGTCGATCAATGCTTCGACCATCGTGACCACGAAGTACTTCCGCGGGGCGTTGGGCACCGATCAGCGGGAGTGGAGCCTCAAACAACTCATCGACCGGGTGGTACTGACCTACGTCAAGGCGGGCCGTCAGCACGGGTACTTCGCCACCGAGCAGGACGCTGAGGTGTTCGAACGCGAACTGACGTGGATGCTGCTCAACCAGGTCTTCTCGTTCAACTCCCCGGTGTGGTTCAACGTGGGGACCAATTCCCCGCAGCAGGTCAGCGCCTGCTTCATCCTGTCGGTCGACGACACCATGGATTCGATCCTGAACTGGTACCGCGAGGAGGGCCTGATCTTCAAGGGCGGCTCGGGCGCCGGGCTGAACATCTCGCGCATCCGCTCGAGCAAGGAGTTGCTGCGCTCCTCCGGCGGCACCGCCTCGGGTCCGGTGTCGTTCATGCGCGGCGCCGACGCCTCGGCCGGCACCATCAAGTCCGGCGGGGCCACTCGGCGGGCGGCCAAGATGGTCGTGCTCGACGTGGACCACCCGGACATCGAGGAGTTCATCGAGACCAAGGTCAAGGAGGAGGAGAAGATCCGTGTCCTGCGCGACGCCGGCTTCGACATGGACCTCGGCGGCAAGGACATCACCAGCGTCCAGTACCAGAACGCCAATAACAGCGTGCGCGTGTCCGACGAGTTCATGCGGGCCGTGGAGACCCGCGACGAGTTCGGTCTGCGGGCCCGTACCAACGGCGAGGTGATCGAGACCCTCGACGCCAAGGCCCTGTTCCACCGCCTGGCGGAGGCCGCGTGGGCCTGCGCCGACCCCGGCATCCAGTACGACGACACCATCAACGACTGGCACACCAACCCGGAGACCGGGCGGATCACGGCGTCCAACCCGTGCTCGGAGTACATGTCGCTGGACAACTCCTCGTGCAACCTGGCCTCGTTGAACCTGCTGAAGTTCCTCAAGGAGGACGGCAGTTTCGATGCCGCCACCTTCGGCAAGGCCGTGCAGCTGATCATCACCGCGATGGACATCTCGATCTGCTTCGCCGACTTCCCGACGGAGTCGATCGGTCAGACAACGCGTGATTACCGCCAGCTCGGCATCGGCTTTGCCAACCTGGGCGCGCTGCTCATGGCCTGCGGCCTGCCCTATGACTCCGATGCGGGGCGGGCTCTGGCCGGGTCCATCACCAGCCTCATGACCGGCGCCGCGTACAAGCGGTCGGCGGAACTGGCGGGCGTGGTCGGGCCGTACGAGGGTTTCTCGCGCAACGCTTCCGCGCACGCCCGTGTGATGCGCAAGCACGCCGCCGCGACCGACAGTGTGCGATCGGTGTCGTCCCTGGACGGTGACGTCCTGCGTCTGGCCTCCCAGATGTGGGAGGAGGGCAACAGCATCGGGGCCACGAACGGCTGGCGCAACGCGCAGGCCAGCGTGCTGGCACCCACCGGGACCATCGGCTTCATGATGGACTGCGACACCACGGGCATCGAGCCGGACTTCTCGCTGGTGAAGTTCAAGAAACTGGTCGGTGGCGGGTCGATGCAGATCGTCAACCAGACGATCCCGCGTGCGCTGGCCAAACTCGGGTATGCGGAGGAGACCGTCGAAGCCATCGTGGAGTACATCGCCACGCACGGACGTGTTGTGGTCGCCCCCGGGCTCAAGCCCGAGCACTACCCGGTGTTCGACTGTGCGATGGGTGAGCGCGCGATCAGCCCGATGGGTCACGTGCGGATGATGGGCGCGGTCCAGCCGTTCCTGTCCGGCGCGATCTCCAAGACGGTCAACATGCCGGAATCGGCCACGGTGGAAGAGGTCGAGGAGATCTACTTCCAGGGCTGGAAGATGGGTCTGAAGGCGCTGGCGATCTATCGCGACAACTGCAAGGTGGGCCAGCCGCTGTCGGATGCGAAGGCTGAGAAGAAGGCCGCGCCCGCCGAGGTGGTCGTCGAGCACCGCCCGGTGCGCAAGCGGCTGCCGAAGGTCCGTCCGAGCCAGACCATCTCGTTCAGCGTCGGCGGCGCCGAGGGCTACATGACGGCCGGTTCCTACCCGGACGACGGCCTGGGTGAGGTGTTCCTCAAACTCGGCAAGCAAGGCTCGACGCTGGCCGGTGTGATGGACGCGTTCTCCATCGCCACCTCGATCGCTCTGCAGTACGGCGTTCCGCTGGAGGCGTTCGTCTCCAAGTTCGTCAACATGCGCTTCGAGCCGTCCGGGATGACCGACGACCCGGACATCCGCATGGCGCAGTCGATGATGGACTACATCTTCCGGCGGCTGGCGCTGGACTACCTGCCCTACGAGAAGCGTGCGGCGCTGGGCATCTTCACCGCCGAGGAGCGTGCCGAGCAACTCAACGAGTCCGGCGGCCACGCGGCGCAGTCACCGACGGCCGCGCCGGAGCTTGTCGAGGAAGATCTCGGACCGGCCACGGCAGAACGCAAGCTGGGCGCCACGAGCGTGCCGAGTTCGGTGCACTCATCGGCTGAACTGCTCGAAGCGATCACCGGCAAGACCGCCGACGCGCCGCTGTGCATGACGTGCGGCATCAAGATGCGTCCGGCCGGTTCCTGCTACGTGTGCGAGGGTTGCGGCTCTACCAGCGGCTGCAGCTGACACAGTCGGGGGAGGGCGGCTCGGTCCACGAAGACGGGTCGCCCTCCCTTTTTCAAGCCGGATCAGCCGCGGGGGGACGCTCCGGGTGGCCAGCCAGGAGCCGGCGATCACCAGCGGGAAACCGATGAGCATCCCCGTGGTGACCTGCTCGGACAACACCAGCACGCCGAGCACCAGGGCCACGGCCGGGTTGATGAAGGTGATCACGACCGCGCGCACAGGCCCGGCCGCGGCGATGAGCCGGAAGAACAGGATGAAGGCCAGTGCCGTGCAGACCAATCCGAGAACGAGCAGCGATCCGATGGTGGCTGCCTGCAGCGGCATGGCGGCCACCAGCGCTGGACCGCCCGGGGGCAAGTAAGCGATCGTCACGATCAGCACGGAGACCGTGATGGTGCCCAGGGCCGGCGCCGGGTTCTGCTGTCGGTCGATGATGATGGGTGCGATGGCGTAGCACGCGGCCACGGTCAGCATCTCGAGGATGCTCAGCGGGTCCAGATGTCCGCCGCGGGCGTCGAATCCCACCAGAGCCCCCACGCCGATGACCCCGAGTCCCATCCCTGTCAGCCGTACCGGTGCCAGATTGCGGCGGTCGCCGAGCAGGGCGGTGAGGACCGCCCCGATGATCGGCACAGCGGCCAGCAGCAGGCCGGCCAGTGCGCTGGAGATGCGCACCTCGGCATGGCCCAGCAGCACCCATGGGATGCCCATTTCCAGGACTGCGAAGATGGCGGCGGGCCGCCAGTGGCGCAGAGCCGGCCTGAGTGCGCCGGTGTGCAGGGCCAACGGGAGGAGCACCACCAGTGCCAGTGCAGTGCGGCCCAGCACCATGGCCGCCGGCGGGACCTCGGCGACGGTGATCTTGATGAAGAGGTAGGGCAGGCCCCAGATGACCGACATCGCCACGAACAAGGCCCAGGCCTGAGTCGACATGTGGTCATGGTGATGGGCGCGCGCACCGTCCGCGGCCGGGGTCGTGGGTGCGGACGGTGGCTCGGACGGGAGAGCCATGGGCCTGATCCTATGAGCCTGATCGCGCACAGGGGCCACCTGCGTGGGCCTGGGGCAAAGACCTGTCCAGCGGCCTCACCAGCCGAGCGGGGCCGGGCTGGCAGAGTGGACCTCGTGAGACTCGACGTCATTGGTGACCACGATCCGCGGGTGCCCTCATGAACGCGTTCCTCGACAGCGGAGAGGTTCTGCTACATATCGGTCCGCCCAAGACCGGCACCACCGCGCTGCAGCACTCCCTGGCTCAAGCCCGGCCGGAGTTGAAGGCGCAGGGTGTGCTGTATCCGGGCAAGCGGTTCTCTCACTGGACGCCTTCATGCTCCGCGCTCGGCATCGCCACCACGGCCCATCCAGCCGACCCGCCGGTCGCGCCCGAGGTGTGGCAGAGGTTCATCGCCCGTGTCGCCCGGCGCAAGGACCGGGCGGTGGTGTCCAGCGAGCAGTTCGCCGACGCCGCCCCTGCCCTCGCCACCAGGATCGTCGACGACCTCGGCGGGCCGGGTGCGGTGCGGGTTCTGCTGACCCTACGGCCCTTGGCCCTCATCCTGCCGAGCTCGTGGCAGCAGTCGCTGAAGTCGGGGGCCCCGAAGCCGCTCCCCGGGCCCCTGCGGCATGCGAAGTCGCGGGTCGTGAAGCCGTACGAGCACTGGTTGCAGGAGACGCTCAGAGGGAAGAACGCCACGTTCTGGGGCCGCTTCGACTACTCGGGTTTGCTCGCCCGGTGGGCGCAGATCGTGGGTGCGGACCGGGTTGCAGTGATCGTGGTGGACTCCGGTGACCCATTGCGGATCCTGCGCGACGCCGAGGGCGTGATCGGACTCATCCCCGACACGCTGCAACGGGTCACGACCAAGACCAATCGTTCGCTGACCTACGAAGAGGCGGCCCTGGTGCGCCAGTGGCTGGTGGAGCTGGAGCGCAAGGCACCCATGCCCACCGAGCAGTACCACCAGTGGATCCGGCGCGGGGCCTTGTGGGGTCTGGTCGACGGCCGCCAGCCCGGCGTGGACGAACACGCCATCCGGACACCGGCGTGGGCGCTGGAAGAGATCGACGCGCGGACTGCGGCGATGACCGCAGCGATCCGGCAGTCCGGCGCAGCGGTCTACGGAGACCTCGACAGCCTGGTGGTGCCGGCAGCCCCGTCGGCGGATGTCGAGGGCGAGGTCAACACCGTGCCGGTGGACGTGGCCATCCAGTTGCTCATGGGCTTGGCCACTATGGCAGCCAAGGACGCCAGCCACCGCTGACCGGCGGTCAGGGCAGCGGGAAGGTGGTGGCTTTGTCGCGGGTGACGGTGACGACGCCGTCGGTCACGGAGATCCCGGGTGCGGTCTCGCCGGCGGCGAGCACGCTGATCCAGGTCCGTTTCTTGCCCTTGCCGATGATCCCGCCCCGTTGCAGGGTCGTTCCTTTGACCAACTCGCCGTAGCCGTTGGTGAACCACCCGTCCGCCCGGCTGCCGCCCGGGCGGTACGTGCGGACCGTGCCCCCGCCCCGGAACAGCATCCGGGCCTGGGCTGTGGGGGAGACCAGGATGGCGCCCCGCGATGACGTCGACACCTTTACACCGTTGGGCACCTGCCAGCGCTGGTCGGCGCGGATGCGCTTGCGGGCCTTGATCGTGTCCACAACCACCAGCGAGTCGAGGGCGGTGTCGTAGTACACGCAGCGGGTGATCCGGGCGGCCAGATAGGTCCGGTCCTTCAGGCACGTGCGGCCGTACGGGTCCTCGGTGGCCGCCAGCACCGACGATCCGGTGGAGGCGGCCTGCGAGGCCACCAGCGGGAGTCCCAGGGTGCCGGTGGCGGACTTCTTCTTCGGCTTCTTCTTGGGCTTCTCCGTCACGCGGATGACGCTGTGGCCGGAGCGGCTGACCATGTAGTCGCGTATGGCCGAACTGTCGTAGCGATACGGACCCGGATCGCCCACGAACTCGGTGCCGTAGCTGTTGAACGTCACCGAGCCGAGGTCGCTGTGCACGTGCGCCGTCACGTAGGGCCGCGACACGCGCACCGAATAGAACGTGGGCCGGTGCCCGTCGACGTTGGTCCAGCTGTTGCGGCCGAAGACATAGCCGCCGCTGAAGACCTCGTACAGCGACTGCGGGGGCGCGCCCTCGGCCCCCTCGGTGGCCGCCCACCGGGCCTCGGAGTCGGGGGCGAACCACTTGGGAGCCAGGGTCGCCCGATGCGTGTCCCCGGTCATGACCAGGTGGAAGTTCGGGTCCACGGCTGCCGCGAGGAAGCGCTGCACGCGGTTGGTGGCGGCGTAGACGCGGTCGTACGGCACCCCGCAGCGGTCGTAAATGGGCGCGAGGTTCTGCAGCAGCCGCAACGTGTAGTAGGCGTACCACGGCGAGCCCTCGCGGTCGCTGCCGTCGTTGAGGATCAGATAGTCGGCCAGGCGGTCGAGGTTCGCCGCAGCCCGGTCGCGCTGCTCGGTGTCGCCGAGGTAGCAGAAGGCCGCCAGCGCCGCACCCTGGGAGTGGATCCCGGTGTTGTTCGTCCCGCTGCCGATCTTGAAGGTCCTGATCTGGGTATTGGCCTCCTTACGGGTGGCCTTCACGAACTTGGCGCCGTTGCTGATGTCGGAGGCGCAGGTCAGCGTCCACAGGCGTTCGCCGGCGATGATCGGCTGCGTCACCGACCAGGTCCGCTGCTTCTTCTTGCGGTGCTTGCCCAGCCAGTCACCGATGAGCCCGAAGAACCTGTCCACCATTGCGGTGTCGTCGCGGCGCGCCCCGGTGTACAGCAGCGGCACTGCCCAGTGCAGACCGTTGACGTGGGTGTTGCCCGAGCCGTCGAGTGTCTTCTGGGGCTTCCAGTCAGGTTTGGTCCCGAGCCGGTAGTAGCCGTATTGCCCGAGATCGACGATGCCGTCGTCCATGATCGAGTCCGCCTCCGCGGCATCCCCCTTCCGGTTGGGGATCAGCAAGCGGCACCAGGCGTCCTCGCGGATGTTCTGCCCCATGGGAATGCCGTACGGGCCGGGAGTCGCGCTGGGGGTCGGGGTCGTGCTGGGGGTTGGGGAGGTGCTGGAGCTCGGGGAGGTGCTGGAGCTGGGCGTGGCCGACGGATCGGGGTCGCCGGGAGCCGCCAGGGCGCCTTGCGACACGCCCGCGGTCAGGGCGAGCACTGTCAGCACGATCACCGGTGTGCGCATACCTTTGTCCTATCAGAGTTCCCGCGGATGGCAGGTGAGCCCAGCCACCAATGCCCCATCTTCGGACGACAGCGGCGCCAAGGGAGTTCCCGTGCAACCGAAAGAGGCCGAGCAGATCGTGGAATTGCTGCGAGCCCGGCGCATCATGGCGCATGTGCACCCCACGGGTCTACAGAAGCGCGCGATTCGCGTCGTGCTGCCCGGTGGTCGCGAGGCGATCTGGGACGCGGACTCCGCGGCCGGTCTGGAGGCACAGATCCTCGCCGATGGCATGTTGGTCGGCTTCGTCCCGCTCATCGCGGGGTCGGAGGACTTCGACGCCACGCAGGCCGCGCAGGCCATCGCGACGGCCGACTACGGGCTGGGATAACTGACCGCAGGGATCCACAGATCCGCGATGGGGTCTGTTCGGCGCAGCGCTGGGCGCGGCAGCGTGGGGGAATGACCTTGCGCCTGGACACCCCCGAGGCGGCTCTGGCCGCCATCCCCTACCTGCTCACCTTCACCCCGGCCGACTCCCTGGTCCTCCTGCTGCTCACTGAGCACAGGAACCTGCAGGTCAGCTTGCGCGTGGACCTGCCGGCCGCCAGCGACCCGAACTGGCTGCTGACCGTTCTTCAGGGGATCCCGGATCCGGTCCCGGACGCAGTGCTGCTGATCGGGTACGCCGACGCCTTCCCGGCAGAACACGCACAGGCCGTGGGCGAGTGGGTGATGCATGCGTTGGCGCCGGTCATGGACGTGATCGATCTGCTGGTGGTGAACGGCGGCGGGTTCAGCTCCGCGCTCTGCGACGGCGACCGCGGGCAGGTCAGACCATGATGCAGGTGACCGAACACCCGGTCGTCGCCGAGTGCATCGCCGCCGGGATGACGTGCGCCCCGCACCGAGACGTTCTCGTGGCTGCGGTCGAGCACATCGACGACGAGGTGACCGAACAGGTGCGCCGCACGCTGCGGCAATCCGTGCGAGGGGACTACCGCCGGCGGCGCGATGAAATGGAAGAGACCGCCCTGAGCCTGCTGTTGTCCGACGGCCCGTTGTCTGCGCAGGACGTTGTGTGTGTGGCCAGGGCGTGCCGCGACGTGCACGTGCGGGATCCGCTGCTGAAGATCCTGCTCGCCGAATGTTCCGACGACCGGTACGGCCTCAGCCGCGTTCGCACCCGCCTGGTGTACTGCCTGCGTCACACACCTGGCCGGCATGCCGGCTCTGTCGCAGCGACGTTGGCGCTGGTGTGTTGGGCAGACGGTGATGGGGCCGCAGCGCTGGTGGCCGTGGACCGCGCGATGGAGTCAGACCCGGCGAACACCTTGGCGCCGCTCGTGGCTGACGCGCTGCAGAACAGTCTGCCGCCGGACACCTGGGCGACGATCACCGGTGATATCCCGCTGGAGGTAATGCGCGGCAGGAGGCGGCGCAGCGCGAGCCGGCCGCGGGACTTATCGTCGGGTCATGCACCTGGCACAGGATCCGGCAGCGGACGAGCTGCTGGACATCGACCCGTTCGCGCTGCTCGTCGGCATGCTTCTGGATCAGCAGCAGCCGATGGAGCGTGCCTTCGCCGGCCCTTACCGGATCTGCCAGCGCCTCGGCTGGGAGCGCCTGGATCCCGCGGCCGTGGCGGAAGTGGGAGAAGAGCGCCTGATCGACGTCATGAAGCAGACCCCGGCGGTACATCGTTACCCGGCGAACATGGCGCGCAGAATCGTTGCGCTCGCCGAGGTAGTCGTGGCCGACTATGCGGGGGATTGCGGGCTCATCTGGGCTGGTGATCAGGCACACGACGTCTACTCGCGGCTGCGGGCGCTGCCGGGTTTCGGGGAGGCGAAGGCCAAGATCTTCCTGGCGCTGCTGGGCAAGCAGCGCGGTGTGACGCCCTCAGGCTGGCGCGAGGTGTGCGCACCCTATGGCGCGGAGGGGACGACGCTCTCCGCCGCCGACGTCGTGGATACGCGAACCCTGTCAGCGGTCCGGGCCACTAAGCGAGAACTGAAGACACGCGGTTCCTGATCGGGCATCTGCCAGGGGAATACGGCAGGCGTGCCAGAATGTTGACCTGGGTGTGCAGCCGTGTTGCTGCAACAGTCCTGAGAGACCCGATCCTCGACGAGAGGTTGTTACGTGCCGATTGTGAAGTCGAAGAAGGCCGCCTCCGCGGCCAAAGCGACGCCGGCGAAGAAGTCGCCGACGAAGCCCACCGGCACGGCGGCGAAGAAGACTCCGGCGAAGAGCGCGGCCAAGCCCGCCGCCAAGGCCGCGGCCAGCGGACCCACAGCGAAGAAGGCGGCCGCGAAGAAGGCGGCCGCGAAGAAGGCACCGGCCAAGAAGGCCACAGCCAGAGGTCGCAAGACCGCTGAGGCGGATCCGGTATCTCCCACCGAGCTCACCCAGGCCGCGGAACTCGAGCAGGACCTGGAGAAGGAACTCAAAGAGGACCTGAAGGGCATCGAGGAGGAGAAGGAGAAGGAGAAGGAGGCCACCTTCACCCTCTCCGACAGCGACGACTCGGACGAGCCGGTCGCGCAGGTGACGCAGGCAGGTGCCACCGCGGACCCCGTCAAGGACTACTTGAAACAGATCGGCAAGGTCCCTCTGCTCAACGCCGAGCAGGAGGTGGAACTGGCCAAGCGCATCGAGGCGGGCCTGTTCGCCGACGAGAAGTTGGCGGAGAACCCGGATCTGGACACTGAGACCCGGATCAAGCTTGAGTGGATCGCCGAGGACGGCCGCCGGGCCAAGAATCACCTGCTCGAGGCCAACTTGCGACTGGTGGTGAGTCTGGCGAAGCGGTACACCGGTCGCGGAATGCTGTTCCTGGACCTCATCCAGGAGGGCAACCTGGGCCTGATCCGTGCGGTCGAGAAGTTCGACTACACGAAGGGCTACAAGTTCTCCACGTACGCCACGTGGTGGATCCGGCAGGCGATCACCCGTGCCATGGCCGACCAGGCCCGTACCATCCGCATCCCGGTGCACATGGTCGAGGTCATCAACAAGCTCGCGCGCGCAGCGGCAGATGCTGCAGGACCTCGGTCGGGAGCCGACCCCGGAGGAGCTGGCCGCCGAACTGGACATGACCCCCGACAAGGTGGTGGAAGTCCAGAAGTACGGCCGTGAGCCCATCTCGCTGTCCACGCCGCTGGGCGAGGACGGCGACAGTGAGTTCGGTGACCTCATCGAGGACTCCGAGGCCATCGTGCCCGCGGATGCCGTGTCCTTCACCCTCCTTCAGGAGCAGTTGGAGTCGGTTCTGGACACCCTCTCGGAGCGTGAGGCAGGAGTGGTCCGGATGCGCTTCGGACTGTCCGACGGCCAGCCGAAGACCCTTGACGAGATCGGCAAGGTCTACGGCGTCACTCGTGAGCGGATCCGCCAGATCGAGTCCAAGACGATGAGCAAACTCCGCCACCCGTCCCGCAGTCAGGTCTTGCGGGACTACCTGGACTGATCCGCCGGGGTTGCGCACACCAGGGTGTAGGTCCCCAGGTACACCGAGGGGCCGACCGCGTCGATGTGCCAGCCGGCAGCGGTCAGTTCCGCCAACTGCAGAGGATGCCGGCTCAGAGCCACGGTGCGCCGCACCTGCCCCAGTGGCGCCAGCGGTTCGAGAATCCGGATGTGCCCCCGGGATACCCGGGCCATCTCGTGCAAGATGAGCCTGCGCCTCTCGGGCGCCAGGAGGCCAAGGAAGGCCGAACTGACGACCATGTCGAAGCGCCCGTCCGGAAAAGGCATCGCGTCCGCGTCGGCGCACACGCGCCGTACCGAGCGCCCCTGGGCGAGCATGGCCAAACTGCGGTCCAGGCCCGTGTAGTCGTCGACGTCCGCGGCGGCGGCGGCGGTGCCGCACCCGACATCCAGGACTGAGCCCGAAACGCCGACTACCAGTCGGCGGCGCGTTCGCCCCCAGCCCGACAGTGTCATCGCCGGGTCGTAGAGCGGCGCCAGGAGATCACCGGGCGCCATCACGCCACCCGGGACCGACGTGCCGGCTGGTGTGCCGCTCCACCAAGCGCCACCCCGTCCGGCACGTGCGTGTGCTGTCTCCGCCCACGGCACATGCGAACCTTCGGCCTTGTGCTCGGCCAACATCTCGGCCCACAAGGGCTCGATGAAGTGATAGGTGACCCAGCGCTCCACATCGTGGTAGCGGTCGAACCCGCGGGGCGTCAGCCGGTAAGTCCCGTGATCCGGGCGCACCAGACCGGCAGCGACGAGGGGAGCCATGGCCGCTCGGAGCAGTCGCACCCAGCCGCCGTAGGACTGCGCCAGGGACGACGGGCGGATCGCGCCGGCATAGGCCTGCCAGAAGGCGTCATACGCCATGCCGCCCAGGCTCCCCAGGTGCAGCCAACGGGCCAGGGGTGGTTCGCCCGATGCCACCGCGTCGATGTAAGTCAGCAGGCCGAAGTGGTTGACGTAGAAGTCGTGGCCGGCGAAGGAGGAACTCCCAGCGCCGAAGCCCATGAAACGCCGACGGGTGATCGAGGTGTACGACGCGGCCCCGATCCTGTTGAACGTCCACACGGAGCGCCGCTGGTACCCCATTTTCGCGGCCAGGGCGCTGACCTCGGCCAAGACCGCGTGTTCGCGCCGGCGGTCATGGCGGGCCACGCCGAACGGCGTGTAGCCGAACCGCATCAGCGGGTAGGTGCTCACCTGATCCACGCCCTCTTCGAAGCACACCCGCACATCGGCCAAGAATGCGCCGGGGTGCTGGGACGGTTCCTCAAGGGCGACGTCCACGATCAGGTCGACGTCCACGCAGTCGAACAGTTCGCGGGCGTTGGCCATCGCGGTCCGTGCCATTGCCGCGTCGTGCGGTCGGCGGAGGTGCCGTAGGACGGGGTCGTGGAAGGACTGCGCCCCGATGCTCACCGCGGTGAAGCCGATGTCCCGCAGCGTCTTCAGGCGCTCGGTGGTGCCATGCAGGGGGAGGACTTCGATCGCCCGCTCGCCCGCCACCGGAATCCTCGCGAGGACTTCGGCGAGGCGATCGGGATACAAGGTCGGCGTCCCGCCACCCACGTACAGAGAGACGAACGGCCCGGGGGAGCCAACCTTGTACATGTCGATCTCGTCGAGCAACGCCGCGAAGTAGGAGTCGGCGAGATCAGCCCGGGCGAGGACTTTGTTGTAGGGGCAGAACGGGCAGATCCATTCGCAGAAAGGTACGTGGACGTAAGCGCCGACAGCGCCGTCGAACGATGCCATGACCTCCGACGGCCGCAGACCCACCGCCTGCGGCTGGGGCATGACTCCATTGTGGCACCGGCGCCAGGACGACGCCGACGGCCATCCCACGACGGCAAGATCAGCGGTTCGTTGTCACCCGCGATCACAGGTGGTCGTCTGGTGGTGGTGTTTGTCGTACCCCGTGGGTAGGTTCGTACTGTTCGAATCGGTGGGGGTGGTGGTGGTGTTCGAGGTGTCGCGGCAGGTGGCCCGGCGGTTGTCGCTGGCCGCGGAACTGCCCGCCGAGCATCCTGCGGTGTTCGATGAGATCGGCGGGTTGGTGGATGGGTTGCCGGACCCGCAGTGGTTGTGCGCGGAGCAGCGGGCGGGGTCGATGGCGGTGGCGGCCCGGTTACGTGACCGGTTCGACGCCTACCTGGCCGACCTCGCGGCCGCCGCTGATGAGCACGCGGATGCCCGGGTGTTGCACGCCGGCAGCACCGGGATGCTGGTCGCGGTGGCCACCGGCGCCAATCCGCAGACCGGTTCGGGTCTGGTGGCCCGCGGGAATGCCCTGCAGCACCTGCCGGTGGTGCATGCGGCGTTCCGGGCCGGGCGGATCTCCGCGGCGCATGTGGGGGTGATCACCGCGGAAAGCCCCCGGATCCCCACCTTCGCCGACCTGGAGGCCGAGGTGGTCACGATCGCCGAACAGGTCGAACCGGCCGAGTTGCGCCGGTTCCTGCGGCTGCTGGCCGACCAGTGCCGCCCGCAGGCCCGCGACGACCAGGCCCAGGCGCTGCACGCCAAACGCAGCCTGTCGCTGTCGGAAACCCCGGACGGGATGTTCCGCCTCGACGGGTACCTCGACCCGGTCGCCGGGGCGAACCTGCGCGACGCGTTGGCCCCGTTGATGGCCCGCACCGGCCGCGACGACCCCGCACCCCCAAACAGCGCCGCGCCGACGCGTTGGGCGACCTGGTGGCCGCGGGGGCGGCGAACCGGCACCCGCTGGGGGTGTCCCAGGTCAGCGTGCTCGTCGATCTGGAAGATCTGTCCGCCGGGGACCACACCCAACTCGACGACGAGTCGGTGCTGGGCACCCGGATGTCCGACCTGCTCACCTGCACCGCGATCGTGTCGGTGATCCTGGGCACCCGCCGGGCAGGGGTGTTCGTGCCGCTGGCCCTGGCCCGCGGCAAACGCGGGGCCAGCACCTCCCAATGGCGGGCCCTGATCGCCCGCGACCGCGGCTGCATCCGCTGCGGGCGGGCCCCCCGCTACTGCCAGGCCCACCACATCCACCACTGGGCCCACGGCGGGAAAACCGACCTGTCCAACATGGTCCTGCTGTGCCAGACATGCCACCACGACCTGCACTTCGGCCACTACACCATCACCATGAACCAGGGCATCCCCCACATCACCCCCACCACCAGCCGCGCACCACCCCGCACCGCCTGACCGAGCAGATCAGCGCGGGAACTTGACGGTGCGGCTCGGCTTGCTGCGTCCCGCGTCGGACTGGGCGATGACGTAGAACCACGACGTCTTGGTTCGCTGTGCCTTGATCTTCGCGGCGGTCTCCGTGGTGCGCTTGACGATCTTGAACGACGTTCCGTTCGTGGAGCGGTATACGAGGTACCGGTCAACCGGCGAGCCGTGTTCCTCAGCGGCCCGCCAGCGGACCTTGACGAACTTCTTGCCCCAGCGCTGTACGCGTGGCTTGCCCGGCGCCGCAGGCGGGTTCTGCGTGACTGTTCCCGGGAAAGAGGGCTGCTGGTATTGCGGCGGGTCTGACGGGGTGGGCGCAGGTTCTGTGGGGTCGGCGGGTGCATCGGCGGGTGCGCCGATCGTGAAGTCGGGACCGACGGCCCAGGCCAGCGGCACTTCCTGCCCGTCCACGGGACGGACCCGCCATCGGTAGGTCCCGGGGGCAGGCGGAGTGTCGACGCTTGTGCCGTAGGCGAGGTTGTCCGTCTTGACGGACCTGGCTGCGGCCCAAGTGGTAGCCGTGTATTGCAGCTCGTACTTCATGACCCCGCCTGGGCTGAAGGAGGAGTCCAGGGCTTGGGACGCTGTGAGCGCGTCCCCCCACCGCAAGACGGCATTTCTCCCACCGTCGGTGGACGTGGCGCTCAGGTCCCCGGCGGGAGCGCTGTGTTTGGAGAACCTACCCACGTACGCCGGGTCGTTGATGGCGTAATCATCAACGAGGCAGATGAGGTCGTCCTCCGCGATGCTGTCGTACACGCAAGGTTCGACGTGCCAGTAGTAGCTGCGGTTGGGGCCGTTGTCGTCGTACGTCTCGGGGGGGACCAGCATGGCCGCCCTGGTCTGGTAGGTCGCAATCAGGTTCGTGAAGTCTCCGTCGAGGGCGACGGTGACCGCGTAGCCGTCGGCGCCGGCGGCAGGTTCCCAGCTGAGCAGCGGAACGTCTGTGCCCGACATGGACAGTTCGTCAGGCATGGCCGGATACCACATAACGCCCGAACCGGTGACGGGATCGGTCACGGTGAACGTGAGCCATGAGCCCAGGGGAGCACCCGGCTCGGGGCGCTGGTTGGACCATATGCCGTAGATGGTCGTACCCGGGTAGTCGGGCCCGGTGCCCACGTCCACCGCCCGGACGCGCACCGCGTAGGGAGCCCCCGACTCCATCGGCAGAGCGACCCGGAAGTACTGCGCCTGGGCATCCGGGTCGCCCGGAATGGTCGGTGCCGTCACGGTGAAGGTTCGCGGGTCCCCGCCCACGGATGTGACAGTCGCAGGGAACGGGTCCACGACGACCTGGTCCCCGGCTTCGTTGAGGAACCGGACGTAGACGAAATCGCCGGTCTGGATGTCATCACTCTGGATGGCCACCTGGTCGGGGCCCGGGCTGGACCACTCACTTGCCCCGACCCACGAGCGGACGGGGGATTGGACAGTCGCGCAACTGGAAAGGGCTGAACGGCGTGCGTAGCTGCTCTCGAACGGGGGTGCGAACGCGGAGTGCGGTGTCTTGCAGACCACACCGTCGATCACGTCGGTGCTCAGGGGATCGATCTCCACCTCGTAGTGGGAAGCACCCGGCACCGGATCCCAGGTGATGGCCACGCGGTTCAGCGGGGGTGTGTTCCCGCCGCTGACGAGGCGCACGTTCTCCACGCGAGAACCCGGACTGGCTGCGGCGGCACCGGCCGGTTCGTCGGTGTTCGTCCACCTGCGGGTGAACTCCCGTGTCGCGCTCCACGCGCCCTCGTCGCCGTTGGCCGCAACGGCGCGCACATGCCAGTAGTGGGTCTTGGCCGTATAGCTGAACGTGCGCACATACGTCGTGCCGTGGACCCCGCGGGGCACCGCTTCATCGCCGGGATCGGTGACCGTCACGAACTGGTCATCAAGGGCCACCTCGATCTCGTAGCGATCCGCGCCCGTCACCGGCGACCAGGCGAAGACCGGTTGGTCGACGGTGGCGCCGGCGGTGGGTGTCGAGGAGGTCGGTGCCGGCAGGGTCGCGGCGTTCGCGGTCATTGGAGGCGCCACCAGGGCCATTGCGGCAACCAGGATCGCGGCGGCCGTCCATCGGGGCTTCATCACACCATCCGTCCTCTCACCTGGGCACGAAGACCTTCGCGGGCCGGCCTTCACCACCACGACTGACCGCATTGACCATGAACCAGTACTTCTGCTTCGTGCTGACCCGATAGGCAGCACGCAGGCGGTCTACAGTGTTCAGGGGCTTCCAGCGCTTGCCGTTGCGGGAGTAGAACACCTGGTACCCCTCGACCGGGAAGTAGCGGGGTTTCGGAGCCTCCCAGGTGAGGGTCACCCGCTTGCCCTGGCGCACCGCCCGCAGGTGCTTGGGCTGACCAGGTTCGGCCACTCGCAGCCGGAAGGAACGTGTCGCGCTCCAAGGCCGGGCCTGCCCGCTGCCATCCACGATGCGCACGCGCCACTCGTACCGCTGCCCGAAGGACAGGCGCGGGCCCGGTGCTGCTTCGGTCTCGGACTGCATGTACACGGGAAGATCGGTCAGGACCCCGGTCTCCGGCCAATCCCCGCCGACATTGCGCAGTTGGACCTCGTATCCGTCGATGCCGCCGATGGAGTCGTAGGAACGACGCAGGTTCTTGTTCACCTTCATGGCGGTACGGCTGAACGGCGCCCACCCGACCCGGGACCAGGGGCCGAACCGCTTCGCCCGGTCCGTCCGCGTCAGCGGCGACAGTTTCTTGAACGAGCGATAGGCCCCGGTGCGATGCACGACCTTGTTGGACGACACACATGCGTCCATGGCGTCGTCGCCCTGACAGGGCACCACGTACCAGAAGTAGGCACGCTCGGAGTTGTCCTCGGGGATCCGCTCCAATGGGATGAACCGCGTGTTGGTCGTGGAGTACTGACCCACCTCGGTGGTGAAGTTGCGATCGGCGGCGATGACCACCTTGTAACTCGTGGCCCAGTCCACTGGTTCCCAGGCCATGACCGGGGCGTCGAGGAACACCGTCCCGTCAGCCGGAGCCAGCAGTCGAGCGGGCTCACGTCCCGAAGTCCCCTTCATGGGGTCGCCGTTGACTGTGAAGAACTGCGGGCCGGGTGGTGTCTCTGTGGCCCGCCGGGCTTCGTCGGACCAGAGCGAGTAATTCTCCGTGCCGGCACTGGTGAGATCGACGGCGCGCACACGCACCCAGTAGTTGCCGGCCTCGATCTGGCAACCGTAGTCGCCGACATCGTCGATCAGGCTCAGACCGGGGCCACCCTGCGACGTAGGACCTGTCTGGGGCAGGGTCACCGACTCGATGTTCGGCGTCAGCACCGTGTGCGGTGTCAGGCACACGACGGAGTCCTCGGGGGAGTACGAGGGGACCAGGTCGGGATCCATGTCGTAGGCCGGATCGAGTTCCACCACGTAGTACGACGCATTGGCGACAGGTTCCCAGGAGATCTGGATGGCGTTGATGGGCGCCTGCACGCCCGGATCGGGCAGGAAATCCTCCACAGTGACCTTGTCGGGCCTGGCCAGCTCCCGGGCTCCGCTGTGGGCGTCGGGCACCATCCAGCGCTGCGTGAACTCACGGGTCTTCGACCACCGGGTCTTCAACCATGGGGTCGGCGGTTCGGCTAGTGCGCGTACCCGCCACCAGTACGACGCGGCGGGCCATTGCTCGGTGTCGATGAACTGCGTGGCGCCGGTCTTGATGGTCTCCACGATGTCCGCGAACCGACGGTCCTGCGCGATCTGCACTTCGTACAGCGAGGCGCCGGACACCGGCCGCCACCTCAAGTTCGGGTACTGGACCTTCGCATGGTCCCTGGGCCCGACCATCACGGGTCCCGGAGGTTCCTTGGCAGCCTGGGTGGGGGCACTGGCTACGGTGAGCGCGACGACCGGCGCCAGCACCGCAGCTGCTACTCGGAGCAGGATGGAGGCCACGCTTTTCCTTCGGCACGATTTACCGGACCCTTGACTGGCGTGGGTCGTCCGGGTGCCACAGCCATAGACTCGGTGTCCGTGAGCCAGTGGACCACTGACGGCGACGGTGCCGTCCTGCGTATGACCTTCTGCGACCCCGCCAGCCGGAACCGGCTGACCACCCCGATGCTGGAGGAGGCGCGGGCGATCCTCACCAAGGCGGTGCTGGAAGGTGTTCGGGTCGCCATCGTGCGGGCGGAGCCGGTCAAGGGCACATGGTCCAGCGGGCACGACATCAGTGAGATCCCGCTGGAGGCCTCCGAACACGTGTGGGCCAACCCGTTGGAGGGCTTCCTGGAGTACTTCCGCCGGCTGCCTATCGCGACCATCGCGGAGGTGGGCGGGGATGTGTGGGGCGGCGCGTGCGAACTGGTGCTCAGTTGTGACCTGATCGTCGCCACCGCAGATACCCGCATGGCGATCACCCCCGCGCGGTTGGGCGTGGGGTACCCCCCGTCAGGTGTGGCGCGCTTCCTGGCGTGCCTGCCGGCGCAGATCGTGGCACGGATGTTCCTGACCGCGGAGCCGATCACCATGCAGACGGCCTTCGAGCTCGGTGCGGTCACCCAGACGGTCGGGCGGGCCGAGGACCTGGAACCCGCCGCCCGCGCCTGGGCCGAGAAGATCATCCGCAATGCGCCGCTGACGATCGCCGCCACGAAAGCGGCGCTGGCGGAACTGTCGGATGCTCATCTGCCGCCCGAGGTGGCCCACCGGGTGGACGAGACGGTGGCCCGGGCGTGGACCAGCAAGGACCTGGCCGAGGGTGTCAAGGCCTTCGAAGAACGCCGGCCCCCGGAATTCCGGGGGCACTGAGCGTCAGAGGCGCTGAGCGTCAGACCTCAGTTCGCGCTCTCGTCCATGCGGTCGGTCTCGTCATGGATGGTCGCCGCCAGCGGTTCGAGCGCCGGGAGGTGCTTGCGTGCGTGGTGACCGCAGAAGAGCAACTCACCGCCGGAGCTGAGAACGACCCGTACATAGGCCTGCGCCCCGCACCGGTCGCACCGGTCGCTGGCCGTCAGCGGACTGGGCGTCAGTGTCGTCATCACTGGAACCACCTCCTCGCGGTAACTTGCCCTTCACCGTACTTAACACTGTTACAAGCATCGGGGATTCCCGCATCAAGGATTAACTGTGTTTCGCGGCAAGCGAATCCATCCACACACGCGGGTGCTTGGCCGTAGACCGGGTAGTCGGCCTCTACTGTGGATGAGTGCCCACGAAGACCGCGACCTACTCCGCTGACGCGCTGACCGTTCTCGAGGGTCTGGATGCGGTCCGCAAGCGTCCGGGCATGTACATCGGATCCACGGACTCGCGCGGTCTGATGCACTGCGTCTGGGAGATCATCGACAACGCTGTGGATGAGGCGCTGGCCGGTTTCTGCACGACGGTGGACGTGGTGATCCACCCGGATGGCAGTGTCGAGGTCCGCGACAACGGGCGCGGCATCCCCGTGGACGTCCAGAAGAAGTCCCGGCTGACCGGTGTCGAACTGGTCATGACCAAACTGCATGCCGGTGGCAAGTTCGGCGGCGGCTCGTACGGGGCGGCGGGCGGATTGCACGGGGTGGGTGCCTCGGTGGTCAACGCGCTCTCGGCCCGACTGGACGTCGAGGTGGACCGGGCGGGCAAGACGTACGCGATGTCGTTCCGCCGCGGAGTGCCCGGCATCTTCGACGGCGAGGGCCCTGACGCGCCCTTCACTCGCAAGGCCGGGCTGCACCCGAGGGGTTCGGTGCCCAAGACGCGGACCGGGACGCGCATCCGCTTCTGGCCCGACCCCCAGATCTTCACCAAGGACACCACGTTCGACCGCAACGCACTGTGGGACCGTGCGCGGCAGACCGCGTTCCTCGTACCTGACCTCTCGCTGCATGTCCAGGACGTGCGCCACGAGTTCGACCACCTCGAGGAGACGTTCCGTTTCAAGGGCGGGATCGGGGAGTACGTCGACTATCTCGCCGATGACGAGCCGGTGACCGGGATCATCCGACTGGAGGGCGAGGGGCATTTCACCGAGCACGTGCCGGTGCTCGACGGCAAGGGCCATCTGAGCACACAGGACGTGGAACGCACCTGCACGGTGTCGATCGCGATGCGCTGGGGGACGGGCTACGAGACGGTGACCCGCTCGTTCGTCAACGTCATCGCCACGCCCAAGGGCGGCACGCATGTCACCGGTTTCGACCGGGCCCTGACCAAGACCGTCAACGAGCAGTTGCGGGCTGCGCGGGTGCTGCGCGCGAGTGAGGACGCCGTCGGCAAGGACGACATCCTGGAAGGGCTCACGGCGGTCGTGACGGTGCGCCTGGCTGAGCCGCAGTTCGAAGGGCAGACCAAGGAGGTCCTGGGGACTCCACAGGTGACCGGCATCGTCTCCCGGGTGGTCGCCAAGCGACTCACCGAGTGGTTCACAAAACCGCCCCGCGGGGAGAAAGCAAATGCCAAGGCGGCGCTGGACAAGGTGGCCAACGCGGCCCGTGCCCGGCTGGCCGCGCGGCAGACCCGGGATGTGCAGCGCCGGAAGAACGCCCTGGAGTCCTCGGCTCTGCCTGCCAAGTTGGCTGACTGCCGCAGCAGCGCCACCGACTCCACGGAACTGTTCATCGTGGAGGGCGACAGCGCGTTGGGGACGGCCAAATCCGCCCGCAACTCCGAGTTCCAGGCCCTGCTGCCGATCCGCGGGAAGATCCTGAATGTGCAGAAGGCGTCGATGGCCGACATGCTCAAGAACGCCGAGTGCGCCTCGATCATCCAGGTCATCGGTGCCGGGTCGGGCCGCACGTTCGACCTCGAGCAAGTGCGCTACGGCAAGATCATCCTGATGACGGACGCTGATGTCGACGGCGCTCACATCCGGACGCTGCTGCTCACGCTGATCCACCGGTACATGACACCCTTGCTCGACACCGGACGGGTATACGCCGCGGTCCCGCCGCTGCACCGCCTGGAGATCATCAAGCCCGGGGCGAGGAACGAGATCCGCTACACCTACTCCGACGAGGAGATGAAGAAGGTGGTGTCGGATCTGCAGAGGCGGGGACAGCGCATCAAGGACCCGATTCAGCGCTACAAGGGTCTGGGGGAGATGGACGCCTCACAACTGCGCGAGACGACGATGGACCCGGCCCGGCGGCAGTTGCGGCGGGTCACGGTCTCGGACGCCTCAGCGTCCAACGACGTGTTCGGCATGCTGATGGGCAACGAGGTGGGCCCACGCCGGGAGTTCATCGTGGAGGGTTCGCTCGAACTCGACCGGGAGATGCTGGACGTCTGAGCCGTCGCCTCAGAAATCGTATAGTTCCAAGGCGCCGGTCGCCACGTCGTACATCGCGCCGGCCACCACCACGTTGTCGGGGATGAACGGGAACGACCGGATCCGCTGGACGTCAGCGCGCAGGGTGGTCATCGGGTCGTCGATCGTCCGGAACTCCAGCGACCGGGTGTCGACGCCGTGCTCCTCGAGGATGGCGTCGTGGACCTGGGCTTCGGTGTTCTTGGCCATGCGGCAGTCCGTGTGGGGCATGACGATGACCCGGTCCACGTTGAGCAGGTACGTGGCGAGCACCAGGGTGCGAAGGACATCGTCGGTGACGCGGGCACCGGCGTTGCGCAGGATCTTCATGTCCCCGGCGTGCATGCCGAGGGCGGCCAGTGGGTCGATGCGCGAGTCCATGCACGTGATCAGCGCCAGGCCCTTGGCGGCACGGCCCGACAGCCCGGAGTGGTGGTGGTCCTGGACGAACTCCCGATTGCCCGCGAGCACATCCTCGAATCTCGACGTGTTCATCGCCTTCGAATGTACCTAGGCCGACGATTCCCCGGAGGAGTGCCCCGGGAAGACGCCGTGCGTGGGGTCGATCAGGGGGGCGGCATTGTTGACCGCCAGCGCGGCCTCGCCGAACCCCACCGAGATCAGTGGCACCTTGCCCGGGTAGGTCGCGATGTCCCCGGCGGCGTACACGTGCGGCAGGGTGGTGGCCATGGTGGTGTCGACCGTCAGATGCCGCTTGTCCAGCTCCATGCCCCAGTCGGCCAGGGGGCCGATGGAGGCGATGAAGCCCAGGGCCGCGACCACGGCGTCCGCGGGCAGTCGCTGCTCGTCACCGGTCTGCTTGTGCGTCACGCGCACCCCGGTCACGTAGTCCGCCCCCTCGATGCCCGTCACCTCGCTGGACGTCACCAGGCGCACGCCGAGTTCGCGGACCTTGTCCACGGTGCCGGCGTGGGCGCGGAAGGCCTCACGGCGGTGGACCAGTGTGACGCTGGCGGCGATCGGATGCAGTGACGGGGCCCAGTCGAAAGCTGAGTCGCCGCCCCCACGATCACGACGTCCTGGCCCGCGTGCGTCCAGTTTGGGTACGAAGAACACGATCCCGGCCCCCGTGAACTCGTCCGCGGCGGGCAACGGGCGGGGCGGAAGGCGCCGATGCCGCTGGTGATCAACAGCACCGTTGCCTTGATCGAGGTCCCTGACTCCGTCGTGACCAGTACCCCATCGCCGGTCTGCTCCAGCGAGACGGCCTGATCGCCCAGGACGTAATCGGGGGAGTAGGAACCAGCCTGTTGCGCCAGCCCCTCGACGAGGTCGCGGCCCCGGATGGCCGGGAAGCCGGCCACGTCATAGATCAGCTTCTCCGGGTACATCGCCGATATCTGGCCACCGATCTCGGGCAGGGTGTCGCACACGACGGTCCGGAACCCCCGGAATCCCGCGTAGTATGCTGCGTAGAGGCCGACCGGCCCGGCCCCGATGATGAGCATGTCGGTGGTGTGCTTCACGACTGCCGCCATTTGATGCTGCAGCCCATGGACGGTCGGTGCGGCTCGGGGACCGGCTGGCCGGCAAGGACGTGCTGGATCGCGGCGGTCAGCAACTCGCCCGTGCGGGGCTGCCCGTTCTTCGGCGTGGAGCCGTCGAACGCCCCCCGGTACGCCAGCACGCCAGCCCGGTCGTAGAGGAAGAGGTCGGGGGTGCACACAGCACCGAAGCCGCGAGCGACCGTCTGTTCCGCGTCGATCAGGTATGGGAAGTCCCAGCCGGCACGGGCCGCCTGCTCCCGCATCCCCTCCGGGGAGTCCTCCGGATACGCATCTGCGTCGTTGGGGTTGATCGCCACGGTCCGCAATTCGGGGGCTGCGGCGATGACGTGGCCCAGGTCCTGCTCGATCCATCTGACGTACGGGCAGTGGTTACACGCAAAGACCACCAGCAGCGGGTGCCCTTCCGCATACTCGTGCAGATCGACCAAGGTCTCGTCGAGATCGAGGAGGGTGGCTTCGGGCAAGGGCGCGCCAAGAGGCACCATTCCGGATTGCAGGGCCATGATTCGAGCCTAGTCGCCCACCCACGCTGGCACGGGTAGTCACGGCCGGTGCCCGCCGGCAGCACAAGCAGGTGAATTCAAGGGTCCATCGACGACGTGGTCCCGCACGGCGTGTCAGTGTGGAGGCATGCCGTGGGTCGTGGGGGCTGTGGTGGGGGCAGTCGTCGTGGTGGCGCCCGTACTGCCCGCTGCGAATACCGTCGACGTCGAGTGGAACAAGGGGGGCGGGCCGGCCGCGATGCGCAGGGGAGTGCCGAACCCGCCCGGCTGGTACCGCGCGGCCGTGGGCCCTCGCACCGATGAGAAGGTCCTGTACCTCACCTTTGATGACGGGCCGTCGGCGCACACTCCCCGGCTGCTCGGGGCGCTCCACCGCCACCGGGCGCGCGCAACATTCTTCGTCGCCGGTGGTCCGGCTAGGAGCAATCCGGCGCAGATCCGGCGCATGCACCGCGACGGGCAGGCCATCGGCAACCACACCTGGTGGCATCCGCGCCTGACGCAGGTCCGCACCAAGCGTGTCCGCAGCGAATTGCGCAGCACGCAACGGGCGGTGGGCTCGCCGATGGCCCCCTGCATGCGCCCGCCCTACGGCTTGATCGATGGGCGAGTGGCGAGAGCAGCCATCGGGGTGGGCTTCCAGCCGGTCCTGTGGACCGCGCACGTCGACGACTGGTCGCCGCATCCCTTGTCGTGGACGATCGCGCGCCTGCGCAAGGCCACCAAGCCGGGTGCCGTGATCCTCATGCACGACACGCACGCTCAGACAGTCACTGCCGTGCAGCGGCTGCTGCCGTGGTGGAAGAAGCACGGGTGGCGCCTGCGGGCCGTGCCGGCATGCCGGTCCGACGAGTCATCGCGCTGACGCGGCCGCCTCCTACAAGGCGTGCCCGCACTTGGGGCAGAACCGGTCATCGGCCTCGTGCGGTCTGCCGCAGTTGGGGCAGAACCGGTCCCCGGACTCCTCGCCGGTGTCGGCAGCGCCTTGGCTCTCGGGCTCAGCCGGTTCAGCGGGCGGCAGCACCTCCGTCGGCTGCGTGGGCCCCGGCTCGGGTGGCGGCGGGGGAGTGGCCACTGCCGGCGCTGATGGCGGGGTGGCCGATGCCGGCGGTGGGGGCGGGGTGAGATCGGCAGCCGCCGGAGCCGGTGCTGGGGTCGCTCCGGGGATGCCCGCGGTCACGGCTGCCGGCTTGCGGCGACGACTGACGACGATCGCGATCACCACTGCCACCGCGACGAGCGCGAGCACCAACAGACCGATCCACAGCAGCGGTGACGAGAACAACCCCGAACTCTCCGGCAGGTCCTGCGCCTTGCGCAGGTACTCCTGGGCGAACTGGTGGCTCGGCACGAGGTCGAGCACCCGCTCGAAGTCCGCGATGGCCTCCTCCCGGTTCCCGTCGAAATATGCGGCGAGTCCGGCGCGGTAGAGGTCGGTGACTTCTCCGAGGGTGTTGTCCACCCCTTCGCCGCGCATCAGTTCCCGCAGGTTCTGCGAAGGCTGCACGAAGTTGAAGGGCTGGGTCTCACCCTCGATCTTGAAACTGTTCACACCGATGACGTCGCCGTCCAGACCCACGGTGGGTCCACCACTCATCCCGCCGGAGACCGCTGCACTGATCTCGTAGACCGGGAGCAGACCACCTGAGACGGTCTTCTCGGCGCTGATCGCGCCCTCCTTGAAACTCGGGTTGAAGTTGGCATCGGTGACCAGGTCGACGGAAGCGGGGTAGCCGACGGACACGATTTGCGTGCCGACACCGGTGTCTGCGTTGTCCGACAGTGGCACCACGGTGAGATCGCGGGCCTCGATCTTCAACAAGGCCACATCGCCCTGGTCGAACGACCGCTTGGCGAGTACGCGCGCGGGCAGCGCCTTGCCGGAGGGCTCGCCGGAGACACTGACTCCGTAGGCGACGTTGACCGTCAGGTCGGGCGTGCCCTCGGTCTTGGCGCCGTCGATGCGCCAGTTCTTCGCGAAAGTCGCGATGGTGTCCATCGACGGGGTGGCCTGGTAATAGTCGTTGTTGTAAGCCCACTCCACGACCTGTGTCAGAATCGCCTCGCGGATGCTCGCGTCGTAGTCGACGCAATGCCCGGCGGTCGCGATGTAGCCATCGGGATTCACCACGAATCCGGTGCACTGGAACGTCGCGGTGAAGGGGTCCTCGGTGAAATACTGCTTGTTCGTCTCGTCGTAGACGAAGCCGGTCCAGGTCACCTCCTCGTAGACCACCGCCGGCTGGACGCGGGCCTGTACCTCCTCCAGGGGCGTGGCGGGTGGCGTGTCCTCGGTCCCCGCGGCCAGGGCCGGGCCGGGCACCAGGCAGACGACCGCCGCGAACAGTGTCGCGGCAACTGTTCGTAGGCGCATCCTTGAAGTCGACATGGGCTCCCTCTCGTCACATGCGGGCGGCACACCCCTGTGGCCCGAATCGCATAAGGCTACCGCGGTCGGGGCCGGTGATACCCGACATACGCAGCCGCTCAGTCGAACAGGACTGCGTCGACGGCATCCGGGGCCGCTGCCGCCTGACCGATTAGGATCTTCGCCCCCGGACTGGCGGTGCCAGAGGCGTCGCGGCGTTCGTCCACGTCGGGCAGTGGCAGGGGTTTGCCGCTGGGGGAGCAGGCCAGGGGAGCCGGGCCCACCGCCGCGGTGAGCAGCGCGGATTCTGCTGCCAGCAGACGGTGGCAGCGCACACCGACCCGTCGCGACCGGTGCGGGGAAGCTGCTCAGTGCGGCGACCTTGACGGATGTGGCGGCCGCCCCGGTACCGGCCACCGTGACCACCAGCGTCCGTTCGGCGCCAGCGCCGGCCGCCACGACCCGAGCGTCGTCTTTCAGGCGCATGCCGGCGACCCCGCGAGCCCCGGCGCCCTGGACCGGGACTGTCGAGACCCCGGTGCGCAGCAATTGACCCGCGGAACTGATGAGAACCAGATCCGCCGCCTCGTCTGCAGCGAAGGCGGCGACCAGTTCGTCCTTCGCGTCCATGGCCAGGGCCTGTCTGCTGCCCGGCTCGACGACGAACCTCTTCACCTTCCCCATCGCGGTCACCAGTGTCAGGGTCGACCCGTAGGTCGCAATTCCCACGACGTCGGCGTCCGGCGGCAGATGCAGGAATTCCTTGACCTGCACCGTGGCCTTGAGTGAGGGGGAGTCGGCGGTGCCCGGCAGCGCGGGCAGGTCGACCACCTCCAGAGGCACGACCTGGCCCCCTGACGTGACGACGGCCACCTGGCCCCGGGTGGTGGCAGGCAGCACAGCCAGCAACGCGTCGTGCGCCACGCGCTTGGTGCCGGCGTGTGGGGGCTCAGCCGACGCGGTCCGCGCAGCCATGCCGGTGATGCTGACGAGCACCTGGCAGGCCTCGTCCGGGATCTCGAGATCGGCACTGGCGATGGTGGGACCCGCGGAGTCGAGCAGCACAGTCCGCCGCGGGGTACCGAAGGTGTCAGCAACCTCGGCCAGTTCCGCATCCAGCGTCGCTTTCAACACTTCGTCGCTGGCCAGCAACTCCTCCAGGGCGCTGATGTTCGCGTGCAGATCGTCACGCTCGGCCTCCAGTTCGATCCGGGAGAATTTCGTCAGGCGGCGCAGTGGCATCTCGAGGATGTAGTTCACCTGCTCGACCGTGAGGTCGAAGATGCTCATGAGCCGCTCGCGGGCAGTCGCGGTGTCATCACTGCCGCGGATCACCTGGATGACCTCGTCGATGTCGAGGATGGCGATGAGCAAGCCGTCCACGAGATGCAGGCGCTCCTGGGCCTTCTTGAGGCGGAACCGGCTGCGCCGCAGGATGACCTGGACCCGGTGGTCGAGGAACACCTGCAGCAGCTCCCGCAGGCCCAGGGTTCGTGGCGCACCGCCGACCAGGGCCACGGCGTTGATGGTGAAGTTGTCCTCCAGTGGGGTCAGCCGGTACAGGTCGGCGAGCACGGCGTCGGGGTTGAAGCCGCTCTTGACCTCGATCACCAGGCGGGTGCCCTGCTCTCCGTCGGACAGGTCGGTGACGGCCGTGATGCCGGTGATCTTCTTTGCGTCGTGCAGTTCCTTGATCTTCTCGATGATGCGCTCGCCGCCCACCGCGTAGGGCAGTTCGGTGATGACGATCCCGCGCTTTCGCGGGGTCAAGGACTCCACGTGCGCGGTGGCCCGGATCTTGAAGGCACCCCGTCCGGTGGCGTACGCGTCCCGAATCCCGTCCAGTCCAATGATCTGCCCGCCCGTGGGCAGATCCGGGCCCGGCACGTAGCGCATGAGGGTCTCCAGGGATGCCTGCGGGTGCTTCAGCAGATGGCGCGCTGCCGCGATGACCTCGGAGAGGTTGTGCGGTGCCATGTTGGTGGCCATGCCCACGGCAATGCCGGTCGTGCCGTTGACCAGCAGTGCGGGAATGGCCGCGGGCAGCACATCGGGCTGCACCTCCCGGCCGTCGAAGTTCGGGACGAAGTCCACAACGTCCTCGTCGATCCCGTCGAGCATCGGGCGAGCAGCCGCCGAGAGGCGGCATTCGGTGTACCGCATCGCAGCCGGACCGTCGTCCGGGGACCCGAAGTTCCCGTGGCCGTCGACGAAGGGCAGTCGCATGGAGAAGGGTTGTGCCATGCGTACCAGGGCGTCGTAGATGGCCGAGTCGCCATGGGGGTGCAAGCGGCCCATGACCTCTCCGACGACTCGTGCGCACTTGACGTGGCCGCGGTCGTTCCACAGGCCCATCTGACCCATCTCGTAGAGGATCCGGCGCTGCACGGGCTTGAGGCCGTCGCGGGCATCCGGCAGTGCGCGGGAGTAGATGACCGAGTAGGCATACGTGAGGAAGCTCGACTTCATCTCGACGGAGACGTCGATGTCCGTCACGTGTCCTTCGTCAGGAGGGATCAGGGTGCCGGAGGCCATGGGCCTCATTCTCACTCAGGAGCGCGACATCGGCGGCGAAGGGGGCATCGGGTGTGGATGGTGTCGGCGCGTCCGCGTCGCGAGGCACCCAGTTCAGAAGTCGATCTGGTTGGGCCACAGCCCCGATTGGAAGGCGGTAGAGGCGACGCACAGGCCGAGGAGGACGACAGCGGCCAGCCAGGTGGGCAATCGGCGACCCCATGCGGCCAGCGGGAACACGAGAGGGAATGCCATGAGCAGGAAGCGCATGCTGTGCGGGTGGTAGGACGCCTGGGCGATCACACCGGCGAGGAGTAGCCCCGAGTACATGTTGAGCGGCCAGGGCAAGCGCAGCACCAGAGACGCCACGAACAGTAGGCAGGCAGCCACGATCGTCCACGCCGCCACCTGGAAGATCGGAGGGCCATGCAGGAGGTGCTCGTGGAGGAAGCGGACTTTGGAAGCCCCCCAATCGCTCACGGACTGCCATTCCTGCTGCACTGCCAGCCAGCCGTCGAGCCGACCGGTGCGGTGGGCGACCAGGCCGAGGAATGCCAGGAGACCGAGCGGGGCGATCGCGGTGACCGCCAATCGGGTCGTCAGCCGGTTCGGCCGCACCCAGGCGGCGACCATCACCGGAACGATGACGGCGATCGCTTGGAAGCGCGTGAGGCCGGCCAGTGCTGCCAGTACCGCGGCCCACACGGGGTGTCGGGCCAGCAGCCACAGGCTGCCCGCCGCGAGGGCGACGAACAAGGACTCCGGGCGCCCGCTGGACAGAGCAACGTTGACCGGCATGGCGCCCCAGAGCGCGACGGCGATGACCCCTGCCCGCTCGTCGAAGACGTCCCTGGCGATGAGTGCGATGAGTGCCGATGCCACAAGTGACGCCGTAGTCGCCAGCACCAGGGCCCCGAACAAGGGCTCGATGCCGGCACTGGACAACATCCTGATGGCGGCCGGGAACAGCGGGAAGAACGCCAAGTTCGAGTGGCGATCAGGTGTGCGCGCACAACCAACCTGGGTGTGATCGGGGCAGAGGACGCGCAACTGCGGCGACAGGTCAGCGGCGTCATCGTAGCCGTGGGCGGCGATGGCCTGGTACCACCGGGGATCCCAGGTCAGCGTGAGCAACTGCAGGAATGACTGGCCGTCCGGGACCGCGAGGAAGGTGCCCGCCAGCGACACCACTCGCGTCGCGGTGAACGCCAGTACTGCGACAAGCACGTAGGACAAACCAGGCCGGCGCACTAGTGACTCCCGTGGAACGTGAGGACCAACCTACTGCGTCATGGAACGCCAGGTCTGGCGGTGCGGTCATCGATGCCGTGCGGGGCTGGACTGCAGGAGATCCCCGGAGGTGACGCCTGTATGACAGGTGTGGAACGTTGCCGGGACGATCAGGCTGCGGAGTTCGCGATCGCGTCGATCTGCGCAACGATCATCTGGAGGTCGCTCTGCAGGTTGTCGCGCAAGAACGGGTCGTCAGTGGCGGCGATACGGGCTACGAGCAGTTGCTCTCGTTCGCGCAGAAGGCCCAAATCGGCGGTCATCAGGCACCTCCATTACATGCTCTAGGTGGGCTGTTCTTTCCCACGACCGGAGTATCGGCCGTTGACAAAGTATTCATAAGTGAATCGGACGGCAACTCGAAAACATCTTAGCGCTGCCCGGCGTGTCGGATCGCCGGGGATCCACAGTCGCTGAATCGGCGCGTGCGACGGGCCATCGCTACGGTGTAGCCATGACCTCGCACCCGGTGTCGGAGGAGTACCCCGAACACTGGGAGGCCGACGTGATCCTGCGCGACGGGCGGATCTGCCACCTGCGCCCGATCCTCCCCGAGGACGGCGAGGCGCTGGCCGCGTTCCACGAGAGCCTGTCCGCGGAAACGGTCTACTACCGATTCTTCGCCGCGTACCCCCGGCTCACCGACAAGGATGTGCGCCGCTTCACCACCGTTGACTTCGTGGACCGGGTGGCGATCCTCGCGCTGATCGCGGGCCGGATCATCGGGGTGGGCCGTTACGACCGCATCGACCGCGCCGAAGCCGAGATCGCCTTCGTCATCAGTGATGAGCATCAGGGCCGCGGGCTCGGCTCCATCCTCTTGGAACACCTCGCGGTGGCCGCGCGCGAGCGTGGGATCACGCGATTCGTGGCTGAGGTCCTGCCCACCAACCGGCGCATGCTGGCCACGTTCGAGGAAGCGGGGTACACCCCGTCGCAGGCCATGGACGAGGGCGTGGTCAAACTCCACTTCGACATCAAGCCCACCCAGTCGTCGCGCGACGTGATGCAGGCCCGCGAGCACCGGGCCGAGGCCCGCTCCATCGCGGCACTGCTCGCACCTCGCGGTGTGGCCCTGGTGGGCGCCAGTCGCAGGGAGGGAACGGTCGGCAATGTCCTGCTGCAGAACCTGCGTGACGCGGAGTTCACCGGTCCGCTGGTGGGGATCCACCAGGAGGTCGATGAGATCGCCGGCGTGGCCTGCTACCCGAGCGTGAGCGAGGCGCCGGGACCCATCGATCTGGCCGTCATCGCGGTGCCGGCCGAGCAGGTGCTGGATGCGATCAGCGACTGCGGGCGCGCCGGGGTCATGGGCGCGGTCGTGGTCAGCGCAGGTTTCGCCGAGTCGGGTTCCCAAGGCAGGGCCCTGCAGCGGCGCCTCGTGCAGCACGCGCGGGCCAACGGGCTGCGGATCATCGGGCCCAACGCGCTGGGGATCATGAACACCGATCCGCATGTGCAACTCAACGCGTCCCTCGTCCCGTCGCCCGTCCTGCGGGGCCGCATCGGGTTCTTCGCGCAGTCCGGCGCGTTGGGGGTTTCCCTGCTGATGACCGCGCGGGACCGGGGCTTGGGCGTCTCCACTTTCGTCTCGGCGGGCAACCGGGCCGACGTGTCCGCCAACGACCTCCTGCAGTACTGGGAGGACGACGAGTCCACGAACCTCGTTCTGCTGTACCTGGAGAGCATCGGTAACCCCCGAAAGTTCGCCAGAGTGGCTCGTCGGCTCGGCGCCCGCAAGCCGATCGTCGCGGTGCGTTCTGGCCGGAGCACGCAGTCCTTGCCACTGGGCCACACCGTGCGGCGCACGGCCTTGCCGGCGGCGGCCATCGACGCCATGTTCGAGCAGGCCGGCGTGATGCAGGTGGACTCACTGTCGGAGTTGTTCGACGTGGCCAGCCTGCTGACGTTCCAGCCATTGCCGCGCGGTCGCCGGGTGGCCATCGTCGGCAACAGCGACGCACTGGGAGTGCTCACGGCCGACGCCTGCGAGACCAACGGACTCGACGTCGCCGGCGATCCCGTGCTGCTGCACCATGACACCGCCGTCGGGCAACTGCGCGAGGCCGTGGAGGGGGCGATCGGGGACCCGGACACCGACGCCGTGATCGTCCTGCACGTGCCGGTGATGCGCGGCGACAACCCGAGTGTCGGAGATGCTCTGCGCGATCTGGCCGAGGAGTCCACGAAGCCGATGCTGGCCGTGCTGATGGCTGAGGACCACGACCGCCGGGTGATCCCGGTGGAAGGGCCGCACGGACTGCCCGGCCGCGGCTCGGTCCCCGTCTTCCACGAGGTGGAACCCGCAGTCAAGGCGCTGGCGACACTGGTCTCCTACGCCAGGTGGCTGGACACCCCCCGCGGCAGTGTTCCGGTCCTGCCGGACGTCTCACCGCGCCAGGCCCGCACCATCATGCAGGAGGTCCGGGACCGGGCTGTGGCCCTGCACGGCGAGCAGTCGTTGGTGCCCATGGACAACGACGACCTCCAGCGGATCCTGCAGTGCTACGGGATCCACCTGTGGGACTCCTATGTGGTGACCAGTGAGGCGCAAGCGGTCGCGGTGGCCACCGAGATCGGGTATCCGGTGGTGATCAAGACGGCTCACCCGGGACTTGTGCACCGCCCCGATCTCGGGGGAGTGCGCATCAACCTGGAGAACGAGGCGTCGGTCCGCACCGCCTACCTGTCGCTGATCGCCACCCTGCCCCCGGAGGCTCAGAAGCGGCTCATCCTGCAGCAGCAGGCCCCCGCCGGCGTGGCCTGCGTGGTCGAGAAGCGTGAGGATGCGCTGTTCGGGCCGGTGGTGTCCTTCGGGATCGCCGGGGAGGTGACCCGCCTGCTGCAGGACCGAGGCTTCCGAATCCCACCGCTGACGGACCGCGACGTCGACGACCTCATCAAGGCCCCGAAGGCCGCCGCTGCTGTTCGGCTACCGGAACTCGCCCCCGTGGACATCGAACTGCTCGCCGGTGTGATCCACCGGGTGGGGCAACTGGCCGACGACCTACCGGAGATCACTCGCTTGGAACTCAACCCCATCATCGTGTCGGGCCGCAGCCTGTCGGTAGTCGGCGCCGGGGCGTGGTGCGGGCCGGTCATGATCCGCGCCGACCTTGAGGCGCGCCGCTTGCCGGGATGAGTGGCTGACGGCTGTGCACATGTGACGTGCCCGCCACCTCGGCGGCAGTGTCAAGATGGATGTCATGGCACTTCCGACCCGCCCCACCTTGCGACAGGCGATCGAGCGCACCGGCTACTACCCCGACGTGGTGCAGGATGTCCTCGACAGCGCCATCAGCGCCGAGCCGGTCCGTGACTTCATCGTGCAGCACGAGACGACCTTCGACCGCGCCGACGAGATCCGCCGGCACATAACGGTGCTCCTGCTCACCGACACCCGACTGCTGGTGGTGCACGTCGATGAGCACACCGACGGTCAGCCCGAGGGTGCAGTGCAGGCGACCTCCACGACGGAGTCCGTGCCGTTGGCGGCGATCGGCCCCGTGGTGGTGCAGAGGTTGTGGACAACCCCGCGCACTTCCGGCCCGGCGACCTGCCGACGGAGGTGGTCCTCACGGTCAACTGGGGGAGCATCAGTCGCATCGACTTGGAGCCGGCCACATGCGGGGACCCCCAGTGTGAGGCCGATCACGGGTACACCGGTGCGCTGGCCATGGACGACTGGAGCCTGCGGGTGTCCCGGGCCGCCGACGGCGACGACGTCGTCGCCGGTGCCATACGCTTCGCCGCCTCCCTGATCGCCGCGACCTCCGGCTGAGGCCAGAGCGTCAGAAGATGCGGCTGGGGTCGTCGGTGAGCGGCGATTGAACTGCCACCGGTGCCGACTGCGCGCTGCGGACGGCCGCTTTCGCCGCCGGGTGTTGGGCGTCCCAATGCTGTGGCAGCGCCGGTCGCCCGTCGTCGGTCACGTCGACCACGCGGCGGGCCTTGAGCAGGTCGGCCGTGGCAGCATCGGCCGGAGCCAGCGTCCCTTCGCTGGTGCGGAAGATCAGGCTGAGCACCTCCTCGTCGGTGGTGCTGGCGTCGATGCGCCACGTGCCGTCCTCGATCTTGCGGCAGGACCACTGGAGTTCCTCGGCGGGGACATCCGCCCGGCGGGCGGCCCGGTCGACGAGATCGTCCACCAGGACCTGCTGGCCAGCGGCGTGGATCGACAGCCGGCGGGCGCGCTGGATGACGAAGTCCATCTCTGCGAGCACCGGCTCGGCGAACCGCTCGACGAAGTCGACGGCCAGACCGGTGCGCGCAGCGACCTCCTCGATCCCGAGGCCTTGGCGCACGAGGGCCTGGATGTCACGGGGGGTGATGGCCGGGGCAGCGGTGCGCGAAGCGTTGCGCTGGAGGCCGCGGCGGGCCGCAGACGCGATGCCGTCGTCGATGGGCAGGCAGTACTGCACGCCGCGGCTGTCGACGAGCACCATGTGGCTGCCGTCGTCGGACAGTCCTTCGAACTGCAATTCCCGCATACGGGTCGACCCCCAGGTCTCGTGTGGTGACTGCAGTCAGTGTGGCAGACCCGGCCGCACGCGCCGGTTCACCGCGCGGCGTGTCTCACGCCGGACGGACCGCGGCCTTCGCCGCGATGACCTCCAGGGCGTGCTCCTCGGCGCGGTGCACGCTGCGCCCGCCGATCCAGCTGACTGCGCAGGCGGCCACGGCGCACCCGGCCGTCACGAGATAGGCGACGTGGGCCCCGTGGGCGTCGATGATGACGCCGGACACCGGCGTGGCGAGGGCCAAGCCGAGGGCCATCCCGGTACTCGTCCATGTGATGCCCTCGGTGAGTTGGGTGCTGGGCACGATCCGCTCCACGAGGGCCGTTCCAGAGATGAGGACCGGAGACACGGACAGTCCAGCCAGGAACGCCACGGGGGCCAGTGCCACGACGGTGGGGGCCAGGGGGAATCCCAGCGTGACCACGGCCATCACCGTGAGCATGGCGGTCATCCGCCGGCCGTGGAACGCCGGCGGTGGCAGGGCGCCGTAGGTAAAACCCGCCAGCAGCGAGCCGAATGCGTAGATGGCCAGCAGCACCCCGGTGGCCGACGTCGCCTGCTTCTCCTGCGCGAAGGCCACCGTCACCACCTCGAAGGAACCGAAGATGCCGCCGACGAAGACGAACGCGAGGAAAAGCAGCGGCATGCCGGGTTGCAGGACTGCCATTCGCCCGATACGCCGCGAGGCGCCGTGGGGTTTGGGCTCGGTGCGGCGCTGTGGCACCAGCCAGCCCGTCCCGAGCAGGACGAGGATCACGCACACGACCAGGGCGGCGGCCGGGTGTACCTGCAGTGCGAGCACGGTGGCCAGCGGCGGACCCACCACGAACACGACTTCGTCGAGGATGCTCTCCCAGGCGTACGCCGCGTGGATGCCTGTGGAGCCGGGCAGGACGTACGCCCAGCGGGCGCGCACCAGGGAACCGAAATTGGGCATCATCATGCCTGCCCCGACGGCCAGCGGCAGAACCCCCCACAGAGGCAGGCCGGCGTCCAGGGCGGCCATGAGCCCGACCATGAACACGGTGTAGGCGGCTACCGCCCAGGGCAGGATCCGGTGCTGGCCATGGCGGTCCACGAAACCGCTGACCACCGGTCCACCGACCGCGGCAGCGACGGCGAAACTGGCTGCGATCGTCCCAGCCACCGCGTAGGAAACCCCGCGCGACGTCTCGAGCAGGACGATGCCGAGGCTGATCATCGAGATGGGCAGGCGTCCGACCAGACCCGCCGAGGTGAAGGACGGCGCACCGGGGGTGCGCAGGACGTCGGCGTAGGTGGCGAACACTTCATCCAATGTAGTCCGGCGGACGTGCGGGCCCGGCGCGGCTATGGGCACGATGGGCACATGGATGCAGTCTTGCTGGTGTCGTTCGGGGGGCCGGAATCGCCTGACGAGGTCATGCCGTTCTTGCGGCGGGTGACGGCCGGGCGCAATGTGCCCGAGGAGCGGCTGCTGTCGGTGGCCGAGCACTATTACGCCCGCGGTGGGGTATCGCCCATCAACGCCCAGAACCGGGAGTTGCAGCAGGCCCTTTCCGAGGAACTCGCCGGTGATGGACTGACTGTCCATTGGGGTAACCGGAACAGTGCCCCGTGGCTGGGCGACGCATTCGCCGAGATGGCCACGGCAGGCGTGGATCGCGCGATCGCGGTGTTCACCAGTGCCTACTCGTCGTACTCGGGCTGCCGGCAGTACCGGGAGAACCTGGCCGACGCACTCGGCGACACCGACATACAGGTGCTGAAGATCCCCGCGTACTTCAACCATCCCGGATTCGTGCGGGCGAACAGGGACCATCTGGAGGCCACGCTGCGCGGGGCGGGGGAGGGTGCCCATGTCTTGTTCGCCACGCATTCCATCCCGGTCGGCATGGCGGCGTCCGCGGGGCCCGGCGGCGGCCAGTACACGCGGCAGCACCTCGCGCTCGCCGAGTTCCTGATGTCACAGATGACGCAGCGTCTGGGCCGCGGCCATCCCTGGGAACTGGTCTTCCAGTCACGCAGCGGGCCGCCCCAGGTGCCCTGGCTCGAGCCGGACGTCAACGACCGCATCGAGCAGTTGGCCGACGCCGGGGTCCGCGAGGTGGTCGTGGCGCCGATCGGCTTCGTCAGCGACCACATGGAGGTGGTCCAGGACCTCGACACGGAGGCTGCCCGTACGGCGCAGGACCGCGGGGTCGGGTTCCACCGGGTGCCCACGGTGGGCGCCGACGAGCAGTTCGTCCGGGGCCTGGCCGACGCGGTGCGGGCCGTGCGTGCGGGCCGGGCTCCTGACACTGCGTTCGATGAGCCCCTGCCGACGCCTTGCCTCGCGGGGTGCTGTCCCAATCCGCGGGATCCGCGACCGGCGCTGTGCGAGCGGGTCTCATGAGCGACGACCTGCTGGAGATCGCCACCCGCGCGGCCGCGGCGTCCGCGCAGTTCCTCGTCGACGGCTGGGCGCAGCGCACTGTGGTCTCGACGAAGAGCTCGCAGACCGATGTGGTGACGCAGATGGACCGGGGGTCGGAGGACCTGCTCGTCGAGACGATCCTGGCCGCACGGCCGGACGACGCGATCCTGGGCGAGGAGGGCGGCTCGCGGGAGGGGACCAGTGGGGTGCGCTGGGTCATCGACCCGCTCGACGGGACGGTGAACTACCTGTACGGCTTCCCGGTCTGGGCGGTGAGCGTCGCCGCGCTCGTGGACGAAATCCCGGTCGTGGGGGTGGTGCACGCCCCGAGCCTGGACAGCGTGTGGCGCGGGGTAGCCGGTGAGTTCGCCGAGATCAACGGCCGGAGTATCCACGCATCGGACTGCGCCACGACCGAACAGGCGCTGGTCGCGACCGGGTTCGGCTACGAGGCGCAGGAACGCGCCCGGCAGGGCAGCATCGTGGCCGACCTGCTGCCCAGGGTGCGCGACATCCGCAGAGCGGGCGCGGCCGCAGTGGACATGTGCTTCGTCGCGCAGGGTGTCTTCGACGCCTACTTCGAGGGCGGTACTCACCTGTGGGACCGGGCGGCGGCCACTGTGATCTGCGGGGAGGCGGGCGTGCGCGTCGGCGGTCCCACCGGCGGCCCGTCGCGGGACTCCATGACGGTGGCGGCCAACGCGGCGCTGTACGGACCGCTCTGCCGACTGCTCGAGGAGGTGGGGGTCACACCATGAGCAAGACTGATCGCTACGTGCAGTACCTGGCCGCCGAGCGGGCTTCTGGACGCCTGTACCGGGCCCTGGCCGCGATGACCTCGGGGGGCCGCAGGGAGGCGTTGCTGGAACTGGCGGCCATGGAGGACCGGCATGCTGCGCACTGGATGGCACTGCTGCACACCGCCGGTGTCGCCATCCCCGAGGATCCCGGCGAACTGGAGCCCGATGACGCCGCGGTGCTGCAGCGGGCACGGGCCATGGGCCTGGATGCGGTGCTCGGCGACCTGGAACGGGCCGAGCGCGAGGCACAGGGGATGTACGACGCCGAGCCGGACGCGCTGCCTGGGATGTCCGACGACGAGCAGCAGCACGCCGGTGTGCTGGCCGGGCTGGCGCACAGCGGCGAACCAGCCACCCCCGACGACGTTCGCGCACAGCTCAACCGAGCCGAACCGTGGCACCGTACGGACAAGTCCGGCGCCCTGCGGGCCGCGATCTTCGGGATCAGTGACGGCCTGGTGTCCAACACCGCGCTGGTCATGGGGTTCGCCGGAAGTGGCGTGGATCGGGGGACCGTGCTGTTCGCAGGCGTCGCCGGATTGCTGGCGGGGGCCTTCTCGATGGCCGCCGGGGAGTATGTGAGCGTGGCCAGCCAGACCGACTTGTTCCGGCGGGAACTGGCCCTCGAGGAGCAAGAACTGCGGGACAAGCCGCAGGAGGAGCAGCGGGAGTTGGAACTGCTCTACCGGGCGAAGGGTCTGGATCCACAGGCCGCCCGGAGCACGGCCGAGAAGATCATGGCCGATCCGAAGACCGCCCTGGACACACTGGCCCGCGAGGAGCTCGGTCTGGACCCCGATGATCTCGGAGACCCCAAGCGGGTCGCGGCTTCCAGCTTCGCCGCGTTCGCGGTAGGCGCTGCGGTCCCCGTGGTCCCGTACGTGTTCGCCTCCGGTGTGATCGCGCTGACCATCGCGGTGGTGTTCGCGGTGATCGCGCTGGTGGTGGTCGGCGGCACGGTCGGTCGGCTGTCAGGCCTGGGCGTGGTGCGCTCGGCGATGCGGCAGTTGGCCGTGGGTGGCGGGGCGGCCGCAGTGACGTACGTGGTGGGCAGCCTGGTGGGCGTCGGCCTGGGCTAGAGAGCCGCTCAGTCGATCCGGCGCAAGTCCGCGTTGTACCAGTGCGCGTTGTGCACGTAGACGTTCACCGAGTCGTCGAAGTCGCCGGGATGGACCACATCGGTTTTGATCTTGGCCGGCACTCCCAGCGCCATCGCGTACGAGGGCACCTCGGTGCCGTTGGTGACCATCGCTTGCGCGCCGACCAGTGCGTACCGGTGTATCACCACCCGGTGCAGCACCACCGCGCCCGATCCGATGAGGCAGTCGTCGGCGATGGTGCAGCCCTCGAGGTGGACATTGTGACCCACCACGCAGCGGTCGCCGATGATCGTGTCCAGCGTGCCTGTGCAGTGCACGATCGTGCCGTCCTGCACCGACGTCTGCGCCCCGACCCGGATGGCGCCGTGGTCGCCGCGCAGGACGGCGGTGGGCCAGATTGACGCCTCCGGACCGATCGTGACGTCGCCGATCACGACGGCGTCAGGATGGACGAAAGCGGTCGGGTCGATGGTCGGCCTGCGCTCACCGAGGGCGTAGAGGGGCATGGTCCTATCTCACCCGAACGTCCCAGGTGCGCGCAAACCGCCGTGCTGGTGGCAGGTTGTGCCCCCCACAGTGTCCGGCTGGGGGTGGGTGTGGCAAAGTCAGCGGTCAGAACAGGCATCGCCGGGCATGAATTCGGGCCCTCTGGTGTTGAACGAGCATCCGCAACCTGAGCAGGAGAGGGCATGGCAACCGACTACGACGCACCCCGCAAGACCGACGAGGAACTGTCTGAGGACTCCCTGGAGGAACTGCAGGGCCGCGTCAAGACGGCATCAGGCGGCGTCGACGAGGACGAGACCGAGATCGCTGAGAGCCTTGAACTGCCCGGCGCGGACCTGTACAATGAAGCGCTGACAGTCCAGGTGGTGCCGAAGCAGCAGGACGAGTTCACGTGCTCGGTCTGCTTCCTGGTCCACCACCGCAGCCAACTGGCCAGCGAGAAGAACGGCGTCTACATCTGCACGGAGTGCGCCGGCTGATCGCCGATCAGGCCGGCAGTTCGGCCCGCGGCTCGTCAGCCCACCGGGCCATGCCCTGCTGGACCGCGACGTCCACCAGTGCTGCTACGACCGCGGTGGCAAGGGCCCAGACCAGCACCCGCCGGAAGGGAACGTCGGTGTCGTCCTTCTTCGGGATCGTGCCGTCGTGCCGGCGCCGGTACAGTGCGTCCAGTGACCTACGGGTGGCCCACGCGGCACCGAGGGAGACCACAGGGGTGATGAGTCGGGGGTTCACGCAATCCTCCACAGGTGTCGTCTCTGGCGATCCTATCGGCCCAGGCCGCGCCTGGACGGTGATTGCCTCGGCGATGTCCCGTCGTCCGTTTCAGATGCCGGGGCCGGACAGCGACTCGGCCAGCTCCTGCGGATGCCCGGAACTCACCAGCCAGTAGGGGACGTCACCGGAGCGCAGATCGATCTTCACGCCCTCTTTGGTGGCCAGATTGCGCAACACCAGGCGCGCCCGGGAATCGGCCAGCGGTCCGGCAACGGCCTGCACCCCGGGGCCGTCCAGGGCGGTGACCGCGGCGATGTCCGACAGCGGCAGCGCCTCGTCGCCGATGTGCAGGCGCTCGGCATCGACGCTGAGCACCAGCCGGCGGCGGCTGACGACCAACCCGCCCACGACCACCAGCACCACGAACACCACCAGTGCCACCGGCACGGTCACGACCGCGGCGAATGTGAAACACAGCAGGGCGAGCAGTCCGGTCACGACGCCGTACGCCCACCACGGTGGACGCAGCACCTCCCGATAGGTCATACCGGGATTGTCCAACGGGCCCCCGGACGCTCGTGCACCCGGCCATAGGATCGGCAGCGTGGGAACCGAACAGATGAGTTGGCCGGACAGTCCTACCAAGCCGCCGCCGGGCGCGGTGATGCCCGACCGCCACCCGCAGGCAGTCGCTGAGGGGCAGGAGATCCCCAGCCACTACGACCGTTGCTACGGGTGCGGTGGCTGGCATCCCGCGGGACTGCACATGCGGGTGGTCGCCGGTGACCGCAGCGTGCACGCGGTGTTCGAGGTCACGGACATGCACCAGGGTGCACCGGGCCTGGCCCACGGCGGTCTGCTGAGCACCGCGTTCGACGAGGCGCTGGGGGCCTTGAACTGGCTTCTGCTGGTGCCGGCGGTGACGGCCCGGCTGGAGGTGGACTTCCGCCGGCCAGTGCCGGTCGGCTCGGTTCTGCACATCGACGCCCACCTGGTCGGGCAGGTGGGGCGCAAGGTCTACACGCAGGCCCTGGGCCGGCTCGGTGAGGACGGTCCGGTGGCTCTGACGGCCAGTGCGCTGTTCCTGCAGGTCCCCTTGGAGCACTTCCAGGCCAATGGCCGTGCGGAGGACGTACGGGCGGCGGCCGACCGGACGGTGCCGGGCGACGGACTGGCGGTCAACCCGTGAACGTGCTCATCCAGCGCCTCGACCCCGGGTTGCCGCTGCCGGCCCGGGCCCATCCCGGGGACGCCGGGCTGGACCTGTTCTCCCGTATCGACATCACTGTGGAACCTGGGCAGCGGGCGTTGCTGCCCACGGGGGTGGCGATCGCGCTGCCGGACGGATATGCGGCCTTCGTGCATCCCCGCAGCGGCTTGGCCGTGAAGCACGGTGTCGCTCTCGTGAACGCTCCCGGCACGATCGACGCGGGTTACCGCGGCGAGATCCAGGTCTGCCTGGTGAATCTCGACCCCCACGAAGCGGTGACTTTCCGCCGCGGCGACCGCATCGCCCAACTCGTGGTCCAGGAGGTTCCGCCGTTGCATCTGATCGAGGTGGAACGCTTGCCGGGGTCCGCGCGGGACACCGGCGGTTTCGGATCCACCGGCGGGCATCGCGGCTCGCAGTGATTCAGGCGGGCGCGTTACGGTGGGACGGGTCGAACCATAGGAGAGACAGTGTTCAAGCGACGTAGAGGTGGGTCCGACAGCCAGTCCGAGGCGCAGCAGCCCGGCGAGATAGAGCAGACCGGGGACGTGGACGAGGGCGCTGAGGCGGCGACGAGTGAACCCCAGGTCACCGGGACCGGCCCGTTCGACATCGCCGACGCGCCCCGTGACGACGTTGCGCGGGTCGACCTCGGCGGGCTGCAGATCCCGATCGTGGACAACATGCAGCTCAGCCTCGAGGGTCACAACGAAGAGGCGAACACGTTCGCCCTGGCGGTCGTGGTGCTCGAGGAGCAGCAGGCCGCCCTGCAACTGATGGCCGTTGCGGCCCCGCGCTCCGGGAACTTCTGGTCCGAGGTCATGGATGAACTCGACGCCGAGATCACGCAGGCGGGGGCACGGTGACACGCTCGGAAGGTCGTTTCGGCGCTGAGCTGGCAGGCGAAGTGCCCGCGCAGGACCCCCAGGGCAACACCACGATGCAGCCGGCACGTTTCGTAGGCGCTGAGGGCAATCGATGGTTCATCCGCGGGATGTTCATGGGCACCGCCGCGACGAGTCCGGCGATGGGTGAGTTCTTCGAGGACATCATCGCCGGGTGCATCGTGAACCGGGGGGAGCGCCCCATGGCTCCCGGGGACCTCATCGCGCTGAGCCCGCCGGAGGGGATGGTGGCCGACGAGGACGATGAGGATGACGACGAGGGCAGTGCGTACGAGGACATGGAGCCTTTCGAGCGTGGGCCGGAGATCACCGAGATCCGCTGACCCCGCGCGGGCACGTCAGCGCGGCACTCACCTCACAGGGCCTCCGCCAGCCGCCCGGCATCACCACCTGCCAGATCTCTCGGGAGGACCGTCAACTGCGCCCCAGGGATTCTGACCGCCCAGGTGCGCGCGACCTCCAGTGGGTGCGTCGGGTCGTCGGCCAGACCCACGATCCGGGACTGCGCGTTGATCCCTGCGAGTTCTTGCGGCTGTGGGGCGGGCTGGGCTGCGGCCACCCGCAACGCCTCGATCAGGTCCGCCGACGGCATCGACGTCCATGCGCGCCGCAGCTCTTGGACGATCCAGTCGTCGGGGCCGGCCGCCAGGGCGACGTCAGTGAGCACTTCAGCGGTTGAGGTCTCCTCGATCCGGCGTGCGGTGTCGTACGTCAAGGCCGCCACGGGGCCCGGATCGCCCTGCCAAGCCGGCATCACGGCGTAGAGGCGGCCGGCCCACGCCCGGTGCGCGCAGAACCTCGCGGCGGCATGGGCGCCGAGGGACACTCCGCCCACAATGTCCTGATCCGTGGGCGCTGCCCGTTCGATGATCGTCACCATCTGGGCCATGGACAGCCCGCGCACATCCGGGGCGATCAGTTCCCAGCCGCGTGAGCGGACCGTCGGGCCGAAGGCCCGGATGATGAACTCGGGGTACGAGCCGGCACCGTGCAGCAGCAGGCAGCGGGTCACGGTCCCATTGTGTCCGGGGCGTAGCGGCGTACCCTGTACCCGTGACCGCAGAGAAGTCGTGGCGTGCCCGCACGAGTACCGGGCAGACATGCCAGCACGTCCTCATCTGTGATGCCGAGGTGGGTGAGGTCGTGGAGGTCACCGGCGCGGTGCACAGCGTGACCCTGCACCCCAGTGGCGGTGTGGAGTCCTTCGAGGCCGACGTCGCTGATGACACCGGCATGGTGCACCTGGTGTGGCTGGGCCGCCGCCGGCTGACCGGTATCGTCCCCAGCCGCCGGATCAGCGCCCGGGGCCGGGTCGCGATCCGCGACGGCCGGAAGGTGATCTTCAACCCGGAGTACGAACTGACGATCCCGGGTCACGAGTGAGTGCCGACGAGCCGGCGGCGCAGCCGGCCCATCCGGAGGCGGTCCTGCTCGAGCGCGCCATCGGGGGCTGGCGCGGGATGATCGACTCCGCGCTGCCATCAGTGGTGTTCCTGGGCGTGTATCTGCTCAACGGCCGGGTGCTGCAGCCAGCGCTGGTGGCGGCCCTGGCCACCGGCGCGGTGATCCTGGTGCTGCGACTGTTCCGCCGGGAGCCGCTGACCCAGGTCCTCGCAGGTTTCGCCGGGGTGGCGATATCCGCCTTCGTCAGCGCCAGGACGGGGGAGGCCCGCGACTTCTTCCTCTGGGGCTTCTTCGTCAACGCGGCCTACGGAGGGGCGTTCCTGATCTCCCTGGCCGTCCGTTGGCCGCTCATGGGTGTGGTGGTCGGAGCCATGACCGGCGATCCGTCCGGGTGGCGCCAGGACCCCGAGGAACGGCGGGTGTTCGCCGCAGCCACCTGGGTATGGGTGTTCGTCTTCGGTGCCCGGATGGTGGTGCAACTACCGCTATACCTGGCCGGCTGGGTGGGGGCACTCGGGGTCGCCCGCATCGTCATGGGCTGGCCGCTGTTCCTCTTCGGGGCGTATGTCACCTATCGGCTGCTGCGCCCCGTCTTCGACCGCAAGCGGCTAGCCCAGGCGGCGGCCGAGCAGGAAGCCGATGAACGCACCGAAGAAGCCACCCACCCCGAGCCAGAAGCCGGGCACCCACGGCAGGACGCCGAGCACCAGGCCGACGACGCCGACCACCGCTGACACGACCAGCGCAATGCCGATGCCTGCCGAATCCCCATCGGTCTCAGCGGGAAGGTTCTCCTGGCGCTTGGCCGGCGGCGGGCTGCTGGCCGTGGCCCCGTCGATCTCGCGCAGGAGCCGCTCGATGTCGTCGTTGTCGCTCATGGCTCCATCTGAACACACCGGGGTGTGAGCTGGGTAGGGACGACCGGGGTAGCGAGCGCGCAGTCGACCTTGAAAGGGTGGGTACATGGCGTCGAAGACCAAACGAGCGAATCCCTCTCGCAGCCGGGTGAAGGTGTCGCCGGGGGCCCTCGAACCGGCGGAGGTCGAGGTCCTCGACCGCTGGTTCCGGGCGGCCAACTACCTGTCCGTGGGCCAGATCTACCTGCTGGACAACGCGTTGCTCGAACGGCCGTTGCGGCCCGAGGACGTCAAACCGCGACTGCTGGGGCATTGGGGCACCACCCCCGGGCTCAACTTCATCTACGCCCATCTCAACCGCGTCATCCGCCGGGACGACACCGACATGATCTACATCGCCGGGCCGGGACACGGCGGCCCCGCGATGGTCGCCAATGCGTGGTTGGAGGGGACATATTCGCACTACTACCCCGACGTCAGCCAGGACCGGGCCGGCATGGCCAAGCTGTTCAAGCAGTTCTCCTTCCCGGGTGGCATCCCTTCCCATGTGGCGCCCGAGACGCCGGGGTCGATCCATGAGGGCGGCGAACTCGGCTACTCCCTGTCCCATGCCTTCGGTGCGGCGTTCGACAACCCGGATCTGGTCGTGGCCGCTGTGGTGGGTGACGGCGAAGCGGAGACCGGGCCGCTGGCGACCTCCTGGCACGGCACGAAGTTCCTCAACCCGGTGACCGACGGTGCGGTGCTGCCGATCCTGCACCTCAACGGCTACAAGATCGCCAACCCGACGGTGCTCGCACGCATCCCCCATGAGGAACTCACCGCGCTGCTCGTCGGCTCGGGATGGAAGCCGCACTTCGTCGAGGGACCGATCCCGAACGGATGCACCACCTCATGGCCTCGACCCTGGACACCGCCATGGCGGAGATCGCTGAGATCCAGCGGGCAGCCCGCGAGGAGGGCAAGACCACCAGAGCCCAGTGGCCGATGATCGTCCTGCGCAGCCCGAAGGGCTGGACCGGCCCGGCGGTGGTCGACGGCAAGCGGGTGGAGGGCACGTGGCGCAGCCATCAAGTGCCGCTGCTGAACACCCGGACCGACCGCCAGCACCTGCGCATGCTCGAGCAGTGGATGCGCTCCTACCGCCCGGAGCAGTTGTTCGACGAGACCGGACGACCGCAGGCGGACCTGCTGGAACTGGCGCCGGGGGGCGACAAGCGGATGTCCGCTCAGCCGCATGCCAACGGCGGCCGTCTGCTGCGACAACTGCGCCTTCCCGCGTGGATGGATCATTGCGTCGCGGTGCCGGAGCCCGCAAAGGCGACCCACGAACCGACGCGGGTGCTGGGTGGCTTCCTGCGCGATGTGATGGGCATGAACCTCGATGCCGGGAACTTCCGGATCTTCGGCCCCGACGAGACCGAGTCGAACCGGCTGACCGGCGTGCTGGAGGTGACAGGCAAGACCTGGGAGGCAGAGAAACTCCCGGACGAATGGGACAGCCTGCTCAGCCGTGACGGCCGGGTCATGGAAGTGCTCAGCGAGCACACGTGCCAGGGGTGGCTGGAGGGTTACCTGCTCACTGGACGGCACGGGTTGTTCTCCTGCTACGAGGCGTTCATCCACATCGTCGACTCGATGGTGAACCAGCACGCCAAGTGGCTGAACACGACCCGCGACATCGGGTGGCGGATGCCCATCGGCTCCCTGAACTACCTGCTCACGTCACATGTGTGGCGCCAGGACCACAACGGCTTCTCCCACCAGGATCCAGGCTTCATCGACCACGTCGTGAACAAGAAGGCCGATGTCATCAGGGTGTACTTGCCGCCGGACACCAACACGCTGCTGTCCACCGTTGACCACTGCCTGCGCAGCCGGGACTACATCAACGTCGTGGTGGCCGGCAAACAGCCGGTGCTGGATCTGCTGGACGCCGAACAGGCCCGCCTGCACTGCACCCGCGGGATCGGCATGTTCGAGTGGGCGGGCAACGACGGTGGTGGGGATCCCGACGTCGTGCTGGCGTGTGCCGGCGACGTGCCGACCATGGAGGTGCTGGCTGCGGCGGCGATCCTGCGCGAGCACCTACCGGACCTCCGGGTGCGAGTGGTCAACGTGGTGGACCTCATGCGCCTGCTCCCGCATTCGGAGCATCCGCACGGCCTGCGCGACAGCGAGTTCGACGCCCTGTTCACCACCGACAAGCCGATCATCTTCAACTACCACGGTTACCCGTGGTTGATCCACCGGCTCACGTACTCGCGCGCCGGCCACGACAACCTGCACGTGCGCGGCTACAAGGAGGAGGGGACCACGACGACGCCGTTCGACATGTGTGTGCGCAACGACATCGACCGGTTCCACCTCGTCATCGACGTCATCGACCGGGTCCCCGGGCTCGGCGCCCATGCGGCCGGTCTTCGCCAGGCGATGGTGGACCGGCGACTCGAGCACGAGCACTACATCCGGGAGCGCGGCGAGGATCTGCCCGAGATCAGGGAATGGGTATGGCCGTTCTGAACCGCCGTCGCCCCGCCCGGGCTCATAGCCTGAGGTCGTGAAGGACTTCGCAGCGGCCGACGTCACCCGCATGTACCGGGAGGAGTACGCGCAGGCACTCAACGCCCTCGGCCGGTTCAACCTGGCGATCTTCGGCAAGACCGGCACCGGGAAGAGCACGCTGATCAACGCCATGTTCGGCGAGGATGTTGCGGCCACCGGCACCGGGCGCCCCGTCACGACCGGGCTGGACTACTACGTACACCCGAACGGCATCCTCGGGGTGTACGACTCGCGTGGCTTCGAGACCGGCGAAGCGGGCGACCGCATCCTGGCCGCCCTCGAGGAGATCGTGACCACCAGTCGCGGTGGTGAGGCCTCAGCGCAGATCCACGTGGCCTGGTACACGGTGCGCTGGAGCGACCGGCGCTTCGAGGAGCACCAAGCCGCTTTCGTGCAGCGACTTCACGACCTCGGGGTTCCGGTCCTGTTCGTACTCACCCAGGTGCCGTGCAACACCGCCGGCCAGATCCACGAGGATGCCCTGGAGTTCGCCCACTACGTCGCGGCACTCGGGCTTCCGTTGGCCGGCGATGGGCGGGTCTTCCTCACCAACGCCAAGGCAGACCCGTTCCTCGGCACGGTGGTGTTCGGGCTGCAGGAGTTGCTCGACGCCACCTTCGACACGATCCCGGAGATTGCTGTGGCTGCGCTGTCCGCCGCCCAGCAGCTCGACTGGGGGCGTAAAAGACACGCTGCTAAAAAGATCATTACAACAAGCGCGTCGACTGCCCTGGCCACCGGCGCGACCCCGATTCCGTTTGCCGACGCGGCCATCCTGGTCCCGCTCCAGATCGCGATGATCGCGCGGCTCACCGCCGCCTACGGCACCACCCTGCCCTCGGCCCAGTTGGCCTCCCTGGTGGGTTCGTTGATGCTGTCCAGCGGCGCGACCACCGCCGGCCGCTGGATGGTGTCTTCGCTGTTACGCGTGGTTCCCGGCGGGCAACCGGCCGCGATGTTCATCTCGGGAACCGTGGCTGCCAGCATGACCACAGCGATGGGCTGGGCGTGGGTGGCGGTGTTGGAGAAGTACCTCGTGAACGGCGACATCAGCGACGAGCAAGCCTTGCGCACGGTGTTCGCCGAGGAGTTCCGCCGCCGGTTCAAGCTCACGCGCGGCGCGTCGGCGAAGGAGCTACCGGCGGGGGAGTGAGGCTGGCCAGCGCGCCGGGACTCCACCGGTATCGGGGAGAGATGCGGAAGGGCGGGAGCGATCCAACCCGGTCGGATCGCTCCCCGTTGGAGGTAACTCTCCCGCCTTCGGGTCAGGGCGCCTTCTTCGCTGGAGCCTTCTTGACCGGAGCCTTCTTGACCGGAGCCTTCTTGACCGGATTCACAGGCGCCGCCGCAGGGGCTGGTGCCCCCAGCGCGACGACCTCCTCCAGACCCGCCCGCAAATCGTCCACGAGTTCAGCCGGGTCGGTGACGGCGACGGTGTCGATGTTGACTCCGACCTGTGCGACGCCGTTGTACGACATCAACGCGCAGTTCACTGCGGCGCCGGCCTTCGGGGCGTAGGGCAGCATGCGCAGGATCTGGGCGCCGGCGAAGTAGACCGGTATGGGCGGGCCGGGCACGTTGGTGGCCACGAAGTCGGTGCCCTTCATCAGCCCACCGGCGACGGCGGTCGAGATGGTGCGCGGCAACATCGTGAGAAGGCGGAAGACCTGGTCGGTGAGCACGGCGGCTGGTTCGGTGCGGGCCTGCCGCAGGACGGGGTGCAACTGCTGGATGCGCTTGCCCGCGTCGCCCTCGTTCATCGGTACCGGGAACCGGGCCGGGACCCAGGCGTTGCCCTGCTTGCCGGCATCGGCGGGGCTGCGCAGGTTGACGGGCATGTTGACGCGCAACGCGTCCGGGATCGTCCCGTGCCGGTCGTGGTACCTCCGCAGGCCACCCACCACACCTGCGACGAAGGCATCGTTGAGCGTGCCGCGCCCGACTTTGCCAGCCTTCTTGAGGTCGTCGAGCGGGACGTCGATGAGGTCGAAGTACACCGACAACGAGCGTTCGCCGAACACGGTGGACATGGGCTCCGACGCCGGTGCCAGCATCCGCGACAGGGATGCGGCCATCTCCGCAGCCGAGGTGGCCATCCCAACCGGGTCGCTCACGGCGTCCTGACGAAGTCCGTGCCCGTACCGAAGGCACTGCGCACGTCGCTGGCGGTGGTGCGCGCCTCGAACGACATGCCCTGCCGCAGGCGGTCGGTGATCGAAGCCGGCTGGCCCGTCGGCACGGCCGGCATCGGACCGAGGTCCTGGCCGGCGCGATCGAGGTCGAACAGCATCGCCGCCATCTGCAGGCCGCCGATGCCATCGGTCACCGAGTGGTGGATCTTGGCGATGAAGGCCGCTTGCCCGTCCTGGAGACCGGACACCAACTGCATCTCCCACAGCGGCCTGGCCTTGTCGAAATCCCCTTCGGCCATCTGCTCGGCCAGTCTGAAGACCGGGCGCATCGTGCCGTCCGGATTGGGGGCTTTGACCCACCGCAGGTGGTAGTCGAGGTCGAAGTTGGGGTCGATCTCCCAGCGTGGCGGGGCCAGACTCAGCGGGTTGCCGACCGCCCGTTGGCGCAACTTGGGGATCGAGCGCGTCATCCGGTCGATGCGACTGCGCACCACTGACTCGTCGGGTTCGCTGTCCAGCAAGAGCACCAGAGTGATCACCGATCGCAGGATGGGGTCCTCCTCGACCCCGAACATCACTGCGTCGGCCCAGTCCATGCGCGGGTCAGCCACGGTTCCTCCACAAGACGGCGGTCTCTTGGCGCCATCTTGTCGAAGTCACCCCATGGTGTGCACGCCGACGGACGAGCCGGTCGCTGACCGTCACCGCCGCGCGGTGGCGGCGGGCATAGGATCGGGGGCGTGGATTTCGAACCCAGCTCACTCGCCAAGGAACACATCGGCCGCCTCACGGACTTCATGGCTGAGCATGTCTACCCCGCCGAGACGGTGTATGCCGAGCAACTCGAGGAGTTGACCGCCGCTGGTCGCGGCCATGAGCAGCCGGCGGTCATGCGCTCCTTGAAGACCGAAGCCCGACAGCGAGGACTGTGGAACCTGTTCCTCCCGGATGAGTCGGGACTGTCGGTCACCGACTACGCGCCTTTGGCCGAGATCACCGGGCGCAGCCCCCATCTGGCCCCGGAGGCACTGAACTGCTCGGCACCGGACACCGGGAACATGGAGGTCCTGCACATGTTCGGCACGTCCGAGCAGAAGCGGACCTGGCTCGAACCTCTGCTCGGCGGTGAGATCCGCAGCGGCTTCGCGATGACGGAGCCGGAGGTGGCGTCTTCGGACGCGACCAACATCGCGACCCGTATCGAGGCAGACGGTGACGACTACGTCATCAACGGCCGCAAGTGGTGGACGACCGGGGCGATGGACCCGCGCTGCCAGGTCCTCATCGTGATGGGCAAGACCGACCCCGAAGCTGAGACCCACCGGCAGCAGAGCATGGTGCTGGTGCCCATGGACACCCCCGGGGTCAGGCGCGAGCGCAACCTCACCGTGTTCGGCTACACCGAGCAGCCCGGGCACGCCGAGATCACCTTCACCGACGTGCGGGTGCCCCGCGGCAACCTGATCGCCGAGGAAGGGATGGGCTTCGCCATCGCCCAGGCGCGGTTGGGCCCGGGCCGGGTCCATCACTGCATGCGGGCGATCGGGATGGCCGAGCGTGCACTTGACCTGATGTGTGACCGGGCCCTGGAGCGGGTGGCCTTCCACCGCCCGCTGGCCGGCCAGGGGGTTGTGCGGGAATGGGTCGCCAGGTCCCGCCTGGCGATCGACCAGGCCCGGCTACTCGTCCTGCACACGGCGTGGGTCATCGACAACAAGGGCGCCAAGGCCGCCCGGCAACAGATCGCCGGCATCAAAGCCGTTGTGCCGCAGATGGCGCTCGAGGTCGTGGACCGGGCGATCCAGACCCATGGCGGTGCCGGCGTGAGCCAGGCGACGCCCCTGGCAGAGATGTGGGCGGGTTTGCGCACACTGCGGATCGCCGACGGGCCCGACGAGGTGCATCTGCGCGACGTTGGCCGTCTGGAACTGAAGGCGCACCTCGATGGTTGAGCTGGAGGTACGCGAGCAGGACGCCTTCGAAGTCGACGCGTTTGCCGGGTGGCTGGCGTCGGAGGTTCCCGGGCTCGGGGACGTCGCACGGATCAAGCAGTTCGCCGGGGGTGCGTCCAATCTGACCTTCCAGATCGACTGTGCCCACGACAGCGTGGTCATGCGCACCTCGCCGACCGGGCGCAAAGCTGCCTCCGCGCACGACATGCAGCGGGAGGCCCGGTTGCTGACGGCACTGCGACCGCAGTTCGACAAGGTGCCGCAGGTGCTCGCCGTCGCCGGTGATGACTCCCCGATCGGCCGGCCGCTGTTCGTCTGCGAGTTCGTCTCGGGCACGATCGTGCGCCGTGAGCTACCGGATGATGCACCGGTGGCAGAGATGGCCGACACCTTCATCCAGACCCTGGTTGACCTGCACGCCGTCGACACTTCGGCCGGCGAACTGGCCACCTTCAACAAGGGCCAGGGTTACGTCCGCCGGCAGGTGGAGGGTTGGAACGCGCGGTACCGGCAGGCCCGCACTGACGACGTGCCGGACGCCGAGTCGGTCATGGCCTGGCTCGCCGACCGGCAGCCTGCAGACGTGGCCGCGTGCGTGATCCACAACGACTGGCGCTTCGACAACATCGTGCTGGATCCGCAGAACCTGGCCAGCGTCAAAGCCGTGTTGGACTGGGAACTGGCCACGGTGGGAGATCCGTTCATGGACCTGGGATCCGCCATGGCCTACTGGGTGCAGGCTGACGACGAGCCGGGCATGCAGGCCTTCCGCATGCAACCGTCGACGGCGGACGGGATGCCGACGCGCGCGGAGTTCGTGACGGAGTACTGCCGACGAGCCGGCCGGGATCGCCCGGACTGGCTGTTCTACGAGGTGTACGGCCTGTTCCGGTTGGCGGGGATCGCTCAGCAGATCTGGTACCGGTACTACCACGGCCAGACGTCCAACCAGGCCTTTGCCATGTTCGGTCCCGCGGTGCAGTTCCTCATCGCCCGGTGTGAGCGGCTCATCGGGTCTTGAGTCCAGCCGTCACGGGCGGCACTCCTCCACAGGAAGGTTGCCGGCGGCCCGGTGTGGGGGCGTGGGCTGCACTCCTGCGCCATCGGGGAGTGAAACGGTCAGCGGGGAGCGATGCAACCGGGTTCGATCTCTCCCGGGTGTCCGGATCTCTCCCGGGTTGAGGTGGAGCGGCCGGCGGCCCGGTGTGGGGGCGTGGGCTGCACTCCTGCGCCATCGGGGAGTGAAACGGTCAGCGGGGAGCGATGCAACCGGGTTCGATCTCTCCCGGGTGTCCGGATCTCTCCCGGGTTGAGGTGGAGCGGCCGGCGGCCCGGTGTGGGGGCGTGGCGGCCGTACCGGCACGCGCTACCGTAGGTGGCCGACCACTGTGGAGGCGTCATGTCGCAGGCACCTGCGGACCCGGAGGCCGGTCCGCGCGATCCGCGGCGACCATGGCAGATCGCCGTCGCGGTGCTCGGTGTGCTCACGCTGACTCTGCTGATCATCAACGTGGTTCTGCGCACCCGCGCCGACTCGGCGGTCCGCAGCGAGAACGAGGCGGTCGCCGCTGCGGAGGAACTGAGGGCGCAGACAGCTCAGTTGTCGGCGCGCAGCGAGGAACTGCTCACCCAACTGTCGACGTCGAAGGAACGCCTCGCGGAGGTCACGGGTCGGCTCAATCTCACCGAGGAGCAGGTGGCCGCAGCCGACGCGAACGTCAACAAACAGGTCGCTGCGCAACGGGCTGCCGAACGCGAACTGCAGCAGGCCGACGGGGGGCTGCGCCGTGCGCGGGCCGAGGTGGCGGCACTGCAGGCCCAGTTGCGCAATGCGCAGACCTGCTCAGCCGCTGCGATCGCCGCACTGGCCCAGATCCACTCAGGCCCGGACATCGAGTCCGGCTCCGAGCAGGCGGCCGCGACGCTCGAGGCGGTGCTGCCCGCCTGCCGGGCCGGGTTGCGGTAACCCATGGAACTCGACGGCAACGGCTGGGTGTCATGCGGGTGTGGCTCCCGGCACTGGGGCCGACATGGTGCGGCGGGACTGTTCCTGGTCGTGGCGGATCACGTGCTCGTGCAGTTGCGCCCACGCTGGGCCCATCAGGGAGGGACGTGGGCGATCCCGGGAGGTGCCCGCGACTCGCATGAGGGGGTCGTTGCCGCCGCGCTGCGCGAGGCACAGGAGGAGGCGGCCCTGGACCCCTCCTCCGTGAGCGTGCTGGGGGTGCGCCGGTTGCAGCACCCGGACTGGCGCTACGACACGGTCATAGCCAACGCAGGCCGGCGCCCCCTGGTCGCCCCGCATGCCGAGAGCGTGCAACTCGAGTGGGTGCCGCTGCACGCGATCGCGGAATGGGACCTCCACCCGGGGTTCCGGGAGTCCCTGCCGGACCTGGGTGCGCCCCGGATCGCGTTGCTCGTCGACGCCGCCAATGTGGTCGGCAGCCGGCCCGACGGCTGGTGGCGCGACCGGGCCGGTGCGGCGCAACGACTGCTCGAACGGCTGGAAGCACTGGCCGGGCGGGTCGTGCGGTACGACGGGCACCCGCATCTGGTGTCCAGCATCGACGTCGTCGTTGAGGGTCGTGCCCGGGATGTGCCCGAGCGGCCGCTGGACGGCTTGGTCCGCGTCCTGCGCGCAACCGGGTCCGGGGACGACACCATCGCGGAGCGCGGGCGTACGCTGGCGGACGTGCTGGTGGTGACCTCCGATCGTGGTCTGCGGGCCCGCGTGGACCGCACCATCCCGGTTTCGCAGTTGTGGGAATGGCTCGATGGCTGACCGGTATCTGGAGCGTTTCGCGTGGCTCTCGCTGGCGACGGGCATCCTGGTGCTGGCGCTGAAGACGCTCGCCTGGCAGCTCACCGGCTCGGTCGGTCTGCTCTCGGACGCGCTGGAGTCCACGGTCAACATCGGAGCGGCACTCGTTGCGGTCTTCGCCCTGCGGGCGGCGAACCGGCCTGCGGATGCCGAACACCACTTCGGCCACGGCAAGGCGGAGTACCTGTCGGCCATGGTCGAAGGCGTACTGATCCTCGGGGCATCCGCGGCCATCATCGCCACGGCGGTGAACAGGCTGCTCTCGCCGCAGCCGCTGGAGCAGGTGGGGATCGGGTTGGTTGTGTCGGTGATCGCCTCGGTGCTCAACGGGGTCGTGGCCCTGATCCTGATGCGGGTCGGGCGCGCCCACCGATCCATGGTCCTGGTGGCCGACGGCAAGCACCTCATGACCGATGTCTGGACCTCGGCCGGGGTGGTGGTGGGCGTCGGTGCGGTCGCGCTGACCGGTTGGGTGCCCCTGGACCCGCTCATCGCGCTGGCGGTGGGGGCCAACATCTTGTGGACGGGCTGGAAACTGCTGCGCGACTCCGTGTCGAGCCTGCTCGACGAACGACTGTCGGACGCCGACATCGACGAGGTCGTCGCCGTGCTCGCCGCGCACGAGGCCGAGGACGTCCGGTTCCACGCGCTGCAGAGCCGGGCCTCGGGACGGCAGCGGTTCGTGTCCGTGCACATGCTGGTGCCGGGGGACCGAAGCGTGCGGGAGGCACACGATCTGACCGCTCAGATCGAGGAAGAGATCGACGACCGGTTGCCGGAGACGGTCGTCACCATCCACATCGAGCCGCTGGAGGACCCGCGGGCCTGGAACGACATCCCGGTAGGTGCCGAGCACCGGATCGACGCCTCACGTACGCGGTTCGGTCAGGGGCCGGTCACCGGATAGCCAGGGGTGTTCGCCGGCGAGCCAGAGCTCGTGCTGCACGGGCCAGGTGTCAAGGTAGACCCGCGCTCGGGCGTCCAGCACGGTCGCCTCGGGGGTGGCCGCCCGCATCGCAGCCACCACGCCGGGAGGGCAGTTGGCGCACAGCGCGGCCCAGTCCATGGCGGGGTCCGCCCGGGACGCGCCGTCCCAGTCGAGGATGGCCACGAGGTCACCGTCCGCGGTGACCACCAGGTTCCCGGCGCTGAGATCGCCGTGCACCAGGCACGTGGGCGCCGTGCGGGAGATCTCCGCGGCTGCCTGACACTGCCGCGCCGGGGCGATGCGGGCGAGCACTTCCCACAAGATCGTCCATGTCGGGTGGTCGGCGGGTAGGTCCGCGACGTCGCGCATCATCGCGGCGACCCGGGCCACCTCGCGGCCGAGCCGTCGCTGCGCCGCCTCCGACAGGTCCGTCTCCATGAGGGGCGTGCCATGGGCGCGCTGCATCACCAGATGAGGGTGGGGTCCGTGATCGTGCACCGCCAGCACGGCGGGTACAGGCAGCCCCGCCGCCCGCGCCAGTTCCTGCCAGGCGGCGGTCTGCCGCAGGCGCTCCCGGTCCCACTCCTGGATCGGATAGCGACGCACGACGTCCCCTTCGACGACGATCCGATTCCGGTTGGTCCGCACGACCCCATTCTTCCGGCGGTGAACACCGGGTGACAGCCGCCCCCGACAGGGCGATGATGATTACATGATTACGCAGCAAGAAGTGACAGCATGGTTGACCGGGCGCCTCGGCGACTGGTTCGAGGATTTCGACGTCGTGGTAGACCGCGAGGAGATCACCGTGGTGGGCCGCCTGCCCGGCGAGGGGCTCACGGACGCGGCCGCACAGACTGGTCGCATCACGCGTTTCCGGGAACAGACCCGCGACGAGCGCATCGCCATCGCCCGGGAACTCGAGCGCGCCACCGGGCGCAAGGTCGCGTGGGGCGCCCGGTGTGGTGATACCGAACGGATCTTCACGCGGTTGAGCGTGCCGGTGATGACACGACTGAAGCAGGACGACCGCCGGGTGCTCGACACGCTGGTCGCGGCCGGTGTGGCCCGTTCCCGCTCGGATGCGCTGGCGTGGTGCGTACGCCTCGTTGGCCAGCACGAGGCCGAGTGGCTCGACGAACTGCGCCAGGCGATGCGCTCTGTCGACCGGGTCCGGGAGCAGGGTCCAACGCCGTGAGGCGCCGGGTGGTGCGTGCGCAGCGATAGCGTGGGGCCGTGCGGTGCATCGCAGCGGTCACGGCAGCCACGGTCTCGGTGGGTGGGCTGCTGGCCGGACCCGCACAGGCAGGTTCCGGCGGTAGCGATCAGGTCAGGGTCACCATCGCCGACGTCGTCCTGGCCGGTTATGCCTGCACATCAGCGCCAGTCGACCTCGCCGTCGATGTGCCCGCGTGGGCCGGCTGGGCGGTCTCTGTGATCGCGGCGCCCACGGGCACGCCGCGGCTCGACGCGGTCGGGTTCGGCGGGCGCGGGCCGGGGTCCTTGCGGGGCTCACTGCTGATCTGCCCGGCAGACAGTGCCGGGACGTGGACGGCAACGGTCACGTCCCGGGTGCTGCTGAGCATGAGCGAATTCACAGTGACGTTCAACGTGGGCAAGCAGCAGACCTCGACCGTGCTGACCCGGGTGCGCAGCAGCAGCACGATCGTGCGGGTCCGCGGGTCCGTGCTCAGCACCGGGGGTTTCGCGGGCCGGGCGCCGCTCAGCGTTCAGGGCCTGCGCCCCAACGGCAAATGGCGCTTGCTCGGTCACACCGCCGCCAACCGCAAGGGCGTGTTCCGGTTCGACTCACCGGTGAGCGTGCGGGCGGTGAAGGTCGACTATCCGGGCGACAACGTCACGCTGGCGAGCCGGGCCCGGGCCCGCGCTGAACGTATCAAGTGACCTGTCAGTACCAGTTCTTGGCCTTGAAGTGCGCCCACGCGCCCTTCGGATCGCCGTAGCGGGCTTTGATGTACGACGCACCCCAGCGGATCTGGGTCTGGGGGTTGGTCTTCCAGTCCGCGCCGGCGGTGGCCATCTTGTCGCCGGGCAGGGACTGCGGGATGCCGGTGGCACCGGACGACGGGTTCACCGCCAGGTGGTTCCAGCCGGACTCCCGGGTCCACAGTTGCTCGAGCGGGAACCACTGATCGTCGCCCCAGCCGTAGGTGTTCAGGATGTACACACGCGCGTACAGCTTGTTGGCCTCGATCTGGGATGCGGTGATGGCAGGGAACGGAGGCGACGCCGACTCGGTCTCCGCGGCCTGGACCGCGAAGGTCTTGATCGGGCTGCGGACGCGCTTATGATCGGCGGTCGCCGGCACCTTGACCCGCCACCGATTGCGATCGGGAGCCACCGTCAGGGCCACCCGCACCCGCCCGTCGGCCTGGGTCATCTTGACCTTCTGCGTGACCCAGGTGCTGCCGTCGCTGCTGTACTGGATCTCGACCTGGCGGGGCGCGCCGCCGATCACCCGCAGGCGATTGCGGTGCACGGTGCCGTCGGTGGTCGTGCGCACTGTGGCCTTGAAGCCTTTGACGACGGTGCGCTGTCGAACGGTCTGCACCTGCGCGTCAGGGGTGGGGGTGGGCGCCGGTTCGGCCACCGCCGGGGTGATCCCGACGGCCATGATGACCGCCGCACAGGCAATCACTGGCATCTTCTGCTCCACGTGGCTGGACGTTATCTGTGACCGGTTTCACGAGGCAACCGGTCGGCTGTGACATACCGCACATCGGTACATTTAGCCTTCGAGTTGAATCTAACCGTCCGTTCACGGCGTGTCTCACTTGACAGCCGGCCGCCCAGCGTTCGGCGTCACTCATCACGCTGCGTAGCAACGCTTTACGGCAGGATGGGGGCATGGAGGTTTCCGAGACCCTGCTGCCCGGCGTCGGCATCCGCTACGAATTCCAGACGAAGGCCGGCCAGCGCGTGGGCATCATCGTGTACCGCGAGGGGAACAGCGAGTTCGTGCAGTACGACCGCGACGACCCCGATGCGAGCAAGAGCCTGCTGGAACTCAACGAGGACGAGGGGGAGGCGATCGCCGAGATCCTCGGCGCCCCCCGTTTCGCCCGAAAACTCGCCGACCTGACCCGGGAGATTCCGGGACTGCACTCCGAGCCCATCAAGCTGCCGAGCACGTCAGCGTTCGTGGGCACCAGGCTGGGGGAGACCCACTGCCGCACTCTGACCGGCTCCAGCATTGTGGCCATCGTGCGCGGCGACGAGATCATCAGCTCACCCACCCCCGACCAGTTGCTCCTGGCTGGAGACGTCCTGGTGGCCATCGGGACGAACTCCGGTGTGCGCAAGGTGCGTGAACTGCTCGAAGCGCAGTGACGCATGCAGGGTGATGCGTCGTTCCTCGTGGAACTGGGGTTCCTGCTCATCCTGCTGGGAGGCGCGGGGGCGCTGGCCCTGCGCGTCGGCCTGTCCACCGCACCACTGTTCCTTCTGGCAGGCTTGCTGATCGCCGAAGGCGGACCCATCTCCATCAGCAGCGCCGAGCCCTTCCTGGAAGCTGCGGCCGAGGTCGGGGTGGTCCTGCTGCTGCTGGCCCTGGGCCTGGAGTTCTCCACGGAGGAGTTCGCCAGTGCCATGAAACGGCATACGCCCAGCGGGTTGGTGGACTTCCTGCTCAACGCGCCACCGGGCTTCATCCTGGGTTTGCTGCTCGGGTGGGAACTGCCGGCCTGCCTCGCCCTGGCCGGTGTGACCTGGGTCTCCTCGTCGGGGATCGTGGCCAAGGTCCTCGGGGATCTCAACCGCCTTGGCAACCGGGAGACCCCCGCGGTGCTGTCGCTACTGGTGCTCGAGGACATCTCGATGGCCGTCTTCCTGCCGATCCTCGGGGTCTTCCTCGTGGGCGGCGCCCTGCTGTCTGGGGCGTTGGGAGCCGTCCTGGCCATCGGCATCGTCGTGGCCGTGCTGTTCGTGGCCCAGCGCGCCGAGTGGCTGGCCGAACGGCTCATCAACCACGAGGACGACGAACAGGTCCTGTTGCGGGTGCTGGGCCTGACGTTGCTGGTGGCGGGTCTGGCCGAGGTGCTGGGCATCTCCTCGGCGGTCGGGGCCTTCCTTGTGGGCCTGGCGATCCCGACGGATGCCGCCAGGCGCGCGCGACGAGTGCTCGAACCGCTGAGGGACCTCTTCGCGGCTGTCTTCTTCCTCGCGTTCGCGTCGCAGACGGATCTGGCGACGATCCCGGACGTGCTGCCCGAGGCGATCGTGCTCAGTGTGGTGACCCTGCTCACCAAAGTCGTGACGGGGTGGTACGCGGCGGCAAGGGAACAGGCTGCCACGCGAGGACGGATGCGCGCGGGCACGGTCCTTGTGGCGCGGGGGGAGTTCAGCATCGTGATCGCCGGACTGGCGGTCACGTCGGGCTTCGCGGAAGTCGGGGTGCTGACGACCACCTACGTATTGCTGCTGGCCGTCATTGGCCCGATTCTCACCCGGTTCGCCGACGCCCTCGCAGCGCCGTGGGTACGGAGGGCTGCGAGGGCGTCGGCGTGACTAGTCGGTGACCTGCTCGAACTGCTCGACGCCGTCGATGACGTGTTCGAGGGTGCTCTCTGTGGCCAGTTCGTCGGTGCCGAGGTCGAACACTGCGGGGGGTGTGGGTGGGTGCATCATGGCTGCCTCCTGAGGGCTTGTTGGTTGGCCTCCACCGCCCACTCTTCCCACCCTCGACCCACCTGCCAACCCTTACCCGTCGGTAACGGGTCATTCGGCCGATTACTCGCGAGTATGGTCGTGTCTGTGACGGTATTGCCCTGCGACGTGGTAGTCGTCGGCGCCGGGCCGATCGGCCTGGAGACCGCGGCGGTGCTGACGCAGGATGGCTACGACGTGCGGGTCCTGGATGCCGGACCCATCGGAGCCACCATCGCGCGCACCTTCCCCCCGCAGACCCGGTTCTTCACCTCTCCGGAACGCCTGCAACTGTCCGGGACCGCCATCGCGCCGGTGAACCAGGAGAAACTGACCGGCGAGGAGTACTTGGCCTACCTGCGTGAGTACGTGGCCGGGCACAGGCTGCGTGTGGACACCTTCACCCGGGTCGTCGACGGCAGCACAGATCCGCTGACGGTGGTCGCGAGGACCCTGGCGGGCATGGAGCGGACCTACACCGCGCGGTGGTTGGTACTGGCAACGGGAGGCACCGATCGGCCGCGCCGCCTCGGGGTGCACGGGGAGGACCTGCCCCATGTGCGGACCTTCCTCGGTGATCCGCATCGGTACGCCGGGCGCCGGGTCCTGATCGTCGGCGGCCGCAACTCCGCGGTGGAATCCGCGCTGCGTTGTTATCGGGTCGGTGCGCAGGTGGCGTTGTGCTACCGGCGCCCGCAGATCCACGATCGGGTCAAGTTCTGGCTGCGTCCGGAGGTGCAGTCCCTTCTGGACGAGGGGGCGATCACGGGCTACCTTCCGGACGAGGTCCTCGACATCGGCCCGGACTCTGCGCGGCTGGCCCGGGCGGGAAATGTCGCCGTGGATGACGTCGTCCTGCAGATCGGCTTCGAGCAGGACGGATGGCTCTTCGACCTGTTCGGCGTGCAGCGGGGCGGCCCCCGTAATGCGCCGCTGGTGGACCCGTGGACCATGCGCTCGAGCAACGACGCGGTCTTCGTGGTGGGGACCGCCATCGCCGGCACGCAGGACCGGTTCGAGGTGTTCATCGAGAACTGCCACGACCACGCGCAGCGGGTGGCTGCGTGCCTGGCGGGTAGGCCCGCGCCACCGCCGCGACCTGACCGCATCCTGCCGGAGGCGTAGTCCAGAGCTCAGCCGGTCGCCAGCGCCGTCAGCGCGTCCGCATCAATGCGTTGGACGGTCCAGTCGTCCATCCCGACCGCACCCAACGTCCTGTAGAAGCCGATGGCCGGGAGGTTCCAGTCGAGGACGGACAGTTCGAGACGGGCGTACCCCCGGTCGACGCACAGCGTCGCGAGGGTCTGCAGCAACGCCCGCCCGGCGCCGTGGCCGCGGGCCTGCGGGGTCACGTACAGGTCCTCGAGATAGACCCCGTGGGTGCCCTCCCAGGTCGAGAAGTTCAGGAACCAGATGGCCATCCCCACGACCTCGTCGTCGATCTCGACCACGTGCGCGAACACGTGGGGGGTCTCGGCGAACAGCACCTCCTGCAGCTGCGCCGCGGTCGTGCGCACCGCGTCGGGTTCGCGCTCGTACTCCGCGAGCTCGCCGATGAAGCGCAGCAGGGAGGGGACATCGGCCGGGATGGTCGGGCGTACGCGCATGTCTGCACACGATACGCGTGGGGTGGGCGTGCCCGGACAGATCATCGCTAGCCTGGCGCCATGCCCGCCGCACCCCACCACACGCCGACCGCGTCCGACGCCCTGGTGATCTTCGGGATCACCGGCGACCTCGCAAAGCGCATGACCCTGCAGTCGCTGTACCGCCTCGATGCCGCCGGCCTGCTGAAGGTCCCGGTCATCGGGGTGGCCGTGGACCACTGGACGCATGAGCAACTGCGCGACCACGCACGCAGCTGCGTGCAGGGTGCTGGCATCACCATCGACGAGGAGGTCTTCGCGAGGTTCGCCGAGAGGCTGTCCTATGTGGCGGGGGACTTCGCGGACGAGGCCACCTACGAGCGGCTGAAGACGACTGTGGGGGCGGCGACGGCACCCACGTTCTATTTGGAAGTGCCGCCGTCGCTCTTCGCGATGGTCGTCAAGGGCCTGCACGACGGGGGTCTGACCCAGGATGCCCGCGTGGTCATCGAGAAGCCGTTCGGCCATGACCTGGCTTCGGCCCGGGAGCTCAACGACACGCTGCACGAGTACGTGCAGGAGTCGCAGATCTACCGCATCGACCACTTCCTCGGCAAGATGTCGGTCGAGGACATCATCTACCTGCGTTTCGCCAACGCGGTGCTGGAACCCGTCTGGAACCGCAAGTACATCTCGTGCGTGCAGATCACCATGTCCGAGGATCTCGACGTCGCCGACCGGGGATCGTTCTATGACGCCGTCGGGGCACTGCGCGACGTGGTGCAGAACCACCTCATGCAGGTGTTGGCGATGGTGGCCATGGAGCCCCCATCCGGGGCGTCCGTGGACATCATCAGCGACCGCAAATGGGATGTCTTCCAGGCGATGCCGGACGTGGATCCCGCTCACTGCGTGCGTGGCCAGTACGAGGGCTACCACGACGTCGACGGGGTGGCTCCCGGTTCGACCACGGAGACGTATGTGGCCCTGCGCCTGGCCATCGACAACTGGCGCTGGCAGGGGGTGCCCTTCTTCCTGCGGGCGGGCAAGTGCATGCCGGAGAAGGTCACCGAGGTGCGCATCGTCTTCCAACGGGCGCCCACGCTGCATTTCGCCGCCGGGAAGAACCGGATCGCGCCGAACCAACTGGTCCTGCGGATCGACCCTGACGCGGGCTCCTCCCTGCTGCTCCACGCGCGCGACGCCGATGACGACGGTGTGCGGGGGATCCACCTGGACATGGACTTCGCGAGCGAGGGCGGAGCCGGGCGCACGCCGTACGAGGAACTGCTGTCAGCCGCGCTGCGTGGCGACCGCTCGAACTTCACGCGGCAGGACTCGGTGGAGGAGACATGGCGCATCGTGCAGCCGCTTCTCGACGATCCGCCGCCGGTGGAGTCGTATGTGCCAGGGACCTGGGGACCCGCACGTGCCTCGTCGTTGGCCTCACACCGGGGCGGGTGGCATCAGCCCTGGCTGTGATCCTGGGCCAGGGTCAGCGCGCCCGTCACACCGGCGTCCGCGCCGAGGCCCGGCGGCACCACGCGGGGGGTGGGGATGTACCCGGCCAGCGACTGCTCCAGCAGGGGGGTCAGGCGCCGGTGCAGACCGTCCCTGCTGCCCACACCGCCGCCGACGACGATGCACTGCGGACTCAGTACGCAGGCGATGTTGTGCAGGCCGGCGGCCACGATGCGGGCCTGGGTCTCCCACGCAGGATCGTCGTCATCGATCGTCTGTCCCGGGCGTCCCTCCCGGGCAGCCATCGCCGGACCCGAGGCCAGGCCCTCCAGGCAGTTGCCGTGGTAGGGGCAGATGCCCCCGCCGACATCGACGCCAACGAACATGTGACCCATCTCCGGGTGCTGTGCGCCGTGCAGGATGCGGCCGTCGACCAGCGCGCCACCCCCGATCCCGGTGCCGATGGTGATGTACACGATGTCGGTCAAACCCTGCCCCGCGCCGTAACGCTGCTCACCGAGCGCGGCGGCGTTGACATCGGTGGTCAGGACCAGCGATGCGTCGATCCGTGCGGCCAGCATGCCCAGTAGGTCGACCCCGGCCCATCCGGGTTTCGGGGTGGACAGGATGTGTCCGTAGGTTGCGGAACCGGGGTCCGGGTCACAGGGGCCGAAGGTCGCCACTCCGACGACGGGCACGGGGTTCCCGGCGAAGAACTCCGCGCATCGGTCCACCAGGACCTGCGGATCGTCGCCGGTCGGGAACTGTGCCCGTAGGGTCACCACGCCGTCGGCTCCCACCGCACACACGGTCTTGGTGCCGCCGGTCTCGATCCCGCCGTACATGTCGCCCAACATAGCGGCGTGAACGACCCCGTCGCAGGCGTGGGTTACCGTGGACGAAACAACGCCGGAGGTTCTTGTAGTGAAGTTGTTGCTGGCGCTGGCTGTGCTGGCCGGTGCCTTGATGGGACCCGCGGCGTCCCCGGTCGCGGCCGTCGACGATGTCCCGCGCACGGGTGCCGATGCGTCCTGGCCGAACTGTCCCAAGGGCATGGGCATCCCATCCCGTAAGACCAAGGGCCTGCCGATGCCCACCAAACGTGCGCAGTTCGTCATCCTCGGTCTGACCAACGGGCCGGGCTTCTACCCGAATCCCTGCCTCGCGCGCCAGGTGCGGTGGGTGAAGAAACGGGAACTGCACATCGGCACGTACGCGATGACGACCTTCCCGAAACGCAAGCAGGTCCGCGCTTACGGCGAGCAGGGACCATGGTCGGCCGCGAGCTACCGGGACCGGTTGCGCAACGCCGGCTACGCGCAGGCGCAGTTCAACCTGCAGACCATGGAACGTGTCGGCCTGGACTCGGGATTCATGTGGGTGGACGTGGAGCCCTACCCGGTAGCCCCGTGGACCTCGAACCGCAAGAACAACAAGGCGGTCCTCGACGGGGCGTTGCGTGGTTATCGGGACGCCGGTCTCGAGGTGGGCTTCTACACCTCGCCGGGACCCTGGAGCGACATCATCGGCACAGCTCGCTACGGGCTGCCGGAATGGCGCACTGCCGGGGGTCACCCCTGGTCGGACACCGACTTCTCCGACTCCCGTCGCATGTGCCGCGTGTCGTCCGTGCAGGGAGGGCCGATCCTCGTGGCGCAGTGGTGGGACACGGTGCGTGACCACGACCTGTTGTGCCCACGCGCCCGCACGTCCGAGTGGGTGGACCGTCTGTTCATCAACCCGGGAGAGTACGCATGAGGCGGATCCTCTTGGTAGTCGCCCTGGTCGTCGGCACCTTGGGCGCGACCGCGACGGTGATGGCACCCGCCAACGCCGCGCCGCCTGCATCCGGCTGCTTCACCTACGACTCCGAGCAGTGGGTGCAGACATCCTTCACCGCTTCAGCAGTCGACTGCCTGACGCCGCACAACGGCGAGGTCCTGGGCACGATCACATTGCCCGCGGAGATCGTGGCGACCGGCTACGCCTCCTCGTCGATGAAGGGATACGCCTTCCGGACATGTCAGGCGGTGGCCGTCGACTACGTGTGGACAGCTGCGAAACCCAAGTATCCGAAGGCCAGTTACGTGATGCCGCGCACGGCCCGGCTCAATGTGCAACTACCCACTCCGGAGCAGTGGGCGGCCGGCGAGCGTTGGGCCGCCTGCCTGGGGCAGAGCCGCAACGTGGCACTGTCGGCGCCGCAGACGCGGTCGGGATCAGTGCGGGGTCAGGGCCTCAAGCCCAGCGTGTGCCTGAACCCCCGGGGCTGGGGCGGCATGCGGTGCGCCAAGACCGACGCGGTCCGGTTGACCAATCAGGTCTGGATCCCTTCCTCGTATGCCGCGGTCTACCCCGGAACGAACCGCATGCTGGCCCAGACCCAGAAGCGCTGCGTGAAGTTGCGCAAGAAGGGCTGGACGCTGCGCACGTGGTACGTGCCGGGGGAGTCGGCCTGGAACCGCGGTAATCGCTATGGGTTCTGTGAGATTGTCAAATGACCTGAGGCGTGTATTGCCAATTGTGAATATTGCTTTCACAATGGATACATGACACGTCTCACCAAGTCGCAGGTCGCCCTCATCATCGCGGGCCTGCTGTACGTCATCTCCCCACTGGATTTCATCCCCGAACTCATCGCCGGTCCGCTCGGCATCGCCGACGACGCCGCGATCCTCGGGCTCATCGCCGCCACGATCCTGCGGGCGGCCCAGAAGCCGCAGGTGGTCACGGTCGATTCCCGCTCGTGACCGCGTCCGCGCCGAAACCCACCAGGGCGCAGCAGCGCCGCCAGGAGGAGTTCCAGCGGCTGTGTGCGACGGGCTGGACGGTCTGTTGCGGCGGGGGCGCGAGCCGGCAGGCGCCGCGACCGGAGCAGCCTGCGCCGAAACGCGACTGACGATCGCCCGGACTAACCGGTCGTGCCCAGGGCGCTGCGCAGGTAGTTGAACAGGGCGGCGCCCGAGTTCTCGCTGTACTGGTGCAGTTCCTGCGGGCTGGCCGTCACCTGGTCGCCGTGGAGGCGGTTGAGCAAAGTGGTACAGATCATCGCGAATCTCGAGAAACCCCAGTGATTGAGGTAGCCGGCCAGCATGGCTCCCTCCATCTCGATGTTCCGTACACCGTTGTCGTGGATCCACTCCAGCCACGCCATTTTCGTTTCTGGCGTCTCCATGCAGACCGCCCCGTCGAGCCGGAACTGCTCCAGGAAGAACTCGTTGCCCGCCACGGTCTTGCCGGTGACCATATCGAACTCGGCGGCGTCGTTGGCCGCCACGATCGCCTCTGCTATCGGAGCCGGGAATGTGGAGTCGAACCAGTACTCGCCCATACCGCCGTTGAGGACCCGGTAGGGGCGCAGGTCGGCCATCACACCTTCGGTGGTGACCACGATCGTGCCGCCCTCGACGCCGACACCGCCGCTGGTCCCGACCCGTGCCCAGAAGACCTCGTCCATGGCGCGGGCGTCACCGGCCTTGAGGAAGTACACCATCCGCATGAGTTCCTGCACCGCGATGCTGGCACTGGGCATGCCCATGCCGTGTGAGGCGAAAAGGACCCCCGCGCAGTAGCGCGTGACGAACCGTTCCTCCTTGGGCACCGCCACGATCTCGGCGCCGCCGTTCAGGTCGCTCCAGATCTGCGCGAATTCCTTGATGCGCTGACCTGAGCCGGCCATGATGACGGCCCGGACATCCCGGAAGCGCTGGATCAGCGGGTCGTCGCTGGACAGCCCGAAGTGGTAATACACATCGACGTGCTCCCCAGTCAGTACGGGGTCCAGGAACGCGTGGTTGACGTTGTGGTCCTTCATGAGGCGAGCCTAGGGCAGCGGCCGCCAGCGTCACGCGATGAAACGTGTGGTGATCACGCGGCCGTCGCGGGAGCCGTCGGCGGCGGTGTGATCGGCGACCACAAAGGTCCGTTGCAGCCACCTGTCCGTGCCGTCGAAACGCGGCGTGAAGGGTGTTCGCCCGTGAACGGCCACGTCGTTGTCGACGACGAGGAGGTCGCCCGCCTTCAACGTCACCCGGTGGCGTGTTCGCGGACGAGCCGGGCGAGTTCCTCCAGCGCCTCCTGCGCCACCGGATCCGTACCGCTCATCAGGTCGGCGTCGAGCCACATCTTCGGTGACTCCGGGTCGCCGTAGAGGACCGGCCGGGGGACGGACTGCGCAGCGGATCGGCCACCGGCGTAGGACTCGTCGATGCCGGTGGTGAAACGTGGCTGGAACAGTACCGCCCGCGAGCGTGGGGACAGGGTGCCGAGCACCGCGGCGATGCTGCACAAGGTGGTCGCTGCAGCGGGGTCGCCCCGCAGGCACAACAGCAGCAAGTAGCGCGGCCGGTGCGGGTGGAACGCCGCCTCGGTGTGGAACTCCAGCATGGACTTGCTGGACGTGGACACCTGGCGGTCGGCGTTGTGGCGGGTGGGGGAGATGTTCTGCACAACGTCACCCCCGTGCTCCGGCAGGTAGCCCACCGGACGGCCGAGGATCCGGCCCACCGTGAGCAGGGAGAACTCCGAAACCTGATCGGGCTTGTCAGCCTGCAGGGGTTCTTCCGGCGTGGGCGGGAGGTCTCCGAGCGGCATGTTCTCCAGCAGCAGGGCACCGGACGCCGGCCCGTCGTCGACGAAATCGACGAGCGCCTCGTAGACCGTGGCCGGCAGGGTGCGGCCTGCGTGCGCGACGGCGCGCAGGAAGTCCGGGGAGTTGATCGGCGCAGCTGGTCGGCCACCGGCTGCCAGTCAGAACCGTCCACCACGGCCACCGGCGGATGCTCGACCTCGGGACCGGGTGCTGTGAGCACCGCGTGCAGCGTCTCCTCCACCTCGGGATCGTGCTTGTCCAGCACCGTGCGTGCCCAGAACAGCGCGCCCTGGTCATCGGCCGCCACGTCCTCCCAACGACCGGCTAGCAGGCCGAGGCCGTCGACTCGGCCGGCCACGGGGATGCCGTCCGCAGTGGCCCACACCTCGTCGCACTCCATGCCGAACGCCTGGCTCAAGGGGAAGCGCAGCCCCGCGGCGTCCACGGGGTACACGGGGTCGGCGACCAGCGGGTCGTGCGACGGATGAGGTGGCAGGGGTACGGTCGGCACTCCGAGCGCCTCGAACACCTCCGGCGAGGTGGAGCACACCACGCGGCCAGTAGCACGCAGGTGCGCGATGAGTTCTGCGTCCGGCACGTGCCGCAGGATGACGACGTCGGCTTCCTCCCCGACGGCTGTGGTGATGCCGAGGGGCTCGAGAACTTGTGCCAGCACGCTCACTGTGGAACCTCCATGTCGATAGGGGTGACCTTCGACCACTCGTCGGCGGGGGATGGGTGGCCCCCCTCATCGCCATTCTGCCAGCAGGGTGGCCCGAGGAGCATCGGATCTCACCGGTGAGGCGGCCTTCAGCAACGGTTTTCGCGGTGGGAGACGGGTTCAACGACCGGTTCCGTCGTAGTGCCAGGAGGGCAGCGGGCCAAGCGGGGCCGAATGCGCCGCTCGCCTACTGTGGACGGGTGCGAAGGATCCTGGTGGCCGGGCTGGCCGTGGCGCTGATCGGGGGGTGCGCGGCGTCCGACACCGGTGATCCCGCGGCGGTCGCCGCCGACCCGCCTTCGTCGCTCGCCACGGGGGACAGCGCGGTGGACGAAGTGTACGAGGAACTGACCCCCCGCCAGCGGATCCGCCAACTGCTGATGCCTTCGCTGGACTCCCTGGACCCGGCGGCTGCGCGTGCTCTTGTGCGCCGGACGCGCCCGGGCGGGCTCATCGTGATGCCGCAGGGGACCGCGCGCCAGTGGCGCAGGGTGGTGCAGGCCGCGCAGGCGCAGGCTCGGGCCTCGGGCCTGCCGCCGTTGCTCATCGGCGCCGATCAGGAGAACGGCTCTCTCGTGCGGCGCCTGCGGATGCCCGTCACGCTGCCCGGGGCTATGGTGCTCGGTGCCGCAGTGGCGGGAAACCGTGGTTCCGGTACGACCGCTGCGGCCGACGCGGCCGAGATGACCGGCAGGTGGCTCGCTGCTGCAGGCGTGAACATCGACTTCGCGCCAGTGGCCGATGTCAACGTGCGTCCCAGTAATCCGGTGATCGGGATCCGCTCCCCGGGTGCCTTCCCAGACGTTGTGGGTGACGCGGTCACCGGGCAGGTGAGTGGCTTCGATGCCGCGGGAATCCTCTCGACAGCCAAGCACTTCCCCGGTCACGGGGACACCGCGACCGACAGCCACCTGGGACTGGCCAAGGTCACCCACTCCCGGGCCCAGATGCGGCGTATCGACCTGCCCCCCTTCCAGGACGCCGTGGATGCGGGCATTCCGGCGGTCATGGTCGCGCACGTCACGGTGCCCGCGGTGGATTCCAAGCCGGCCACGGTCTCCAGGAAGGTGGTCACCGGGATCCTGCGCGACGAGATGGGCTTCGACGGCCTGGTGGTCAGCGACTCCCTGGGCATGGGAGCTGTGGCCAGCCGGCCGAATCTCTACCGCGATGTGGTGGCGGCCGGTATCGACGTTCTGCTGATGCCCAACGACCCGGGGGCGGCCGTCGCCGAGGTGCGCCGGGCGGCCGGCGGGGCGGTGCTGTCACGAAGCCGGGTGCGCGCGGCGGTCCGGCATGTGCTGGCCGCCAAGGCGCGGTTGGGTCTGCTCGATGGGCGGCCCCAGTACCCCGCGATGCCCGGCAAGGCAGACTCCCGGCGGGTGGCCCGGACCACGGCCGCAGCGGGCATCACCGTGCTCGGCACCTGCCGCAACCTGGTACGCCGCGGCGCGACCGTGTCCGGCTCCGGCCCGGTCGCCGTGGGGGTGCGGCAGGGTCTGCGGGCGGCGGGTGTGGGGTCGGGTCCGACCCGGATCGTGGTGTCTCCCGGCTCGCCGGGTGCGACGGACGTGTGGGTCGCCACCGGCCCGCCCTACCCGGCGCTGCAGGCGCCGGCGCGTCAGCGGGTGCTGACGTACGGGGATGTGCAGGCCTCCGGGTGGGCGGCCGGTCAGGCGCTCGCCGGCGAACTGACCGCGCTGGGTGGACTGCCGGTGCGCGGGCCCAAGCCCTGCGCCGCGATCGGCTGAGCAGGCACGGCGACACCGCCGCAGGTCAGTGCAGCAGGTCGGACAGCGCCTTCTCCTGCTCCTCGGCCGCGACGAACAGCAACTCGTCGCCGACCTCCAAGGGGTCGTCCTGCGTGGCGGAGATCACCCGGTCCTCGCGCAGGATCGCGACCAGTGACGTGTCCACCGGCCACTCGACGTCACCAACGGCCATCCCGATCACGGCCGAGTCGTGCGGAAGTGTCATCTCCACCAGGTTCGTCTTGCTCTGGCGGAAGGTCAGCAGGCGCACGAGGTCGCCGACTGCCACGGCCTCCTCGACCAGGGCACTGAGCAGTCGCGGGGTGGACACTGCGACGTCGACGCCCCACATCTCATCGAACAGCCACTCGTTCTTCGGGTGGTTGACGCGGGCGACCACTCGGGGTACCCCGTACTCCGTCTTCGCCAGCAGGGATACCACCAGGTTCACCTTGTCGTCACCTGTGGCAGCCACCACGACCTGGCAGCGCTCCAAGCCGACCAGATCCAGTGACGCCATCTCGCAGGCGTCCGCCTTGACGATGTCCACGCCCTCGATACGGGATCTCTCCACGAGGACCGGGTCCTTGTCGATGAGCATCACGTCGTGGCCGATGCCTGCCAGTTCGCGGGCGATCGACTTGCCCACCTTGCCCGCACCGGCGATCGCGACCATCATTGCGGCACCACCGCCCTCCCGGCGCAGCGTTCGTACACCTCGGTCAGAGCCTCTTTGGCGCTCAGCAGCACGGGATCGTCCCCCTCCTGCAGGACGCTGTCGGCAGTCGGCACGACCACCCCGCCCTCCCGGTAGATCAGCGCCACCCGGGTCGGCAGCCCGAAGGACAGATCCTCGGCGCGGTGTCCATACCAACTGCGGTCCAGGATGACCCGGTGCATCACGGCGGCCCCGGTGTCGTCGGCCCACAACTGCTCGGGTTCGCCCGGCAACAGATGGCGCATCATCTGCTCGGTCGTCCAGGCCACGGTGGCCACGGTCGGGATACCGAGACGGGCGTAGATCGCCGCGCGCCGGGGGTCGTAGATGCGGGCCACCACCCGGTCCACCCCGAACTTCTCCCGCGCCACCCGGGCGGCAACGATGTTGGAGTTGTCACCGCTGCTCACCGCGGCGAACGCCTGGGCTTCTTCGATGCCCGCGCTCTCCAGCGCATCGCGGTCGAACCCGATGCCCTGCACGGTCTTGCCTTCGAACGCCGTGCCCAGGCGGGCGAACGATGTGACGTCCTGATCGATGACAGCCACCGAGTGGCCCAGCTCGTCAAGGGTGCGAGCCAACCGGGAACCGACGCGACCGCAACCCATCACCACGAAGTGCACGAGTCAAACGCTACTCGCGTCACGATCTGCGTGCGCACCGGTAAGCCCCTCCTTGCTCGCAACAGCGCTTACCGGGGCCCTACCATCGAGTCGTGCTCACACCGAAGGAGCTCGTCCTCGGCCGGGCTCAGCGCAGTGACCGACTGCACTCGACCCTGTTGCCGAAGCGCATCGCCCTACCCGTGTTCGCCTCCGACGCGCTGTCGTCGGTGTCCTACGCCACGCAGGAGATCCTGCTGGTGCTGTCCTTGGGCGGGCTGGCTCTATTCGCCTTCTCGCCCTGGGTCGCGCTCGGCGTGGTCGCGGTCCTGCTCGTCGTGGTGGCGTCGTACCGGCAGAACGTGCAGGCCTACCCCAGCGGCGGTGGCGACTACGAGGTGGTGACCAAGAACCTCGGACCCAATGCCGGACTGACTGTCGCCAGTGCCCTGCTGGTCGACTACATCTTGACCGTCGCGGTGTCGATGTCCGCCGCGTCGGCGAACATCGCCTCAGCCATCCCATGGTTCGGCCAGCACCTGGTGGCGCTGACCACCGGGCTGATCGTGGTGGTGACGCTGCTCAACCTGCGCGGGGTCCGGGAGTCGGGGACGCTGTTCGCGATCCCGACGTACGCGTTCATCTTCGGGATCTTCGCGATGATCGTCACCGCCGGCTTCCGGCTGGCCGCCGGCGACACCCTCCTCTCCGAGTCGACCGCCTACGAGATCAAACCTGAGGAAACGTTCGCCGGCGCCGCATTGGTGTTCCTGTTGGCCAGGGCCTTCTCCTCCGGGTGCACGGCCCTCACGGGTGTGGAGGCGATCTCCAACGGGGTGCCGGCCTTCCGCAAGCCCAAGAGCAAGAATGCCGCGACCACGCTGGTGATGCTGGGTCTGCTGAGCATCACGATGTTCATGTCGATCACGATCCTGGCGCTGGTGACGAAGGTGAAGGTCACCGAGAACCCGGAAGACCTCATCGGCCTGCCGCCGGGTCAGGACCAGAAGACGGTCATCGCCCAGATCGCGCAGGCGGTGTTCAGCAACTTCCCGGCGATGTTCATCTTCGTCTCGACGGTCACGGCCCTGATCCTGGTGCTGGCGGCCAACACGGCGTTCAACGGCTTCCCGGTCCTGGGATCGATCCTGGCGCAGGACAACTACCTGCCCCGGCAGTTGCACAACCGTGGTGACCGGCTGGCGTTCAGCAACGGCATCGTGACCCTGGCGTTGATGGCCATCGTGCTGGTGGTCATCTTCGAGGCCAGCGTCACCGCCCTCATCCAGCTCTACATCGTCGGGGTCTTCATCAGTTTCACGCTGAGTCAGTTGGGCATGATCCGGCACTGGACGCGGTTGCTGCGCACCGAGGAAGACCCCACGGTCCGGTCGTCCTACGTGCGGCGGCGGATCATCAACTCCATCGGGTTCGTGATGACGGGCAGCGTGCTGATCATCGTGCTGGGCACGAAGTTCACCCACGGTGCGTGGATCGTGTGCATCGCGATTCCGGTGCTGTTCACGATCATGAAGGGCATCCAGGGCCACTACGACAAGGTGGCCATCGAACTGACCCCGCTGGACGACGAGCGCTTCCTGCTGCCCGCTCGGGTCCACGCCATCGTGCTGGTCGCGAAGATCCACAAGCCCACGCTGCGGGCACTGGCGTACGCCCGCGCGACCCGGCCCTCCACGCTGGAGGCACTGACGGTAGAGGTCACCCCGGGCGACTCGGAAGCGATCATCGAGGAGTGGGAACGCCGCCAGATCCCCGTGACGCTGAAAGTCCTGGAGAGTCCGTTCCGCGAGATCACGAAGCCAGTGGTGGACTACGTGCGCAACTTCCGCCGGGAGAGTCCCCGGGATCTGGTGACCGTCTACGTCCCCGAGTACGTCGTGGGGCACTGGTGGGAGCAATTGCTGCACAACCAGAGCGCGCTGCGGCTGAAGAGCCGGTTGCTCTTCACTCCCGGTGTCATGGTGGTCAGTGTGCCGTGGCAGTTGGAGTCCAGTGACCGCGTGGCGGACAAGGACGAGGCGGAAGCGCCTGGCGCGCTGTACCGGGGTATTCCCACGCGCAGCCCGGAGTGACCGGTGCCGGAGATCGTGGTGCGCGCCGACGCTGCGGCGCACGGTGGCACCTGTGTGGGACGCGTGGACGGCCGCGTCGTGTTCTGCCGCCTGTGCCTGCCCGGTGAGACCGTCCGGGCGCAGGTGGACGACGACGGGCCGGACGCGCGGTTCTGGCGTGCCGAAGCTGTCGCTGTCGAGTCCGGTTCCAGCCCTGACCGGGTCGTGGCCGCGTGTGCTTGGTTCGGGCCGGGTCTGTGCGGCGGCTGCGCCTGGCTGCACGCCGACGGGGCCGCCCAACTCCGGATCAAGGAGCAGGTGCTCGAAGAAACCCTGCTGCGGATCGGTGGCATCACCTGGACCCCGGAGGTGCGGGACCTGGGCCTGGCCACGGGATGGCGCACCCGACTGACACTGCATTCCGATGCCGGCGGCCGGGCGGGGTTCCATGCCGCGCGCAGTCACGAGGTAGTACCCATCGGTGACTGCCTGCAGGCTGATCCCGCTCTTGGACTCACCGAGCTGCTGACCCGGCGCTGGCCACCCGACGCGCAGATCCACGTCAGCGTCAGCACCTCGGGCAGGGCTGTCGTCGTGACCTCCGCTGTTGGCAGGACGGCCGAAGGTCCTACCGAACACGTTCACGTGGTTGCCGGCCGGCGGTTCGCCTGCGCGGCGGACGGCTTCTGGCAGTCGCATCGCCTGGGTGCGCAGGTGCTGGTGGACTCGGTGAGGGCACTTGTCGGCGAGGCTTCCGGGACAACCCTGCTGGACCTTTACGCCGGCGTCGGGCTCTTCGGTCTGTCGATGAGCGAGCACTGGCAGCAGGTGGTGCTGGTCGAGGGGGACCGTCGTGCCGCAGGCTATGCCCGGGCCAATGCCGCGGGTGACCCGTCAACCCGGGTCGTGGCACGCGACGTCCGGCGCTGGGCACACCACCCCGAACCGGCCGACGTGGTGGTGCTGGACCCACCACGGGCCGGGGCGGGACGGGCCGTGGTCACCGCCATCGCCGCCACCCGGGCGCGGACGGTCGTGTACGTGTCATGCGAACCGTCGACCTTGGCCCGGGACCTGGCCTGGTTCCGCGACGCGGGTTACGAGCCTGATCGCATCGAGGGCTTCGACCTGTTCCCGGGGACGGCCCACCTGGAGACGGTCGTGCGGCTGCGCCCCACCCGACGGTAGCCGCCTGGCGTTCCGGGCCGTGCCGATGGCGCACTAGGCTGGTGGCGACCGTCCGGCGATGGGAGATGTAGTGGCAAGCCTCGACAGTTTCGGTGCCAAGTCGCAGTTGCAGGTGGGGGAGGAGTCCTTCGAGATCTTCCGCCTCGATGCCCTGGGCGAGCTGGACCTCCCCTACACACATCGGGTCCTCCTGGAGAACCTGCTGCGTACCGAGGACGGCGCCAATGTCACCGCAGACCAGATCCGGGCGCTTGCGGACTGGGATCCCACGGCCACGCCCAGCCAGGAGATCCAGTTCACCCCAGCCCGGGTCATCATGCAGGACTTCACGGGGGTCCCGTGTGTCGTCGACCTCGCCACCATGCGCGAGGCGTTCACGGCGATGGGCGGGGATCCGGCGCGCATCAACCCGCTGGCGCCGGCCGAACTCGTGATCGATCACAGCGTCATTGCGGACTACTTCGGGACGCAGCAGGCGCTGCAACTGAACGTGCAGCTGGAATACGAGCGCAACCGCGAGCGGTACCAGTTCCTGCGCTGGGGGCAGAGCGCGTTCGACGAGTTCCGGGTGGTGCCGCCGGGCACCGGCATCGTGCACCAGGTCAACATCGAGCACCTCGCCCGGGTCGTGATGATCCGCGACGGGCAGGCCTACCCGGACACCTGCGTGGGCACCGACTCCCACACCACCATGGTCAACGGACTCGGCGTGCTGGGCTGGGGGGTCGGTGGCATCGAGGCCGAGGCGGCCATGCTCGGGCAGCCGGTGAGCATGCTCATCCCGCGGGTCGTGGGATTCAAGCTGTCCGGCAAGTTGCCCGCCGGGGCGACCGCCACGGACTTGGTCCTCACCATCACGGAGAAGTTGCGGCAGCACGGCGTCGTCGGCAAGTTCGTCGAGTTCTACGGTGACGGCGTGGCAGCAGTGCCCCTGGCGAATCGCGCAACCATCGGCAACATGAGCCCCGAGTACGGCTCCACGGCGGCCATTTTCCCCCTTGACGACGAGACGCTGGCCTACCTGCGGCTCACCGGCCGCAGCGACCAGCAGATCACCGTCGTGGAGGCCTACGCCAAGGCCCAGGGGCTGTGGCACGACCCGGCGCGTGAGCCGGCCTACTCCGAGTACCTCGAACTCGACCTCGGCGACGTGGTACCCAGTCTCGCCGGGCCGAAGCGCCCGCAGGACCGGGTGCCGCTGGCCACCGCGGCGCACGCTTTCGGTGAGGCGCTGCCGGCCTACACCGACGACCCTGCCACCACGGCAACCCTGACGATGGAAGGCCAGGAGGTCACCATCGGGCACGGTGCAGTGGTCATCGCGGCCATCACCTCGTGCACGAACACGTCCAACCCGTCGGTGATGCTGGGCGCCGCGCTGCTCGCCAAGAAGGCGGTGGAGGCCGGCCTGACGCGTAAGCCGTGGGTGAAGACGTCCTTGGCCCCGGGATCGCAGGTCGTCACCGACTACTACGAGAAGTCCGGGCTGATGCCGTACCTGGAGAAGCTCGGCTTCGACATCGTGGGGTACGGCTGCACGACGTGCATCGGCAACTCCGGCCCGCTGCCCACGGCGTTGAGCGAGGCGATCCAGGGTGCGGACCTGGCGGCGGTGTCCGTGCTCTCCGGCAACCGCAACTTCGAAGGGCGCATCAACCCGGACGTCAAGATGAACTACTTGGCCTCCCCGCCACTGGTGGTGGCTTACGCCCTGCTGGGCCGGATGGACGTGGACATCGTCACCGAGCCGCTGGGCACCGGCGCCGACGGCCGACCGGTGTACCTGCGCGACATCTGGCCCACCGACACCGAGGTGCAGGACGTCATCCGGCAGGCGATCGACGACGACATGTACGCCCGGCGATACGCCGACGTGTTCGCCGGTGACCAGACCTGGCAGAACCTGCCCACCCCGACCGGCTCGACCTTCGCTTGGGACGCCGATTCGACCTACGTGCGCAGGCCACCGTACTTCGAGGGCATGCAGGCCGTTCCGGCACCGGTGACCGACGTGACTGGCGCCCGGGTCCTGGCCAGGCTCGGGGACTCGGTGACCACCGACCACATCTCCCCGGCCGGTGCGATCAAGGCCGATTCCCCTGCTGGCCGGTACCTCGCCGCGCACGGGGTGTCTCCCAAGGACTTCAACTCCTACGGGTCGCGCCGCGGCAACCACGAGGTCATGATCCGCGGCACGTTTGCCAACATCCGGCTGCGCAACGAGTTGGTCCCCGGCGTCGAAGGCGGCTTCACCGTGGACTTCACCACCGGCGAGCCGTCGACGATCTACGACGCGGCCCAGAACTACGCCGCCACCGGCGTGCCCCTGATGATCCTGGCCGGCAAGGAGTACGGCTCCGGCTCGTCGCGGGACTGGGCGGCCAAGGGCACGTCCCTGCTGGGGGTGAAGGTCGTGATCGCCGAGTCCTTCGAGCGCATCCATCGGTCGAACCTCATCGGCATGGGCGTGCTGCCGCTGCAGTTCCCGCCCGGCCAGACCGCCGACACCCTCGGGCTGACCGGCACGGAGACCTTTGATGTCACGGGGATCTCCGATCTCAACGCCGGTGGGATTCCGGCGACCGTGAAGGTACGGGCGGCATCGGACACCGGCGTTGTCGAGTTCGATGCCGTGGTTCGCATCGACACCCCTGGCGAGGCCGACTACTTCCGCAACGGTGGCATCCTGCAGTACGTGCTGCGCTCGCTGCTGGAGTCGTGACCACTGCGCCACCCGGGTGGCCGTCCGACCTCCCACCTCCGGGGGCGGGCTTCGAGGAGTCGGTCACCGGATGGCTGCTCGATCGCCTGCCGCCGGAGTACCGCCTGTCACCGGCCCGCAAACACCCGCTGATCCTGGCGATGGTGGCCGAGCATCACGCGCGGGCGACCCTCGATGGGACCCGTGAGGTCTACCGGCAGTTGCGTGCCCGGATGCGCGACTGGCTCGAGCCGACCGAGATCGACGCGGGGTTGTTGGCCCTGGAGGATCTCGCGGCGCAGTTCAGTCGCAGCGCGCGCGAGGTGGGCCTGGTCGAGCAGGCCCTGCGCGGGCAGGTATGGCGACCACGGCTGTGAGCGCGGGGCCCCCGCGTCCCGACGGGCGCCCCGCGTGGGTCGCCGTACACTTGAACGGTGTCCGTTCTCGAGGGGATCCGTGGTCCCGACGACCTGCGCTCGCTCGATGACGGGCAGTTGGAGCAACTGGCCGGCGAGATCCGTGAGTTCCTGGTGGCGAAGGTGTCGCGCACCGGCGGTCACCTCGGCCCCAACCTCGGTGTCGTGGAACTGACCCTGGCCATGCACCGGGTCTTCGACTCCCCGCGCGACGCGCTGCTCTGGGACACCGGTCACCAGGCGTACGTCCACAAGATTGTGACCGGACGCCGCGACGCCTTCGACACGTTGCGCCAGAAGGGTGGGCTGTCCGGCTATCCCAGCCGCGCTGAGAGCCCCCACGACTGGATCGAGAACTCCCACGCGAGTACCGCACTGGCGTACGCCGACGGCTTGGCCAAGGCCTGGGAGGCCCGCGGCATGCTGAACAGCCGGCACGTCGTGGCGGTGATCGGCGACGGTGCCCTGACCGGGGGTATGGCCTGGGAGGCGTTGAACAACATCGCGGCGTCCAACCGCCCGATGGTGGTCATCGTCAACGACAACGAGCGCAGTTACGACCCGACCATCGGCGGGCTGGCCAACCACTTGGCGACCCTGCGCACGACGAAGGGGTACGAGCGGTTCCTCGAGTGGGGGCGCAAAGTCCTGGACCGCACGCCGGTGGTCGGACGGCCGGCCTTCGAGACCCTGCACGGGCTCAAGAAGGGGGTCAAGGACGTTGTCGCGCCGCAGGGGATGTTCGAGGATCTCGGCCTGAAGTACCTGGGCCCGGTCCCCGGGCACGACCGGGAGGCGGTGGAGCAGGCGCTGCGGCGGGCCAAGCGCTACCCCGGCCCGGTCCTCGTGCACGTACTGACGCAGAAGGGCCGCGGCTATCCGCCGGCCGAGCAGGACGAGGCCGACCGTTTCCACGGCGTCCCGGTCATCGACCCCGCCACCGGACGGCCGACTGCCGCGGCGCGCACGAGCTGGACGTCGGTGTTCTCCGATGAGATGTGTGCTGTGGCCGCGGAGCGGCCCGACGTCGTCGCCATCACCGCTGCCATGCTCGGCCCGACCGGCCTGGCGGCCATGAAGCAGCAGTACCCGCAGCGGGTCTACGACGTGGGTATCGCCGAGCAGCACGCCATCACCTCGGCTGTGGGCATGGCCATGGGCGGGCTGCATCCGGTGGTGGCCATCTACGCCACGTTCCTCAACCGCGCCTTCGACCAAGTGCTCATGGACGCCGCGCTGCACCGTGCAGGTGTCACGATCGTGCTCGACCGTGCCGGTGTCACCGGCGACGACGGTGCCAGCCACAACGGGATGTGGGACATGTCGATCCTGCAGGTGGTGCCGGGGCTGCGGCTGGCAGCTCCGCGCGACGGGACCCGGCTGCGGGCGAACCTGCGCGAGGCGGTCGCGGTCGGTGACGCCCCGACAGTGGTGCGATTCGCCAAAGGGGCGCTGCCCGAGGACATCCCGACTATTCGCAGCCAAGGCGGAGTCGACCTTCTGTACGACCGGGGGCGGCCGGACGTGCTCATTGTGGCCGTGGGTGCCATGGCCGGGCCGGCGCTGGACGTGGCTGACCGGTTGGCCGACCAGGAGATCGGCGCCACCGTCGTCGATCCGCGGTGGGTCAAACCCGTGCCGGACGAAGTGGTGGAGATGGCGCAGCGGTATCGCCTGGTGGTCACCATCGAGGACAACGGGGTGGTGGGCGGGGTTGGCGCCGCCATCGCCGGGCGGATGCGGGAGGCGGGGTCACGGACACCTCTGCGCACAATCGGGATCCCGCAGAGGTTCCTCGATCACGGCAGTCGGGCGCAGGTCCTTGCCGAGGCCGGGCTGACGGCCCAGCAGATCGGCCACCAGGTGATCGGATGGATCAGTGCCGACTCAGCGGCGCTCGACCTGGACGCCCACGTGGACGAGTCCGCGGAGTAGCCGACGCGCTACGCCGAACGGGTGACGTTGAGTGACGGTTTGATTACGCTGGGTCCATGGCGGGACCAATGGTGACGCTGCCTGGTCGCCTCGCTGCCTCCTGGGTGGCTGTGCTGATCTGCGCGTACATTCTGGCCGCCTTCTCGACACCAGGATCCGGTTTGCCACCCGTGGCGTTGCCGGCCGGAATTGTTGTCGCCGCGGCCGTTGCGCTGCCCCGGCCGGTGGCGGGCGCGGTCTGCACGGCGGCGCTGGTGAGCCTCGGCTTTGTCTACGGGCAGGCCGGATACTCCGTCGGGGCGGCCATGGCACTGGCGGTGGGTGTGCTCAGCGGCTCGCTGCTGATGGCCACGATCTTGCGCAGACTGCACGTGTTCCGGGTGCAGGCGCTGGCGGACCTGTTCACAGTGGGTGTGGTGGCCGTTTCCGTCAGCGGAATGACCGCGGGCGCTTTGGTTGTCGTGCGCCCCGAGGCTGTGGGGGACTGGCCGCTCTGGTGGCTCACCGTGTGTCTGGGGATGGTGCTGCCCTTGCCGGCTCTGGTGCAGATGGATCAGTGGCATCTGCCCGAGCATCGCGGCCGCCGGGTGGAGCTGGTCCTGCTGCTGTCGGCGGTGGGTGTCCTGACGTTCCTGGCCTACCTGGCTCGTGCCGCCGTCGTCCCCGGGCGACCCGGGTACCTGCTGCTGCCGGTGTTGCTGTGGCTGGGGCTGCGCATGGGCCTGGTGGCCGTGAGCGGAGCAGGCACGGTGGTGGCTGCTGTGCTCATCGGTGGTGAGAGCAGCGTGGGCTGGAAGAACGCCGTGAGTGTCGCCTGGCCCATGCACGTGGTGACGGTGCTCGCCACTGTCATAGGGGTCCTGGTGCTGTACGCGGTGGCTCTGCAGGAGCAGCGTCGGCGTGACGGGGAGCGACTTCTGCAGGACAGTCAGGACTTCGTGCGCGCCATGCTCAGCAACAGCCCTGCGGTGGTGGCCGTCACCCACTACGACCAGCAGGGCGTCGGCACTCTGGACATGGTCAGTCCGATGCTCTGCAGCGTGCTCAACACCTCAGCCGAGGAACTGCGAGGCCGTTCCTGGCCCGACGTCCTCGGCGAAGTCCTGGGTCGGCAGGCGCAGCAGGAGGATCTGCAGGTGCTGCGTTCCAGCCGGTCCCAGGTGTTCGTCAGCCGGGTGGGTCCGCGCCGGGCGCGGCGGACACTGATGGCCACGAAATTCCCCCTGCCGCGGACGGCCAGCGGCGACCGCTCGGTGGGGATGGTGGCGCTGGACGTCACCGAGCATCGACGCCGGGACCGGATGATGCGACTGACGTTCGACCTTTCCCCCGTGGCCATGGCGCGACTGGCGGTCTCCGGTGACACCCTCGGCCCGATCCTGGACGCGAACGCCGCCCTCGGGGCCCTCCTGGGCACGGATCCGGTCGGGCTGCGCGGGGACGACCTGCGCCGTTTCCTGCCTCCCGAGGAGCGAGAGGTGGCGTGGTCCCCGGACGTGGTGCGCGAGGAGGGCAGGGGAACCGCCCGTGAGGTCCGGGTGGTCACGGCGCAGGGTCGCACGCTGTGGGTGGCCATGACCATTTCGGTACTCCATGGCGGCGATCGCGACGACGAGGCGTTCGCGCTGGCGGTCATCGAGGATGTGACGGACCGCCACGATGCCGAGCAGACGCTGACCTATCAGGCCCGTCATGACGCCCTGACCGGCTTGCCGAACCGGTATGCACTGGTGGAACGTCTCGAGGCGTCTCTGCAGCGGCTGTGGGGGACCAAGAGCCATGTGGCGGTGCTGTTCTGCGACCTCGACGGTTTCAAGACCCTCAACGACACACTGAGCCATCGGGCCGGCGACGTTGTGCTGGTGGCGGTGGCCGAGCGCTTGCGGGGGGCCGTGCGGCCGCAGGACACCGTGGCCCGGCTCGGCGGCGACGAGTTCGTGGTGATCGCCGAGGACGTGGCCACCCCGCAACAGGCCCTGGATCTGGGTGGGCGGCTGTGCGACAGCATGCGGGCGCAGTTCCGGGTGCAGGGCCGTGAGGTCGGGCTGAGCGTCTCTGTGGGTGTCGCCACCACGGTGGACCCGCGGACCAGCAGCGAGGATCTGCTGCGGCAGGCGGACCTGGCCATGTACCGCGCCAAGGACGCCGGCCGCAACCGTGTCGAGCCGTACGTGGACAACCTGGAGGTTGCGGCCCTGACCCGCATGGAGAACCAGGAGTACCTGCGCCGCGCCATCGCCGATGGGTCGGTTCACATGGAGTACCAACCGGTCGTCCCGCTGGACGGCGGCGAGGTCAACGACGTGGAGGCGTTCGTCCGGATCCCCGCACCGGGCGCGGTGGGGGCGGGTGACTTCATCGACAGCGCTCAGCGCAGCGGGTTGATGGGGGCCCTCGGTGGTGAGGTCCTGCGCCTAGCCGTCGACGATCTGGCGCAGTGGCGCCGGGCGGGCCTGAAGGTGCGCGTTCAGCTCAACATCTCGCCCGCCCAGGTGGCCGAGCAGGGATTCCCGCAAGCGGTCCTGGATCAGGTTCTGGCCGCGGGTCTGCAGCCGGGTGACCTGGGCTTCGAGGTCATCGACTCCCCAGTCCTTTGGGAGTCCGAGCAGACCATGTCCGGCCTGAGCCAACTGCATCACCTCGGGTTCCAGGTGGGCATCGACGGCTTTGGGACCGGCTACATGGGACTGTCCGCCCTCAAGCGGGTGGCCGCGGACTACGTGAAGATCGATCGTTCCTTTGTGGCGGGCGTGGTCGGCAGCCGCGAGGACCAGGTCATCGTGCAGGCGATCATCCAGGTCGCCCACGATCTGGGCCATGAGGTTATCGCCATCGGTGTCGAGAGCCCAGCGCAGCTCGAGGCGCTGCGCGCCCTGGGCTGCGACCGGGTGCAGGGCTACCTGCACAGCGCCCCGGTGCGTGCGAGCAGGGTGCCGGAGATCGTGGCTGCAGTCGGCTGAACACGGCGCAGGCCCCGCCTCCCGGGAAGGAGTGCGGGGCCCGCGTCAGTGAGACGTTACGGCAGGCTTGCCATACCGGCGGGCAGAAAGCGCTTTCCGTTGACCTGCTGGCTGACCCCCGCCCGGTCGAGGTACGGGGTGATCCCGCCGAGGTGGAAGGGCCAGCCCGCGCCCAGGATCATGCACAGGTCGATGTCCTGCGCCTCCGCCACGACGCCCTCGTCCAGCATCATCTGGACCTCCTGGGCCATGGCGCTCAGCGCGCGGTCACGCACCTGCTCCTCGGACAGGGGAGCATCGCCCTGGGTGAACAGGGCCGCCACCTCCGGGTCGACCTCGGGGGTACCGCTGTCATAGGTCCAGATCGCCGTCTTGCCGGCGTCCACGATCCTCTTCAGGTTCGCCGACACGTAGAACCGGTCGGGGAACGCCGCCTGCATGGTCTCCGACACGTGGTACGCGACAGCCGGTCCGACCAGCTGCAGCAGCGTGAAGGGCGACATGGGCAGGCCCAGCGGGTCCAGCGCCCGGTCGGCCACCTCGAACGGGGTCCCCTCGTCCACGCTCTTGGTCACCTCCCCGAGGAAGCGGGTCAGCAGCCGGTTGACCACGAAGGCGGGGGCGTCCTTGACGAGAACACACGATTTCTTCAGCGTCTTGCCGACCACGAAGGCCGTCGCCAGCGCCGCATCGTCCGTGGCTTCGCCGCGCACGATCTCCAGCAGTGGCATCACCGCGACCGGGTTGAAGAAGTGGAAACCCACGACCCGCTCGGGGTGCTTGAGCCCCGCCGCCATCTCCGTCACCGACAGTGACGAGGTGTTGGTGGCCAGGATGCAGTCCTCGCGCACGACCTCCTCGACCTGCGCGAAGACCTGCTGCTTGACCTTGAGGTCCTCGAAGACGGCCTCGATCACGAAGTCCGCATCGGCGAACGCGTCCTTGGTCACCGAACCGGTGATGAGCCCTTGAGCCGGTTGGCCTTGTCGCCGTTGACCCGGCCCTTGGCGGCCATCTTGTCGATCTCGGAGTGGGCGTACGCCAGACCCTTGTCCACGCGGGCCTGGTCGAGGTCGGTCATGACCACGGGGACCTGCAGGCGCTGGGCGAACAGCAGGGCCATCTGGCTGGCCATCAGCCCGGCGCCCACGACGCCGACCTTGGTGACCGGGCGAGCCAGCTTCTTGTCGGGCGCCCCGACGGGACGTTTTGCGCGCTTCTGCACGAGGTCGAACGAGTACAGCCCGGCGCGCAGGTCGTCACTCATGATGAGGTCGGCCAGGGCGTCGTCCTCCGCGGCGAACCCTTCGGCCCGGGTGGCTGTCTTCGCTGCCGCGATGAGGTCCAGCGCCCGGTAGGGGGCAGCCGTCGCGCCCTTCAGCCGGGCGTCGAGGGCGGCTCGCTTCGCTGCCACCGTCTCGTCCCAGGCCGCGCCGCGATCCAGTTCCGGCCGGTCGACGGCGATCTCACCGGTCAGAACCTTTGCGGCCCACAGCAGCGATTCCTCGAGGAAGTCGGCCGGGGCGAACATGGCGTCAACGATGCCGAGGTCGAGCACCTGCTTGGGCTTGAGTTGACGGTTCTGCGCCATCGGGTTGTCGATGACGACCGTGCAGGCCTTCTCCGGGCCGATGAGGTTCGGCATCAGGTACGCCCCGCCCCAGCCCGGGATCAGCCCCAGGAAGACCTCCGGCAGCGAGAAGGCCGCCGCCCCCGAGGACAGCGTGCGGTACTGGCAGTGCAGAGCGACCTCGACGCCGCCGCCCATCGCCGCGCCGTTGACGAAGGCGAACGTCGGGACCTCGGAGTCGCCGAGCATGCCGAGCACCTCGTGGCCGAGTTTGCCGATCGCCAGCGCCTGTCCCCGGTCGGTCAACCGCGGGACCCCGGTGAGGTCGGCCCCCACCGCGAAGATGAACGGTTTGCCCGTGATGCAGATGGCGGCGACCCCGGGAGTCTCCTTGGCCTTCTGGATCGCGGCCTTGAGCTCCAGCAGTCCGCCCGGACCGAACGTGTTCGGCTTGGTGTGGTCGAAACCGTTGTCCAGGGTGATGATCGCCGCGGTGCCGGCCCCGAGCGGCAGGTCGGCGGTGCGCAACTTCGCGTGGGTGACGACCTCGTCGGCGAACTGGATCGACTCGTCGAGTCCGGCGTCGGCGTCGGTCTGGGGGATGGGCTTGGCGATGCTGTCGGTCATGTCTCAGGCCTCCTGCGTGTGGTTGGGGTTCTCCCAGATGACCGTGCCGCCCATTCCCAGGCCGATGCACATGGTCGTGATCCCGTAACGGACCTCCGGGTGGTCGACGAAGTCGCGAGCCAGGTACGTCATGAGCCGGATCCCGCTGGAGGCCAGGGGGTGTCCGACGGCGATCGCGCCACCCATCGGGTTGACCCGCGGGTCGTCGTCGGGGATGCCGTAGTGGTCGAGGAACGCTGAGCACCTGCACGGCGAACGCCTCGTTGACCTCGAACAGCCCGATGTCGTCGATGCTCAGACCGGCCTTGGCCAGCGCCTTCTCGGTGCTGGGGACCGGGCCGTAGCCCATGACCTCCGGCTCGACGCCGGCGAAGGCGTAGGAGACGAGGCGCAACTTCTTGGGCAGGCCCAGTTCGTCGGCCACCTCCTCGGCGGCCAGGATAGCGGCGGTCGCGCCGTCGTTGAGCCCGGCTGCGTTGCCCGCGGTGACGCGGCCGTGCGGGCGGAACGGGGTCTTGAGGCCGGCCAGGGACTCCATCGAGGTGCCGGGGCGGGGGGGCTCGTCGGCGGTGGCCAGGCCCCAGCCGTGTTCGGCCGAGCGGATGGCCATCGGGACCAGGTCGGGCTGGATCTTGCCTTCGGCGTAGGCCTTGGCTGTCTTCTCCTGGGAGGCCACGGCGTAAGCGTCGGCCCGCTCCTTCGTCAGGTGCGGCAACCGGTCGTGCAGGTTCTCCGCGGTCTTACCCATCATCAGGGCATCCGGGTCGACGATCCGCTCGGCCAGGAAGCGGGGGTTGGGGTCGACACCCTCACCCATCGGGTGGCGGCCCATGTGCTCGACGCCGGCAGCCAGCGCGATGTCGTAGGCGCCCACTCCGATACCGGAGGCAACCGACGTGGCGGCGGTCATCGCGCCGGCGCACATGCGGTCCACGGAGTAGCCAGGTACGGACTTGGGCAGGCCGGCCAGCATCGCCGCACTGCGACCGATCGTCAGGCCCTGGTCGCCGATCTGTGTCGTGGCCGCGACCGCGACCTCGTCGATGCGCTCGGGTGGCAGGTCGGGGTTCCGGCGCAGGAGTTCGCGCAGTACACGCACGACCATGTCGTCGGCGCGGGTCTCGGCGTAGAGCCCCTTCGGCCCGGACTTGCCGAACGGGGTGCGTACCCCGTCGACGAGGACAACGTTGCGACCAGCCTGTGCCATATGGACCTCCGGGGGTTGGGGATACCCAGTGTTGTCCCTATGTTACTCACGAGTAGCAAAGGACCGGCAGGTGGCCCTGGCGTGGGGCGGGGCAGGCGGGGGCGGGCACCTGGTGGCCCATCTGCGCCGCCGCGGGGGGCCTCAGAACAAGTCGGCCGTGTTCGCCACCTGCCACGGCCGGGCCCCGAGTTCCGCCATCCGCGAGGCGGGGATCCTCCGGCGGCGCCCAGGCGAGGTCAGGCGACGATGTCCGGTGCGAGCAGCGTCTGCGTCCAGACCTGCAACTTCTCGGCACGCTCGACGAGCTTGGCCCGGACGCTCACCCAGCGCGCCGCAGCCTCCGGATCGCGCTGCTCCCAGGCCCGCAGCGAACGCGCGGGCGGGCCATCCACACGCGCGGCGACCGGTTGCGGGTCGGCCAGGCCCTGCTCCACGGCAGCCAGCCATGTGTCCGCGCGGCGCAGCATGGGCCGGGGGAGGTCCGGCACGGCGGCCACGTCGTCAGCCGTGCGCGGAAGCCGGCGCGCGATCTCCACCAGGACCGGGTCGCGAACCACCCGGTGCCATGCGATGTCGCGGCTGCGGGCGGACTCGTCGCGCAGCATCCACAGTGCCCGCAGTGCCCCCCGCTGCGCATCGGTGCGCAGACGTCCGGCGCCCGTGGTTCGGCGCCACCGGGACTGGGCGTCCGCCTCGGCGCGCACCCGTATCTGATGGGTGAACTCCTGCTGGGCCCAGTCGGTCTTCCCGGCGTCGGACAGGGCCTCCGCGAGTGCATCCTGCAGATCGGGCAGTACGCACACATCCAGGGCGGCGTACTCCAGCCAACTGCGCTTCAACGGACGCTGGGACCAGTCGGCCTGGCCATGACTCTTGCGCATCGTGTACCCGAGTTGTGTCTCCACCAGTCCGGCAAGTCCCACCCGCTCCAGCCCCAGCAGTTGTCCGGCCAGCTCCGTGTCGAACAGGGTGATGGGTTGCAGACCGATCTCCGCGAGGCACTCCAGATCGTTGTGGGCGGCCTGCATGATCCATTCGGTCCCGTCGAGCAGAGCCGACAGCCCCGAGAAGTCCTCGATGCGCAGCGGGTCCAGCAAGAGGACCGGGGCGTGCCGCCGGAAGACCTGGACGAGGTAGGCCTTTTGGGAGTAGCGGTAACTGCCCGCCCGCTCGGCGTCGACACCGACCGGTCCCTCAGCGGCGGCGAGTTCGGCAACGGCTGCATCCAGAGACTGCTGATCGGCGACCACCGACGGCAGTTCGGCCGGCAGTTTCAAGACCTCGCCCACGGGAGTCAACCTACGCGGCGACTGGCGCTGGAACGCGGATTTGGCCACCATCGGGGAGGCGACGTCAGCGGATGTACCCCTTGCGGATGGCGGTGGCCACCATGTGCGCACGGTCACCGGAGCCCAGTTTGCGGGCGATGCGGGCCAAATGGGACTTCACGGTCAGGGCGGAGAGGCCCAACTTCTCCCCGACGATGCGATTGGTCTGCCCGTCGGCGACCAGGCGCAGGACCTCCAACTCGCGCTCGCTCAGCGACAACGACCCGGTGGGCCGAGCCACCTGCCGTGGCGAGGCGGTGGCCATCGGCTGCACGACGACGGTGCGTACCCCGGTGAGGGCCGCGGCGTGGACAGCGCGGGCGTCGGCATGCCCGCTGAGCACCGCGATCTTGTGCCAGCCGCGTGCACGCAGCATGCGCATCAGCGGCAGCACCGGGCCGTCGGGCAGCGGCGTCATGATGACACACATCTCAGGAGGGCTGTGCCGGTCGGCGTACTCGCGCACCTGTGCCGCTGTTCCCAGGGTCCGGGTGTCCGCGCCCAGCGCGGCCCCTTCGATCTGTAGGTCTTGAGCGCGCGCGGAGTCTGTGCAGACGACGATCGTGCTGACGCGGGTGGCTACCGATTCCGTTCGGGAACCGGTGGGGATCGCCACCACATGACTCACGAGTGCCTCCTGCACGGCCTGTGACTCATGCATCGGCGGACAGCGGTCACGCCTTGAGCGCCGTGTGCTTCAGCCGGGGATCTCACCTATTCGAGTGACACCCGGATAGTACGGCGGCAGCCCGGCGCACAGTTCCATCAGAGCGACCCAGGCGGCGAAGTGGTCGGGCAGGTCTGGCAAGCCGGCCGGGGACCAGGAGGCCCGGATCTGGATGGTTGTCTCATGCCCGCGGGCCGAGAGGGCCTCGAAGGAGGTTGACCGGACAGCGGTGACGGTGCCGCCCAGGGCGGCGAACGGGACCTCCGCCGCGACCAGACATTCCTGCAGCCAGGTCCAGCCGACATCGGTGAGCAGCTGGTCCTCCGCCATCTCTGCATCGATGTCGGCCTCGACGTACACCACGACGCGGGTGTCGGACTCCCACGCACCCGGTCGCGCGGGATCGTGCAAGAGAACGAAACGCCCGGATCCCACCTCCGGGTCCGTCCCGATCTCGGCGGTCAGGGCATGGCTGTACGGCGCCAACCGCCCTGGGGCCGGTGCGGCGGCCAGCGTGATGTCGGGCCGCACCGAATCGGCCGGCAGGCACGCCACGGCTTCGTCGAACGCGGCCTGGGGGTCGCTCACCCGCCCACTGTAGGTGTGCCGGACCTTTGGCGGCGTGGCGATCGCTTGCGTGTCATGACGTGTCGACCGTGTTGGCCTTGGTGAGCGGTCTCGCCTGGAGTTCGGTCGATTTCCTGGGCGGTCAGGTCTCCAAGCGGTACCCGGCGTTCTTCGTCGTGGGGGTCTCGCAGGCCGTCGGCCTCCCGGGATCTGGGGTTCATGTCGGCGATCGGTGTGCTGTACGTCAGCGCGAACCTGTTCTGCGGATGGCCACCACCGGCAGCCTGTCGCTGGTGTCGGTGCTCGCGTCGTTGTACCCGGGGGTCACCGTGCCGCTCGCCTGGCGTTTCCTCTCCGAGCGCCTGAAGCCGATCCAGTACGTCGGAGTGGCGCTGGCACTGGGAGGGGTGGCACAGATCGTCGCGTAGGCGTGCCACGATCAGTGTGTGAGTCTTAGCCCGGAACACCCTTGGTGGGCCAGTGACACCGCGAACAGCCGTCTCGTCCGCGCCATGCAGGGCCGCCAGGTGGACCGGCCGCCGGTCTGGTTCATGCGGCAGGCGGGCCGCTCGCTGCCGGAGTACCGGCAGGTGCGCGCAGGCATCCCGATGCTGGACGCCTGCCTGGATCCTGCGCTCGCCGCTGAGATCACGCTGCAACCGGTGCGCCGGCACGCAGTGGATGCCGCGATCTTCTTCAGCGACATCGTGGTGCCGGTGAAGTGTGCGGGCGTCGACGTGGTCATCACGCCCGGCGTGGGACCGGTCGTCGCGCAGCCCTTCACGACCGCTGCCGACACCGATCGACTGCCGTCGCCGACAGCGCAGATGTTCGATGCGGTGGCCGCAGGCGTACGCACGGCGGCTGCCGAACTAGGCGCGACGCCGCTGATCGGGTTCGCCGGTGCCCCGTTCACCGTGGGCTCCTATCTGATCGAGGGTGGTCCCTCACGCGACCTGCCGAGGACCAAGGCCATGATCATCAGCGAGCCCGAACTCTTCGCGGCCATCATGAGCAGGCTGGCGGATCTGGCCGCGGCGTTCCTGCGCGTGCAGATCGAGAACGGTGCCAGCGCGGTTCAGGTGTTCGACTCGTGGGTCGGCGCGCTGCCGGCCCGGTTGTACCGCGAACACGTGCTCCCGCACACCCGCCGCGTCTTCGACCATGTGGCGGACCTCGGGGTGCCGCGGGTGCACTTCGCCGTCGGCGCCAACCACCTGGCCGGCGACATGGCCTCGGCGGGCAATGACGTCCTCGGTGTCGACTTCCGCATCGATCTGGACCAGGTCGACCCGGCCATCCGGTCCACCATGGCGTTGCAGGGCAACCTGGACCCCGCGGTGCTGCTCACCGACGAACCCACGATCACCACTGAGGTGCGTCGTGTCCTGCGGTCCGGCCGGGACCTGCGCGGGCACGTCTTCAACCTCGGGCACGGCGTTCTGCCGGACACCCCAGCCGACAACGTGACGGCCGCGGTGCGGGCGGTCCACGAGTTCGGTGAGCCGTTCGAGGGGGTCTCATGAGCGACGTGCCGCACGTCATCGTCGTCGGTGGCGGGATCAGCGGACTGGCAGCCGCGTGGTTCCTGTCCCAGGGGCCGGACGGCCCGCGCGCCACGGTCACCGTGCTGGAAGCCGCATCGGTTCTCGGAGGCAAGCTGGCCACGGACACCGTCGGGGACGTCACCGTGGATGTGGGTGCCGAAGCCATGCTGGCCATGCGCCCCGAGGCGATCAGCCTGTGCCGGGATCTCGGTCTGGAGACGGTCCCTGCGGCCACCACCTCCGCGGCCATCTACAGCCGGGGGCGGATGCGACCGATCCCGCGCGGACTGCTCACCGGGGTGCCGACGGACCTGCGCAAACTGGCCGCCAGCGGCATCGTGTCGTTGCCGGGGCTGTTGCGGATCCCCCTGGACCACCTCCTGCCGCGAACCGTCCTGCACGGTGACGTCTCAGTGGGTGACTACGTGACCACGAGGCTAGGTTCAGAGGTGACCGCCCGGCTGGTGGAACCCATGCTCGGGGGTGTCTACGCGGGGCGCTCTGACTCGCTGAGCCTGCAGATGACTGTGCCCGCCCTGTACCGGGCCGCCACGCAGCGGCGCTCGGCGATCGGGGCGGCCTCCTCCGTTCTGGCCGACGGGCTCAAGACCACGGGTCCCCGCCGGGGGCCGGTGTTCGTGGGCCTCGCCGGCGGAGTCGGGCGCCTGCCAGAGGAGTTGGCGCGGGCCCTTCGCGAGCGAGGAGTGGACGTGCGGACCAAGACCGTCGTCCAGCAGGTGCGCCACCGCGCGCAGCGCTGGGACGTGGTCGTCGGCGACGGCCGTGGCCGTTACCGCACTCACACCGTCGACGCGGTCATCTTCGCGACACCGGCTACGGTCACCGCTCAACTGCTCGCGGACGTCAACGCCGCGGCCGCCGAGGAACTCGCCGGGGTTGACTATGCGGACGTGGCCGTCGTGAGCCTGGCGTACCGACGCGCGGATGCCGCCCACCTGCGGGGTACGGGCAGCGGCTTCCTCGTCCCGCCGGTGGAGGGCAGAGCGGTCAAGGGCGTCACCTATTCGAGCTCCAAATGGGACTGGGTCGGTGACGCCGGCGACGAGCACGGCTTGTTCCTGCTCCGGGCGTCGCTGGGTCGCGCCGGGGACCCGTTGGTCGAGCAGGCAACGGACGCCGAACTGATCCGGTCAGCCGCCGATGACCTCGCCGACTTGATCGGTGTACCCCGGCGGCCCGTGGCCGAACTGGTCACGCGCTGGCCCGCGGGCCTCCCGCAGTACGCCGTCGGCCACCGCACGCGGATCGCGGATGCCCGGGAGTGGCTGGCGAGCACCCCGGGACTGGCAGTGTGCGGGGCGGCGTACGAGGGTGTGGGGATCGCCGCCTGCATCGGGTCGGCACAGGCTGCCGTGAGCGCGGTGCTGCAGCAGGCGGCCCAGAGGAGACAATGGGCTCATGGTTGAGAGCAAGGCTGCCGCCGCCCGGCGCATCAACGACACCCTCCGGTACATGCAGGTCTCCGTGTTCGCCGCCGACCGTCCATTGGAGGGGTTGCGCGCGGAGATCAGCGATGAGGTGCTGCATGAGATCAGCGCCGTGGAAGGGGATCTGGTCACGCGGGGCTGGTACGACGTGGGCGGATTGCGCGGCGACGCGGATGTCATGGTGTGGTGGCACAGCGACACCAGCGAGACCCTGCAGGACGCTTACCACACCCTGCGCAGCACCACCTTCGGACGCGCGCTGCGACCGGTGTGGTCGGTGCAGGCCTTGCACCGCCCGGCGGAGTTCAACAAGTCCCACGTCCCTGCGTTCATGGCTGACGAGAACGCCCAGGACTACGTGTGCGTCTATCCCTTCGTCCGCAGTTACGAGTGGTACCTGCTGACCGACGAGGAGCGCCGGGAACTCCTGGCCGAGCACGGCCGGATGGCCCGCGGGTACCCCGATGTCCGCGCCAACACGGTGGCCTCGTTCGCGCTGTCGGACTATGAGTGGCTCCTGGCGTTCGAAGCCGCTGAACTGCACCGGATCGTCGACCTCATGCGGCACCTGCGCGGATCGCGGGCACGCTTGCACGTGCGCGAGGAGATCCCGTTCTACACCGGCCGGCGGTGGGAACTACCGGAGTTGGTGGAGCGGCTGCCGTAGGTGCGCCCGGGGGCTGTGCCGACGCCTGCCCGGCCGGGCCGGGGCTTTGGGCCGTGCCTGGGAGAGAAACCGCTACCCGGGAGCGAAACTGCGCGGTTGGATCGCTCCCCGATGTCCGTATCGCTCCCCGGTAGGACTGGCGGGGGCGTGGCGCCGCTACCTGGGAGAGAAACCGCCACCTGGGAGAGAAACCGCTGAATGGGAGGAAACTCGCGGCCCCCGGTAGGACTGGCGGGGGCTTGGCACCGGGAGCGAGACTGCGCGGCCGGATCGCTCCCGGGTACACCGTCACTCGGTGCGGTCGAGCCGCAAGGACACGGAGTTAATGCAGTAACGCAGATCGGTGGGGGTGTTGTACCCCTCGCCGGCGAACACATGCCCGAGGTGTGAACCGCACGCGGCGCACCGGACCTCGGTGCGGGCCATGCCCAGCGACCGGTCCTCGATCTCCACGATCCGGTCGCCGGCCAAGGGAGAGAAGAACGAGGGCCAGCCACAGCCGGAATGGAACTTCTCCGTCGATCGGAACAACTCGGCACCACAGGCGCGGCAGGCGTAGACACCAGTGGTCTCTTCGTCGGTGTACTCGCCGGTGAAGGCCCGTTCCGTGCCCGCCTCCCGGAGCACGTGGTACTCCTGCGGGGTGAGTTCGGCGCGCCACTGCTCCTCGGGCTTGCTCGCTGGGTAGGCGCTGGAATCGTCGGCAGGGCTCGAATGCATGGTCCCAGGTTAAGTGCGTCGAGCGGGAGGCACCAGCCACCAGCGCAGCCGTCGAAGGACACCCCCGCGCTTGAGCGCCTCGGCGACCACCTTGTCGGCCATGGTCCAAGCACGCACCGCGTCGGCCTCGGTGAGTTGCTCAGGTGCGTACATCGCGGCCTCGGTGAGAACGGCCAGATCCCGGACCGCCGGTTCAGCCTGCAGGTCCGCAGCATAGGCCGCCGGTGATGCGGTGTCGTCCAAGGGCTGCCCGAGGCGGCGCCGGCCGGCCCGTGCGTACGACCAGGCGCCTGTCACCTGCTCATCGGGCCCGCCGCGGCGCAAACTGGCCTTGCGGCGGCGGCGGCGCCACGCCACGAGCAGCGGCCAGCTGACCAGCACCAGGACGGCCGCCAGCACTGCCAGGACGCCCGTCAAGGAACGCGCCTGGCTCGACGGCTCCGGATCCGGCTCAGGCGAGGGACTCGGTGTCGGACTCGGCTTCGGTGTCGGGGTCGGGCTCGGCTTGGGGGACTTGCCGGGCTTCGGCGCGGTGACTTTGCGAATCACGGGCACACCGCGGGCCAGGTCACGGGGGCCAGGGGCGAAGGGCACCCAACCGACCCTCGTCAGTTCCACCTCGGGGTAGATGATCACGTCCGTGGAGTCGACCGTGCGCGACTGTCCCTTGCCGCTCGTCGAGAACCCGACCACCAACCGTGTCGGGTAGCCCTGGCTGCGCGCCATGAGCGCGAAGGCCGTGGCGAACTGCGCCTCAGTGCCCTTCTTGCTCGTGATCACCAGGTCCTTCAGGGCCGTCACGTCGAGGGAGTTGTCAATGGAGTTGTCCTGCTCCTGGAAGGGCGGCGAGGACAGGGCAGCGGCCAGCGCCTGCAACTGCCCGTAGGGCGTGCTGGCCGTGGACATGGCACTCTGCGCGAAGTAGCGCAGCTCCAGGGGGAAGTCGGATGGCAACTCCCGCAGGGTCCCGTACTCGGGGCGTTGCACCGCACGCACCGTCTCCAGAGGCGCCAGGGATCGCATCGCCAGGGCCCGATAGCCGATCTGATACGTCTTCTGCGCCCCCTTGTCATCGCCGGCCACGACGGTGCCCTCCGGGTCGGCCCGTGCCACCAGCCCCGTGACTGTCGTGGGCCGGAACGACGCCGGCAGCCACGGACCGGGCAGCAACTCCCCGGTCTCGAATCCGGTGCTGCCGTCGGCGGTGAACCTGGGCCAGGGCCCGTCGTACGGGATACCGTCCGGGCCCACTTGGTCGAATGTCGTCAGACTGCTCCAGGCCACCCCGTCGAACTTGGAGTTGATGGCCCAGTTCACCGAGGACGGGATGTCCGGGCCGGTGACACTGAACACTTCGAACGGGTCCTCGCGGCGCAGCGTCTGCCACTTCGTGGCGAGCGACACGACGTCGTCGCCGTCAAGGTCGGTGTCGGGACGGAAGTTGTCCTTCTGGTGCGGGTCGTATGCCGGCCTCATGGCCCCGATCTGGGTTGCGGGACCGAGAGCCGCGGCCACCACCGCGATCAGGATGGCGCCGATGGAGACGGTCACCACCCGCAATGGCCGGCCGGGACGCTTGCCCGTGTCCACGGCCGCGAACTCCGCCCCGTCCTCGATCTGGTTCTGCTGTTTGGCGGCCGGCATGAGGGCCAGCGCCGCGACCACGGCGGCGATGAACACGGCCGCGAACGGGATCGGTGGCAGCACCGACCCCTGCGACAGCATCAGACCGACCACGAAGATCACGGTCGGAGGCACCAGACTGGAGGCCGGGACGAAGGTTGTGACCAGCAGGCAGGCCACCAGCGTGCCGTAGGCAGTCAACAGCATGGCGGCCGTCACGGTCTCTGCATTCACCGGCGCCGGCACCACCGCGCGGATGATGATCCCGAAGCCCTCCACGAGGCCTCCGAAGAAGCTTGAGACACCGACGTTGCCGGCCTCGTTCTCGATCGTCATCGCGCCCAGAACGACACTGGCGATCACGGTGGTGAGCAGCCCCACGAGGGCGCCGAGCCCGCGCTGCACCCGCTGGCCGCCGGCGGTGCCGAGCGCGTATCCGACGCAGCAAAGAATGATCACCGGGAAGAGCCGGGTGAGCACGGGCATGTACCCGAAGAGGCGGATGAACACCGCGGTGGCACCCAGGCACATGATCCCCACCGCCACGGTCCGTCGAACCACGTCCAGACGGGTCATTGCCGGGCCCCGGGCAGAATCGGCCCGACGAGGTCGTCGCACCGCATGGCGTCTCGGAAGACCAGGCCGCGCCGTGGCCGGCTCAGACCGCCGGACTGACCGACCCGCACGACAGTGCCCTCGCCGACCAGCCCCAGTGCCGCGATCGCGCTGGGGATCAGGCCGGTGTGCGGGCCGGTGATGAGGAAGAACGACGTGGACCTGGTGGCCAGCAGAACCTGCCGCAGGGCAGGCGGTGAGACCTTGAGCACACGGGGATCGCTCAGCGCCAGGGCGTCCAGCAAACGGGTGAGGTCGTCGACGCGCAGGATCTCCACGCCGGTGTCCTCACCTGTGGTGCGCAAGGACACCGGCAGCCCCGCGCGCACGATCACACTGCCGATGGAAGCGGCGGCATCGACGGCCTCTTCGAAGTCTTCGGCCCTGCGGTAGGAGCGGATGTCGTTGTCCAGCAGGACCAGCGCCCGCGGCAGCGGGTTGTCCACGAGTTGTTTGACCATGAGTTTGCCGACCCGCGCGGAACTGCGCCAATGGATCTGGCGCAGTTCGTCGCCGATGACGTATTCGCGCAGCGTATGGAACTGGTTGGAGCCGAGGACGTCCCGGTCGGCGGTGCCACCCTCCTGGCCGATACGGTTCCCGGCCAGGGTCACGTCCACCGGCAGGACCCGTGGATGCACCAGGACCGTCAGCTGCGCCGAGGACGTGGCCCGGCGCACGAACAGACCCCAGGGATCGCGTCGTTCCAGGGTCACCGGACCAAGCAGCAGTTCTCCGCGGCGCAGCGGGACGAACCGATACGACACCGTCACCTCACGCCGTGGCGGGACCGGCGGGATGAGGATCTCGACCGGCTGCCCGGCGATGCTGTCGAGGGCCTCCACCACGCCCGTCGGGGTGACCCGATTGTTCACACTGGTGATCAGGGCCGTGGCTGTTTCGCCGCGGGTGAGCTGGGCCGGTTCGACCGCGCGGCGCAGGTTCCCCCCCGGGCGCCGACCGACCATGAACAACCCCATGCCGATGAGCAGCAGAGGGGCGGCCGCGAGGGCCACCACCGCCGGGTAGCCGAGCAGGAAGCCCAGTCCCGCGAGGACCGGCACACTGATGAGCAGGCCCTTGGTGCGGGCGGACACCTCGCGTACGGAGTCAGGCTCGTCCCCGGCACTGACAACGACCGGCTCCTGGGTGGCCGTCATGACTCAGCCCTGCGGTACCGGCACCCCGCGAGTGGCCTCGCTGAGGATCTGGTCGGCGGTTGCCCCGCCGGCGATCGCCTCGGGGGAGAGCACCAGGCGGTGGGCCAGGACGGGTTGGATGAGCGCACCCACGTCCTCAGGGGTGACGTAGTGCCGGGCGCGCGAGGCGGCGCGCACCCGTGCGGTCGCCAGGAGGGCCAGACCGCCGCGGGGGCTGGATCCGAGCCGCACGCCGGGGGAGTTCCGGGTCGCGGTGATGAGGCCGACGATGTAGGTCAGGACACTGTCGGCGATGTGCACGCCGCCCGCGGCCTTGATCATCCCGGTGACCTCCTCAGTGTTCGACACCGCGCGCAGGTCCTCCAGCCGCCGGCCCTCGTGGGCGTTCTTGAGGATCTGCGTCTCCGCCGCGGGGTTGGGATACCCGACCGAGATGCGCATCATGAAGCGGTCGAGCTGGGCTTCCGGCAAGGGATAGGTGCCGTCCATGTCCACCGGGTTCTGCGTGGCGATCACGAGGAACGGGCGGGGGACCTTGTGGCTGCGGCCATCGACGGTCACCGTGCGCTCAGCCATCACCTCGAGCAGTGCAGACTGCGTCTTCGGCGATGCCCGGTTGATCTCATCGGCAAGCACAATGTTCGCGAAGACCGGTCCGGGGTGGAACTCGAACGAGTCCTTGCTCTGATGGAAGACGGTGACGCCCGTCACATCGGAGGGCAGCAGGTCGGGCGTGAACTGGATCCGGCTGCCACTGAGCCCCAGCGACGCGGACAAGGACCGGGCCAGGGACGTCTTGCCCACGCCTGGGACATCCTCCATGAGCAGGTGCCCCTCAGCCAGCAGGGCGATGAGGGCAAGACGGACCACGTCGTCCTTGCCCTGGATGAAACGCTCCACGTTCCCGACGACGGCGTCGAAGCGCTGGGCGAAGTACTGCGCCTGTTCCGGGGTCATGCGTGGAACTCTAGTCGGTGTGCGGCACGGGCTCCTGGGCAGCGATACAGAGTCTTGTGGGGCGTTCCTGAGCGGCGTAGATTGGTGAGCCTCTCCTAACTGAGGAGGCTCCCATGGCTGGAGCAGAAGTTAAGAAGTTCAGTGAACCCGACGAGATCCTCGAATTCCCCCTCGGCCGCGGTGAAGTGGTCGACATCGGTGGTGGGAAAGTTCTCCGCATCACCCTGCAGCCGGGCTGGCGGTGGTCGGAGCATGTGAAACCGACAACCGGAACCGAATGGTGCGAGGCCCCGCACTTCCAGTACGTGATATCCGGGGTGCTGGGCGCACAGATGTCCGACGGCACCGAGTTCGAAGTGCGCGCCGGCGACGTCAACGTGCTGCCGCCCGGGCATGACGGCTGGGTGATCGGTGACGAGCCGGCCGTCGTGATCGACTGGGGCGGCGCGCACGTGTGGGGGCGGGCCTCGGGCTGAGGCCCGCAGACGGCGCGCGAACCGTACCCGGGAGTGACCCGGACACCCGGGAGTGTTCAAACCGCGCGGTTTCGCTCCCAGGTAGCGGTTTCGCTCCCGCCTTGCGCGGAATGGCTTCACGGCGGCGCTCGAATCGCAGCCGGGAGTGACCCGGACACCCGGGAGTGATAAAACCGCGCGGTTTCGCTCCCAGGTAGCGGTTTCACTCCCGCCTTGCGCGGAAACGCCGATGGCGCACCGGACGGGCTGTGCCCACCTGGTGCGCCACCGGCGCGTCAGTGCCTCAGGACAGTTCGAACCGGTCCAGCATCATGACCTTGTCCCACGCCGCGACGAAGTCGTCGACGAACTTCTGTCCGGCATCGTCCATGGCGTAGACCTCGGCCAGTGAGCGCAGGATCGAGTTGGATCCGAACACCAGGTCGGCCCGGGTCGCGGTCCACTTCACCTCGCCGGTGGTGCGGTCACGGCCCTCGAAGACCTCTTCGGTGTCGTTGGCCGGCTGCCACTTGGTGCCCATGTCCAGCAGGTTCACGAAGAAGTCGTTGGACAACACGCCCTTGCGCTGAGTGAGCACACCGAGGTCCGAACCGTCGTACGTCGCACCCAGCGCTCGCAGGCCACCGAGCAGGACCGTCATCTCCGGTGCGGTGAGGTTCAGCAGGTTGGCCTTGTCCACCAGCAACTGCTCGGCCTTCAGCGTCTGCCCCTTGGACAGGTAGTTGCGGAAGCCGTCGGCAGCCGGCTCGAGCACTGAGAACGACTCGGCGTCGGTCATCTCCGGGGTCGCGTCAGTGCGCCCCGGGGTGAACGGCACCTGGACGTCGAAGCCGGCGTCCTTGGCCGCCTTCTCCACCCCTGCACATCCGGCCAGCACGATGAGGTCGCCCATCGACACGTGCTTGCTGCCCTGGTTGAAGTCACGCTGGATGCCCTCGAGGGTGTTCAGCACCGTCGACAGCTCCGCCGGGTTGTTGACCTCCCAGTCGTTCTGCGGCGCCAGGCGGATGCGCGCACCATTGGCGCCGCCCCGCTTGTCCGTGCCACGGAACGTCGAGGCCGACGCCCACGCGGTGGACACCAATTGGCGGGCCGTCAGCCCCGAGGCCAGCACCATGCCCTTGAGAGCGGAGATGTCGGCGTCGCCGATGAGTTCGCCGGCCACCGGCGGCACCGGGTCCTGCCAGATCAGCGGCTCTGCGGGGACCTCCGGCCCGCGGTAGCGGGAGAGGGGGCCCATGTCGCGGTGAGTCAGCTTGTACCAGGCCTTGGCGAACTCCTCGGCGAACTCCTGCGGGTTCTCCAGGAAGCGGCGCGAGATGGGCTCGTAGATCGGGTCCATCCGCAGGGCGAGGTCCGTCGTGAGCATCACGGGGGTGTGCCGCTTGGTCGGGTCGTGCGGGTCGGGGACGGTGCCAGCGGCCGATGGGTCGGTAGGCACCCACTGCCACGCGCCGGCAGGGCTCTTCTCGAGGTCCCAGTCGTAGTTGAACAGCGTCTCGAAGAAGCTGTTGTCCCAGGCCGTGGGGGTGGGTGTCCACGCTCCTTCCAGGCCGCTGGTGATGGTGTCGTCGGCCTTGCCGGTGCCGTAACTGCTCTGCCAGCCCAGGCCCATCTCCTGCAGTGGGGCGGCCTCCGGCTCGGGGCCGACGAGGTCGGCGTCCCCGGCACCGTGGGTCTTGCCGAACGTGTGGCCACCGGCGATCAGGGCCACGGTCTCGACGTCGTTCATGGCCATCCGGGCGAACGTCTCGCGGATGTCACGGGCGGCGGCCAGGGCACTCGGCTGGCCGTTGGGGCCCTCCGGGTTGACGTAGATCAGACCCATCTGCACCGCGGCGAGCGGGTTGGAGAGATCGCGCTCACCGCTGTAGCGCTCGTCGCCGAGCCAGGTGTCCTCGTTGCCCCAGTTGACCTGGGTGGGCTCCCACACGTCGGCGCGGCCGCCACCGAACCCGTAGGTCTCGAAGCCCATGGATTCCAGTGCCACGTTGCCGGCCAGGACGATCAGGTCCGCCCAGGAGAGCTTCTTGCCGTACTTCTTCTTGACCGGCCACAGCACACGGCGGGCCTTGTCGAGGTTGGCGTTGTCCGGCCAGCTGTTCAGGGGGGCGAAACGCTGCTCGCCGTTGCCGGCGCCGCCGCGGCCATCGCTGATGCGGTAGGTACCCGCGCTGTGCCACGCCATGCGAATGAACAGCGGGCCGTAGTGACCGTAGTCAGCCGGCCACCAGTCCTGCGAGGTCGTCATGACCTCATCGATGTCGCGCTTCACCTGCGCGAGGTCCAGGCTGCTGAACTCGGCGGCGTAGTCGAAATCCTCGCCCATCGGGTCGAGCAGGGGGGAGTTCTGGTTGAGGACCGACAGGTCCAGGGACTCCGGCCACCAGTCCCGGTTCGAGACGGGCCGGTTGTGCACGACCGGGCACTTCCCGGTGCTTGCGACGTCTTCAGTCAACGTGATCCTCCTGAGGTTGTTGTGGCGGTGTGCGGAACGCATTCGGGGCAGACGCCCCAGTAGATGACCTCGGCTTCATCGAGGCGGAAGCCGTGGTCGTCGTCGGGGATGAGGCAGGGCATCGCGCCGACAGCGCAGTCGATGTCGACCAGGCGCTGGCACGAGCGGCAGATGAGGTGGTGGTGGTTGTCGCCGACCCGGGTCTCGTAGCGGGCAGGGGACCCGGCGGGCTGGATGCGGCGAACGATCCCATGGTCGACGAGCACGCTGAGCGCGTCGTACACCGACTGCCGGGAGATGGCGCCGAGTTGCGACTTCGCGACCTGGGTGACCGAGTCGGCAGTGATGTGGGGACTGTCGGATACGGCGTGCAGAACAGCGAGGCGTTGGGCCGTCACCTGAACCCCGTGCTGGCGCAGGAGGTCGGCATCGGGCATGACCCGACTCTAGCCGCAGGTGTGGACTATGTCCAGGATTTGATCGAATCCACACATCTAGTCGTTGTCGGAGACCTCGTCGCCGTCGCCGATCATCCGGTTCGGGTTGGTCACCTGCGAGTCGCCGGGGGGTTCGGCGTCGGTCTTGGAGTCATGGCTGTCCTGGGAGCGTGCGCCATCTGTCATGGCCGGGCCCTTCTGTCGCGGTACATCAATTCCTACCCTTTCCGCGCCACAGCAGACATTACACATGTCCGTCATGCTCAAGGACCCGGCTCGCCCTCCACCCAGACCACAAGTGGGCGCGGCGAGGGCTTCTTCGCCCACTTGTGGCACGATTTCGGCCTCTGAATACCCTCAAATATGGGCATATCGCCGCCACAACTGGGCGAATTCGGCTCAGCATCGGCCATCCGCGCCCACTTCTGGCGGAGCGACTGTTTCACCGGGAAGGTGTAAGGGCACCGGCCAGGAACTGCGCGAGCACAGGTCCGGCCCGGTCGAGGGCCTCCACGCTGAAGTGGTCGGCGTCGTCGATGACCCGCAGGGTGGCGTTGGCCGGCGCCAGAGCATGCAGCCGGTAGGCATCAGCGACGGGGACTGTCGTGTCCTGCGCCCCGTGCAGGAGGAGCACCGGTGCGTGGATCCCCGCGATCGTGGCGACCGGGACGATGCAGCTGCCCGCGCATGAACACCCGTGGATCGGCCATGGAGGCAAGGGCGATCACCGCAGCAGTGTCCGGGTCGTCAGACGCTGTGTACAGGCAAGCCCCGGCGCCGACGGAATGTCCAACCAGCACGACGCCCGGCGGGTCGACCTCCGGCCGGGTCCGCAACCACCGCATACCCGCCCGCACGTCGTCGGCAAAGCTCGGCATCGAGGCGACCGCGACATCGTCGCTGCGGCCGTGCCCGCGGGCGTCCAGCAGGAGCACGTGCAGTCCGAGCCGCAAAAGCGGATCGGCGACTGGGATCATGTCGGCCGCGCTGCCTCCCCACCCGTGGATCACAAGCGCCGCGGGTCCGGTAGCGCCGTCGGCGGACCCCAGCCACCAACCCCGCAGCGTCGAGCCGTCAACCGCAGTGAGGCTCACGTCAGCGGCGCCTGTCGGCACCTCGTGCCGGTTGGGCCGGCGGCGTGGCCGGCCGAAACGGCGCTTCGCCGCGCGATCGGCCACCACCAGGCCCGCTGCGCCGGCAGTGGTGCCGGCGATCAACCATCGGCGCACGGCGCGGCGCTCAGGGCAGGTATCCAGACAGCACCTCGAGTAGTTTGGGCCGCTCCCCGAAAGGCAGCGCGATCAGAGTGTCGACGTCGCTGTCGGCATATGCAGCCAGTTGGTTCTCGAGGGTCGCGGGGGTGGCCGCGATGGCAGCCAGGTCGATCACCTCGGGGGTCAGCGTCATCGCGGCAGCCATCCGGTCGCCGGCGAGGAAGGCCTCCTGGCACGCCGTCGCCACGTCTCCGAAGCCGTAGCGGGTGGCCAGTTCGATGTAGAAGTTCTTGTCCTTGGCGCCCATCGCGCCGAAGTACCAGGTCAGGATCGGGCGCAGCAGGTTCTGCGCCTCCTCCCGGGTGTCGGCCAGGGCGATCGGTACCGTGGGCGCGATCATGACGTCGCCGCGCTGCCGGCCCGCGTCGGCGATACCCGCCAGCAGCGGGCTGTTCAACGCCTCCGCATGCTGAGGGTTGTAAAAGGCCGGTAGCCAGCCGTCAGCCATCTGTCCCGCCTGATGAACTGTCTTCTCTCCCATGACCCCGAGGTAGATCGGGATGTGTTCCTGCACGGGCCGGCCGATCATCTTCAGCGCCTTGCCCAGCCCGAGCCCCTCGTCGCGCACGGGGAGTTGCCAGTGCTTGCCCTGGTAGTCGACACTCTCGTGCGCCAGCGCCATCCGCACGATCTCGATGTACTCCCGGGTACGCCCCAAGGGCGACACGAACGGCACTCCGTACCAGCCCTCGGAGACCTGCGGTCCCGACAGGCCCAGACCGAGCATCGCCCGGCCGCCGGAGAGTTGATCGATGGTCGAGATCGCGGACGCCGTGGTCGTCGGCTGTCGCGCCGGGATCTGCATGATCGCGGCTCCCAGTCTGATCTGTTCGGTCGTGGCTGCCAGCGCCGCGAGCACGGCCGTCGCGTCCTGCCCCCACGTCTCGGCGACCCACGCACTGTGGAAGCCGAGCTGATCGGCCTGCCGGCCCAGCCGCAGTTGCTCGTCGAGGGGGATCCAGGGTGCGTAGGCCAAGTAGACAGCGAGGTCCATGCGAGTGCCTCCAGGGCTTCAGGACGGTTGCAGGCGCTTCACAGTCTGGCACCCGGCCGTGCGAGGGCGTCGCTGCACCGCAGGGTTCTCGTCGATGTCCGCCCACCCGCCGGCACGGCGGGCAATGCCTTGCAGCCCTAGGTATAAGATACCTAACAGTCCTAGGCAAGGGGGTGCGCATGCGCATCGACAAAGACCTCGTCGCGGCGTCAGCTACGCCGCTCGTGCTCGGCATTCTCGACGATGGCGAGTCCTACGGGTACGCGATCCTCAAGCGGGTCCGGGAGTTGTCCCAGGGCGAACTCGACTGGACCGACGGCATGCTCTACCCCCTGCTGCACCGCCTCGAGCGACTCGGCTACGTGGCGTCGTCATGGGAGGTGGGTGACAACGGCCGGAGGCGCCGCCACTACAGCATCACCGAGCCGGGCAAGCACACCCTCGCGGAACGCCGGCGGCAGTGGGAGGTCGTCGACGAGGCGCTGCGCCGACTGCAGCCCGGTGCACCGAGATTGTCGCTGTCATGATGGCCGGGGCCGAGGAGCAGATGGGCCTGTGGCGCCAGTACCTGCAGCGGCATCCGGCTGTGAGTGCCGAGGATGTCGATGAACTCGAGGGCCATCTCCGCGATCAGATGGGCGACCTTGAAGCGGCCGGCCTCAGCGAGGAAGAGGCGTTCCTCATCGCGGTACGGCGGATGGGGTCCGTGGACAGCGTCTCTCAGGAGTTCGCCCAGGAGCACTCCGAGCGGCTCTGGAAACAGTTGATCCTCGCCCCGGCGCCCGATTCAGGGCCGGCGCGACCCACCCTCGCGGTCGCGTTGGGCTTGGCCGTAGCAGCAGCCGCAGCCGCGAAACTGCCGTGGTGGCTCGGCGCCTCCGAGGAGTTCTACCTGCTGAACGCGGCCCTGCTCGTGTTGCCCTTCCTGGCGGCGTACTTCCTGTGGGCACGGCGGGCGCGCCCGTCCGCCGTGGCGGCGGTGGTCGGCATGTTCGGGATAGGTGCCTTCGCAGCCAACGCCTACCCGGTCGTCTCCGGTGGCAGCATGCAGGTCCTGCTGGCCATCCACCTGCCGGTCTTCCTGTGGTTCGCGGTCGGCCTTGCCTACGTCGACGGCCGATGGCGGGAGCCGCAGCGGTGTATGGACTTCGTGCGGTTCACGGGGGAGTGGTTCATCTACTACACGCTCATCGCGCTCGGTGGAGGGGTCCTGTTGGTGCTCGCGTTCGCCGGTTTCAGCGCCATCGGGATCGACTTGGCTGATGTCCTCGGCACCTGGGTCGTACCGTGTGGGGCCGCGGGGGCCGTGATCGTCGCCGCGTGGCTGGTGGAGACCAAGCAGAGCGTTATCGAGAACATCGCGCCCGTGCTCACCGCCGTCTTCACGCCACTGACCACGCTGCTGCTTCTCATCTACTTCGTCGCGCTGCTGGCCAGCGGGGACGTGATCCGCGCAGACCGGGATCTGCTGATCCTTGCCGACGTCATCCTCGTACTGGTGCTCGGACTCGTGCTCTACGCATTCTCGGCCCGGGATCCGGCGCTCCCGCCGGGCTGGTTCGAGCGACTGCAACTAGTGATGATCGTGGTCGCCCTCGTCATCGATGTGCTGATGCTGGTGGCCATGTCCGGGCGGATCGCGGAGTTCGGGGCAAGCCCGAACAAGCTCGCGGCACTGGGGCTCAACGTTCTGCTCCTGATCAACCTCGCAGGGTCGGCATGGCTGGCGTTCGCCTTCCTGCGGCGGCGGAGTGGATTCAGCGCGCTGGAACGGTGGCAAATGGCCTACCTGCCCGCCTTCGCGGTGTGGGCGGGAGTTGTCGCGGTGGCGTTCCCTCTGGTGTTCGGCTGGGACTGAGGCCGCGCCGTTGGAGTGCGGGGGCCGGCCGCGCAGTTACGGCTCCTCGGGTTGGCGCCGCACGAACGATGCCATGACGGGAACCGTGTAGGCCACCATGCCGTGGTCCGGGGAGTAGATCAGGCCCTTGCCGATGAGGCCGGCCCGGGTGGGACCAAGCGAGGTCACCTTGCGTCCGAGTCGGGCCGCGACCTCGCCGGTCAAACTGCCCCGGTCGCCGTCGACGGCCATGGCGCGCAAGTAGGCTCGCTCCGAAGGCGTGGCCCGGTCCCATCTGACGCGGAAGAACCCGGTGTCCAAAGACAATTGACCGCGAGCGATGCCGACCTGCGCATCGGTGCCTGTGAGTGGGCTCGCCATCGCCGCGTTCCAGGTGTCCTGTCCGTACTGCTGCAGGAAGTAGGGGTAGCCCTCCGCTTCGGCCAGGATCAGGCTGATCGCATCGTCGTCCCATTCGACGCCCTCGACCTGAGCGGGATCGACCAGTGCCTCCCTGGCGGCTGCGGGGTCCAAGGCGCCCACTTCGTGGAAATCGAACAGGCGCTCGGCGTAGGACTTCGCCTCCGCCAGCCTGCGGGGCAGACTCGGCAGGCCGGCGAGGGCGAGAACGAGCCGGTCCCCGGCCTGATTGGACGCGTGGACGATTGCGCACAAGGCGATGAGTTCTTCCATCGGCAGGTCCTGCGCCTCGTCGATCAGAACCGCGACGCCGACCCCCTCCTCCACGGCCGCCCCCGCGAGGTCGCGCAGCAACTTTCCCAGGTCCGCCTCGAAGCCCCCCGTGTCGGCGCCGCCACCGGGAGCCGCGTCGAGGTCCAGACCGAAGCTCCACGTACCGGTCGAGTCATAAGAGGCTTTGAAACTCAGCGCTGTCTTGAGGGCCTTGAGAACGCGGCGCGCGACCCCCGGCCTGGCGATGTCGATGAGGCTGTCGTGAAAGGCCTCACCCAGAAGGGACCGCACCGAACGACCCGACTTTGCCTCGACCTGTGCCACCAGCCAGTCCCGGTCACGTGCCACCCGGGCCATCCGCGACAGCAACACGGTCTTGCCGACCCCGCGTAGGCCATAGAGCACGATCGACTGAGCATCGCGTCCCGTCTCGATGCGGCGGAGGGCGACGTCCCATGCCCGGAGTTGACTGTCGCGACCGACCAGGGCGGCCGGTGGGCGCCCAGCGCCTGGTGAGTAGGGGTTGGTGACTGCATCCATGCGGGCAACTCTAGTAGTTTATGCTGCCCTATAGCCAATTGCTATGCGATCCTATAAATCGGTGTATATGGTGTGCCCCGCAGCCGGCAGACCGTCGTCCGGGGGTGTGTATGACTGCCAGAAGGTGTCGTACGTCTGTGCGAAGATGAGCCATCGCGGAATCGAGGTGATGATGGCTTTCTTCGAGGTGTCTAAGCAGGTGCGCAGGCGCCTGGAGATCGCCGCTGAGCTACCCACGGATCACCCGGCGGTGCTTGATGAGGTTGAGGCGTTGCTAGCCGCTGTGCCCGACCCGCAGGTGATGTGCGCGGAGGAGAGGGCCGGGACTCTCACGGCACTGGCCCGGCTGCGCAACCAGATCGATGCGCGCATGACACAGGTGGCCGTCGAGGCGGACCGCCAGGCGGACTCCCGGGTGTTGCACGCGGGCACCACGGGGATGTTGGTCGCGGTGGCGACGGGGCAGAACCCGCAGGCCGGTTCGGTGCTGGTCAGTCGAGGGAGGTCGCTGGGTGACCTGCCGGAGGTGAGCCGGTCGTTCCGTGACGGTCGTTGCTCCGCAGCCCATGTTGCGGCCATCGTCGGGGAGGCTCACCGCATCACCGGATTCGCCCGCTTGGAGGCGGAAGTGGTGGCGATCGCAGAGTGCGTGGACCCGGCGGAATTGCGGCGCCTGCTCAAGTTGCTAGCTGATCAGTCCCGCCCGGAGGGCAAGGATCAGGACCACGCAGAACTGCATGGCAGGCGCAGCGTGTCGCTATCAGAGACTGGGGACGGCATGTTCCGGCTGGACGGGTACCTCGATCCGATCGAGGGTGCGAAGCTGCGGGACGCGCTGGCCCCGCTGATGGCGCGCACGGACCGCGGTGACAAGCGAACACCCAAGCAGCGCCGGGCCGACGCGCTGGCCGACCTGACCTCGGCGGCGTTGGCGAACAGGAGCCCGCTGGGGGTGTCGGAGGTTTCCGTGCTCATCGATTTGGAGGACCTGTCCAGCGGTGAAGGCGCCTGCCTGGACGACGACTCACCGCTCGGCTCGCGGTTGTTCGACTCTGATCACCTGCTCCGGCGATTGTCTCGGTGATCCTTGGTACGCAGCGCAAGGGGGTGTTCGTGCCGTTGGCGCTTGCCCGTGGCAAGCGCGGTGCCAGTGCTGGGCAGTGGAAGGCCTTGATCGCCCGTGATCGCGGGTGTATCCGGTGCGGACGGGCGCCGCGGTTCTGCGAAGCCCACCACGTGCATCACTGGCGTCACGGCGGAAAGTCAGATGTCGGCAATCTGGTTCTGCTGTGCCAGCGTTGTCATCACGACCTGCACTTCGGCGAATACACCATCACGATGGACCGGGGCATTCCCCGGATCACACCCAATACCAGCCGGGCACCTCCCCGCTCGGCGTAGGCAGGGTTGGGCCGCACGCTGATCTGACGACGTCATGACTGCCTGGCCGGACGCGCCCTCGGCAGTCCGGCGCCACGGAGAAAGGACCATGCGGCCACCGCCACTCACTTGCCCTTGAACCTGATCGTGGTGATCGGCCCGCGCCCGGCGGGTCCGACCGGGCTGACCTGGAAGCGGTACTTCGGGGGGCGCCCCCCCCCCCCGGCCGGGGGGGCCCCCCCCCCCCTCCCCCCCCCCCGCCCCGGCCCCCCGGCGGGCCCCCCCCCCCCGGGGCGGCCCCGGCCCCCGGGGGGCGGGGGGGCCCCCCCCCCCCGGGGGGGGGGGGGGGACCCGGGCGGGCCGGCGCGGCGCCCCGGCGGGGGGGCGCCCGCCCCGGCCCGGGGGGGGGGGGGGGCCCCCCGGGCGGGCCCGCGCCCCCCCCCCCCCCCCCGGGGCCGGGCCCCGCCCGCCCGGCGGCGGCGCCCCGGCCCCCCCCCCAACGGGAGGTGTCGGACATCCGACCGCCGGGTGCCAGCGCCCCCACCGGCTACATGATCATCGTAAGTCCGCTGCCCACATTGGCGCCCAACGCCGCAGCCATTCCGCACTTGTTCAGGAGGCCGGCGTCACCCTGATCTTGAGCCACGAGGATTCGATCGCGCCACCGTTCTGGGTGACGATCACGCGGATCTTCTGATTACCGGTGGCACTCAGGACAACCCGCATGGTGCAGTTGCCGTTCGAGGAGACCCCGCGCTTGGCGTTGATCGTGGCCCGCTTCTGATCGAGTTGCGCGACGGCACCCGTCCAGTTGACCTTCGGGTTGAGCTTGCACTTGATGCGGAACATCTGGCCCGCGACGACCGTTCCCGGCGCCGAGACCTTCTTGAAGTCCGGATCGCCGGCCGCGTTCGCGGCTCCGGCGCCGGAGACCAGCGCACCCCCCGCTACTGCCACTGTGGCACCCAGCGCCCACACCTTGTGCATGCTCATTGCCGTTCCAATCCGCGAGGTGGTTACGACTCGCTGCGTCGAGTATGCGGCAGTCGGCTGTGCTGTGAACAGCCCCGAACGGCTGAGGCTGCTGTCCCTTGACTGGGAAACGTGACGGCGTGACATGACAGGCTCTCACCTGATGAAGGCACTTGACTCCTGCGCAGCGGTGACGTCGTAGCGTGACCCAGTCCGCTCGACCCAGTCGGCCCGCGATGCGGGCCGAACAGCGGTGGCCGATGGCGCTCGCCGTCATGATCGTCGGGTTCGCTTTCGAACTCCTCCCGGCGGACTGCCCAATCTGTCCTTCGCATGTCCACTGTTCCTCACCGCATTCCTCATTGTGCTGATCGTCGGCGATCCCGGCCGCATCGACCGTCAGCGACGGTGGCTGCGCATCACGACCGGACTCATGATCGCGACGATCACGCTGGTGACCGCGTTCGAGGCAGTTCGGCTGGTCGTGGGGATCCTGACCCAGGCCTCCTTCGACAGTGCGGGTCAACTGTTGGCCATCGGTGGGATCATCTGGCTCTCGAATGTGGTGGCCTATGCCCTCTGGTACTGGGATCTCGACGGTCGCGGTGTCGCCGCCAGAGCCAGCGGCCTGACTTCGGTCACGCCCGCATTCGGCTTCCCGGAGCACTCCTTGAGCGAGTTCGTGCCACCCGCCTGGTACCCCCGCTTCGTGGACTACCTGACCCTGTCGTTCAACACCGCCCTGGCCTTCAGCCCGACGGACGTGTCTCCGATCCGGCCCCCCCCCCCGGCGCTGGGGCCTTGGTGATCGCCTACGCGGTGAACATCCTTTGACCTGCTGCGCTCGCTGTTGATCGAAGTCTGTGGCCCGGGGTGCTGGACGAACAGACATCCGCCGCCGGCGAGTTCTTGGCACGGTCACGGTCCGGGCCTGCCCCTTGGTCCGAGGGCGACCACCTGGAAACCGTACTTCTGGCCTGAGGCCACTTTGGACTTGAATGTGCGCGTGGGTCTCAACCCCGGACCGCAGTAGGCCACCTTGCGTCGTCGACGACACCACAAGTGGGCGGGACAAGCCGGTCGCTGCCCACTTGTGGTGTCTCACGATTACGCGAAACAGGATCAATACGGACATTTCGAACCTACAAGTGGGCGGGAAGGCCCGTGGTGGGCCCATTGGCGCCCACTTGTGGTGAGACGCCTCACTTGCCCTTCTTCTTGTAGCGGCACTCCAGGCCCCCGCGAACACCGCCGCCGGCCCCGCCCGGAACGGTGGCACGCCGGGCTGAACCGGCCCCCCGTTCGCCGCGTAGGGGTCGGCATCGCCCCACGAGATGGTGGAAGCCGCAGCTCTCGATGCTCACGAACATCAGCCATTCACTCTCGGGGTGAGGGCCAGGAAGCTGCCATGGGACTTGCGGCACTTCGCGGTGGTGAACTCGGCGACGATCTGATCCTCTTGGCCGAAGACCGTGACTTTCGGCGTATTGTCCGGTGCCGCACTAACAGGGCTCGCGATGCCTGTGGCGATCAGCGCGAACAGCGCAGTGGACCGGAGACTTCAGCTGGAACATGGCGGTGCGAGGCCCCGGCCATGGCTTTCGATCAGCGGGGAGGCCGCTTTCCGCTCGTAGGGCTTGCGCTGGAAGGCGGTGCAGCCTCGCCCGCCGGGCTGGCCGACGCAGGTTGGCCGAAGGTGGCACCGAGGTCCCGATCCGCACGGTCAAGAACAGTGCGGCCCGCTTGCCGCCGATGAAGTAGCGCGGGTGGCGTTGTGCACCCCCCCCCCCGTAGAGCCCCGGTTGCGGTCCCGATCTCACTCAATGACGGTCGACCGTGCCCGTGTGGTCAGGCGTCGATCACGATGGGGATGATCACGGGGTTGCGGCGATACTTCTTGTAGGTCCAGCGGCTGACGGTGCGGTACACGAGTTGCTCGAGTTGGTGCTGGTCCCCGATGCCCTCTGCAGCGGCCCTGGCCAGAGCCTTCTCGATCTGGGGCACCACGTCGGCGAATGTGCTCGGGTCGTGCACGAAGCCCCGGGCCAGGAAATCCGGCGGTTCGGCCAGCTCACCGGTGTCGGCGTCCACGAGCAGGACGATGGTGACCACTCCTTCCTCCGCGAGGGTGCGGCGGTCCTTCAGCGAAGCGTCGGTGGCCCCGCCGACGGTCATCCCGTCGACGTAGACATAGCCGGCAGGTACCTTCCCGGAGATCCGGGCCCGTCCGGCGACAAGGTCGACGACGACCCCATCGTCGGCCAGGACCACGTTGGATGCCGCGACTCCGGTGCGGATGGCGATACCGGCGTTCGCGGTCAGGTGACGCCACTCGCCGTGCACGGGCATGACGTTGGCCGGTCGCACGATGTTGTAGCAGTAGGCCAGTTCGCCGGCGCTGGCGTGACCGGACACGTGCACCTTGGCGTTGCCCTTGTGCACCACGTTGGCACCCCATCGGGTGAGGGCGTTGATGACCCGGTAGATCGCGTTCTCGTTGCCAGGGATGAGGGAGCTCGCCAGCAGGACGGTGTCTCCTTCGCCGATCCGGATCTCGTGGTCCCGGTTGGCCATGCGCGACAAGGCAGCCATCGGCTCGCCCTGGGACCCGGTGCAGATCAGCGTGATCTTGTCATCCGGCATGGTCCCCAGCTTCTTGAAGTCCACCACCAGCCCCTTCGGGACCTTCAGATATCCCAGATCACGGGCGATGCCCATGTTGCGCACCATGGAACGGCCGACAAAGGCGACCTTCCGACCGTGGTGGTGAGCGGCATCCAGCACTTGTTGTATGCGGTGGACGTGGCTGGCGAAGCTGGACACGATGATGCGTCGTGGTGCAGTGCGGAACACCTCTTCGATCGCGGGGGCCAGATCGCGCTCGGAGGTGGTGAACCCGGGCACCTCGGCGTTGGTGGAGTCCACCAGGAACAGGTCCACGCCTTCCTGTCCCAGCCGGGCGAAGGCGCGCAGATCGGTGATCCGCCGGTCCAAGGGGAACTGGTCCATCTTGAAGTCACCGGTGTGGAGCACCAGCCCGGCCCCGGTGCGGATCGCCACGGCCAGGCCGTCCGGGATGGAGTGGTTCACGGCGATGAACTCGCAGTCGAAGGAGCCGAAGGATCTGCGGTCGCCCTCGGACACCTCGTTGGTGACCGGGGTGATGCGGTGTTCCTTGAGCTTGGCGGTGATGAAAGCCAGCGTCAGCCGGGAGCCGACCAGCGGGATGTCGGGACGCAGACGCAGCAGGTACGGGACCCCGCCGATATGGTCCTCATGGCCGTGTGTCAGCACGATCGCCTCGACCGCATCCAAACGGTCCTGGATCCACGTGAAATCGGGCAGGATCACATCGATGCCGGGCTGGGTGTCCTCGGGGAACAACACGCCGCAGTCCAGAACCAGCAACCGGCCGGCGTGTTCGAACACGGTCATGTTCCTGCCGATCTCACCCAAACCCCCTAGCGCCACGACGCGCAGTCCGGCGTCGGGCAATGCGGGAGGCGGGCCCAGTTCGGGATGGGGTGACTCATGTGCTGATCCTCTCAGGTGGAGTTGGCCGTCAGCCGACTGTGTCCGCCGGGTCGCGAACCTGCGCAACCAAGGGGTCGGGCACGACCTGGAATCCGGCCAGCCCCGGCTGACACATCGCGCCGGCATACGCACGAGTGGGTGCCAGCCATCTCCGTGTGCCCACTGAGTACCCTTCAGCACAGGCGCGTCAAAGACGACTTCGATCGGATGGTGACACTCGTGCGGCAAGTCGGCTCTCTGCTCTTCTGGGGTTTCGTGGTCCTCAGTTCGGCGGTGCTGTTCCCAGTGGCCGTGATCATCTGGCTGGTCAGCCTCCCGTTCGACAGGCAACTGCGCGCGCTGCACATGTTCACGTGCTTCTGGGCATCGCTGTACTCGTGGCTGAATCCGGCCTGGCGTGTCACCATCCATGGCCGCGAGCATGTGCGTCCGGGTGTGACCTACATGTTCGTGGCCAACCACCTGTCACTACTCGATATCCTCGTGCTTTTCCGCCTGTTCTACGACTTCAAATGGGTGTCCAAGGCCGGGATCTTCCGCGTCCCGGTGATCGGGTGGAACATGCGCATGAACGGCTACATCCCGTTGGTGCGCGGTGATCGCGACAGTGTCAAGGAGATGATGGCCACGTGCGAGCGGACCCTGGAGCAGGGCAGTTCGCTGATGATGTTCCCGGAGGGAACGCGGTCGATGACCGGCGCTCTGCAGCCTTTCAAGACGGGGGCTTTCGAACTGGCCGTGAAGGCGCAGGTGCCGATAGTGCCGATCGTGATTCAGGGGACGCATGACGCTTTGCCCAAGCACGGGTTCGTGTTGCGTGGCAGGCACAACATTTCGGTCACCGTTTTGCCGGCGTTCGTCCCGGACGGCTCGGTCGAGCAGATGACTGCACGCGCGCGCACCCTCATCGCGGAGGTCCTGGACTGAGGCGGAAATCGCGGGTTGAACCAGCAGTGCACCGCACGGACTGTCGGTGGTGTCGGCGGGTTTCGTGTCGTCATCCCAGCCCGTGTGCCTACTTGCGCTTCCCCTTGTACCGACACTTCAGTGCCCCGGCGAAGACGACGCCGTCGGTGCCCGCTTGGTTGAACATCGGCTGGAAGCCCACCCCCATGAGCTTGCCCTTCGGGCTTAATCTGACCTGGCCGAAGCCCGGGACTGTGAAGGGTGGCACGAACAAGGTGCTGAACGCGGACTCGCCGTTCAAGGTCATCGAAACATAGGGATCGGCGTTCTGGCCCCGCACGAGGTCGTAGGTGTGGAAGCCGCTGAAGTCCTCAATGCTCACGAACATCCGGTACCCGTTCACTCTCGGGGTGAGGGCCATGAAACTGCCGTGGGACTTGCGGCACTTCGCGGTGGTGAACCCGGCGACGGGTTCATCGCCCTCACTCATCACGATCACCTTCGGAGTGGTGTCCGGCGCGGCATGAGCGAGGCCAGAGACCGGGGTCGCGATGAGGACGAGCAGTGAGATGGACAGCCCCCCCCGGTTGGCCTTCACGCTCTGAAAGTACGCTCCTGCTGAGGCCCTGCCCATGGCCCTTTCGATCAGCGATTCCAGTGCAAGCCGGCTGGCGTGCTGGTGAGCCCATCACCCGGGCCCACTTGACGATCACCCGCTCACGATCGAAACCGTGCCCTTCCAGCGGATGCTCGAGAATCTCGACGGCGAGTTGCTCCGACAGGTCGTCGAAGGTGGCGTGGATGAGGTCGTGGCGGTTGCCGATGTACTGACGGATCAGGTCGAGATGCACGTTCGCCTGCGATGCGATGTCCCGCAAGGAAACCCCGTCGACGCCGCGTTCCGCGAAGAGAGTGGCAGACGCATCCAGGACCGCTCGGCGCACCTCGTCGGGTCCGACGGGTTTGCCTGCCCTCCGCCGCGGTCCGACCTGCTTGGGAGCTCCTGCTCGTCAGATGTCATCTCGAGGGGACTGCAGCAACCCGGCCCGCGACACGATCGAGTCAGGCGGCGGGGCACCACCGTCCTCAGGAAGGACTTGGGCTTCGTCTGGTGCTGGTCACGCTTGGGCCTTCACCCGTCGCTGCGTCGGAACGGTGCCCAGCGCGACGAGATCCTCGGCTCTCGACCGTTTGTGGCCGGGACCATTGCTCGAATCTGCCCGTGGCAGTATCAGATCTGCTACTCGGACCACGATGCGATGAGAGCAGACTCCGTCCCGGGAAGGACCACCTATGCTTGGCTCTCGTGCACTCAGTGCGGCAGTGACGGTCATCACCGTCCTGATTGTTTCAGTAGGCTGCGCCTCGAGTACTCCGGAGAGTCCGCCATCCGTGAGCGCCGCGTCCACCTCGGAGGCATTCACCCCCGAGGTCGAGGCGCGATTGCAGACGGTTCTCGACGGCATCATCGCGAAGTTCGACGCCCCCGGTGTGCAGGCAGGTGTCTGGACCGACGGTGGACAGTGGATCGGCTCGGCGGGAGTGGCGGAGAAGGGCTCAACCCGGGGGATCACCACAGCCGACCACACGCGCATCGGCAGCATCACGAAGACGATGACGGCCACTGTGATCCTTCAACTCATCGAAGAGGGCAAGGTGTCGTTCGACGATGTCATCGACACGTATGTTCCGGGCATGCCCAATGGCGACACGGTGACGATCAAGAACCTGCTTGAGATGCAGAGCGGGATCCCGACGTACACGACCGGCGAGTCATCGGTGGTCGCGAAGTACTCGGCGGATCCGACGTCGTCGTTCAGCGCACAGGAGCTGGTGGACTCGGTCAAGAAGATGCCGCCGATGTTCGCTCCCGGGACCACGTTCTTCTACTCGAACACCAACTACGTCCTGCTCGGCATGGTCATCGAGAAGGTGACCGGCGCGTCGATCGCCGACAATTTCGGTCAGCGACTTCTGGGCCCGCTCGGCATGAGCCAGACCAGCGTGCCCGGTACGGCCACGGAACTGCCGGAGCCGTATCTGTTCGGAATCAGCGAGCAGGCCGATCCGTTGGGCAAAGTCAAAGACGCGACCAACTGGAACCCGTCCTTCGCGGACACCGCGGGCGAGGTCATCTCCACCCTGGATGACCTACGCATATGGGGGGTAGCGCTGGGCACCGGCGAGGGCATCCTCAGACCGGAGACCCAGGAACTGCGCGTCGCATCGGTGAAACAGACTGTGCCCCCGAATACCCCCGATCGGTCGTACGGGATGGGGATCGTCAACACCGCGGGATGGCTTGGCCACACTGGGGAGATCCCTGGGTACAACACCGTGCTGAACTACCAGCCTGACAGTCGCACGACGATCGCCGTCATGGTCAACAGTGACATCCCCGGCGGAACCGACAAGAATCCAGTGGCGCCGGCGGTTGCGGCGTTCGAGGGGCTGGCCGAGGCTATCGCAGCGCCTTAGGCTTGGTAGCGGAGCCGAACCCCTGGTGCGGTGCCCCTTATCGCCGCTTGCCCTTGTAGTAGGTGGCTTGCACGGCGTACGCGGTGTAGCCGGTGGTGGCCGGTGCCGACAGAGTGACCTTGACGCGCAGCTTCTTGTAGCCATACGTCCGGATCGCGACCTTTCCGCTCTTCTTCTTGATGACCTTGTGCGTCTTACTGCCCTTCGGTGAGCGCTTCGGGGTGGCCTTCACCGATGCCCTGATCGGTTGACCGGCGTTTGTCGCCGCCTTGGCCGGGACGATGACCGTTAGTCCTTGGCGCTTGATCCTGGCGGGCAATGCTGCGGACTGGGCTGACGTCTGCTCACGCAGCACTGTCGTGGTCGGATCGTCACCCGTGCCTCCACCCGGGCCAGGTGTCTCCGGACCCGGTACGACAGGCGCAGGTGCCGTGATCCCAGCGCCGTGCACGGCAACGCTGAGGTCCGGGGTGTTGGCGGCATCGGACACGATCTTCAGGTCCGCGCTCTTCGCGCCCGCTGTTGAGGGAGAGAACGTGAGGTTGACCTGGCAGGTGTCGCCGGCGGGGATCTTCGCTGCCGAGCATGTTTCCGATGTGATCGTGAACGATGTGGAGTCGGTCCCGCCGAGTGTCGCCTCGAACACCTCCAAGTCAGCGCCGCCCGTGTTGCTCACTGTGACCGACTTGGCCGCGGAGGTGGAGCCGATCACCTGGTCGGCGAAGTTCACGACTGTGGGATCGACAGCCACCTCCGGCACTGTGCCTGTGGCACTGATCGGAACGGTGTGGGGACTGCCTTGGGCGTCGGATATGACCTCGATCCCGGCTGACTTGCTGCCTGCGGAGAAGGGCGAGAAGACGTACCACACCTCGCAGTTGCCGGACGGCTGCAGTTCGGAGCCCCAGCACGCGTCGTAGATGATCTGGAACTCGCCAGCGTTAGGTCCGACGATGTCATTGGACTGGATCTTCAACGGCACGGCGCCGGTGTTCGCCACCGTCAGGACTTGCTCCGTCGACTGGGTGCCGACCGGTTGAGTGCCAAACACGAGTGGATTCGGAGTCGCGCTCAGTTGTGGGACGGCGCCGGTGCCGCTGAGGGGGATCCTCATGGAGCGGTAGTAGTAGTTGGGAGATGGCGGCGCGTTTCTGCTTTCCACCACCAGGGTCGCGGACTTGGGCCCTGCGCTGCTGGGAGTGAACCGGACGAAGATGTGGCAGTAGTCGAACTTGCCGAAGGCGTCGCTCGTGCAACCGTTCGCGACGATGGAGAAGTCGCCCGCGTCGGGTCCTTCCCACGAGACCGTTGTGAAGTCGATGGGGAACCCGTAGTCGTTGCTCACGGTGAAGTCGACGGAGGTGGAAGGGACACCCACCTTGTGAGTTCCGAAGTCGTGAGTGGCGGGACTCGCCTTGGTGTACGGCGGGGGGTCTACCGCGAAAGCCGGGTGGTCATCGACAGGGCGCCGACCATAATCGCCACCAAGAGCATGCGCATTCTCACCATGACACGGCCTCTCTCCAGGTATGGATGAGATCCAACTCCGCCCTTCGTGGCCGGTCAATCATTCCTTCGGTTGAACGGGGTCAGTCGGGAGTTGACCTGTCGGTACGGGGTCACCCCAACACCGGGGTGGCGGCGTCCTCACAACGACGCGGACTTCGCAGAGCTTCAGGGCCGGCACCACATCCTGCCCGTGAACGGGCGAACCCTGGGTGCGTGCGCCTAGCATCTCGTCCATTGCCCGACACCTCCCGCAGGAAAGTGAGCTCCCGTGAGACTTGGCAGAACATCTGCGGCCGTGACGGCAATCGCGGGGAATGCGCTCTACGGCCCACTGCCGCGCAATGGGCTCTTCCAGGTCGTCCTCGACGCCGGTGCATCGACGGTCAACGGCGGGTCCAAGAGTCGGTTGCAGTGCACTTGGACCATCGCGACCACTCCGGTGACTACCTACGCCGGTCAGCCCTGCGGCACCCCGCTGGACGCAACGCTCCCGGAAGGCACTCTCCCGCTGCAGTTGGCGGTCACAGACACCAAGACCTCGGTGACGAAGACCGTGTCGAGCAGCATCACGGTGCGCAACACGCTGCTGAGCATCCTCGGGGACTCCTACGCATCAGGGGAGGGCTTCCCGCCCTTCCGCAACCCCGACGGGACGATCGACTGGGACGAGCCTGCTTGTGACAGGTCGCGCTGGAGCGGGTTCGTGCGATCCGCGCTCGTCCTGGAGCAGTCGGATCCCCGATCCAACGTGACAGTGGTGGACGTGGCGTGCTCGGGCGGCGAGATTCTCGAGCAGGAGAACAACCCGACGGTCTCCCCGAACGGCGGACTGCTGTCGCCGCAGAAGAAGATCAAGCAGCCCTCGCAGCAGAGCAACACCGGTCCGGGTGACTACATGCCCCCGCAGATCGACCAGTTGGCCGCGATCGCGGCGGGCCAGACCTACGACGCGGGGCTGCTGTCCATCGGCGGCAACGACGCCGGGTTGTCGCCTGTCATCATCAGTTGTGTCGCTAGCGACGTTCTGCCGGTGGTCATCAACGGGTTCCCGGACAGCGGCATCTCAGGATCCCTCAAGTCCCTGATCCAGGGTTTCCCCAACTGTCAGGATGGGGCGCAGGTTTCGGGCACGCTGGACATCGCCAACCTCCAGGACATCGAGTTCACCTGCGAGCCCAACGGACCCAGCGGTTCGTTCAGCGACTTGGGCGGGCTGCTTACTCTGATCGGCGACATGAACCTCATCACGCCCGGTACGGACGGAGGGTACCGCTGCCTCACCTCGGACCCCTCGGCTCCGACTCCGACGCAGGACAACCCTGAACTCGAGGAGGCGGTCTTCACCAACCTTCAGGTCCTGCAACAGGACTATGCGAAGCTCGCGCCCTGCTTCGGTGCCACCGGGGGCGCTGCGCAGTGCCAGACCCAGAAACTGGTCAACGGGGTGCCGCAGTCCGGCTTCACCGCCTCCGAGCCGGTTCGGTACAGCAAGATCGGGAACCTGACCCAGGCCATGTATCCCGACCTCACGCAGAAGGGCACCCCCGGCAACACCGAGTTCTGCAGCGTGCAGGAGGATCCGACCCAGCCGTGGGGAGGGCAGTTGACGCTGAAGAATCCCGCTGGTCTGCCGGAACCGGACAACATCAACTTCCCGACACTGGAGCAGATGCTGACCAACCCGTTGATGTCACCCCTGAACCAGATCGACAACGCCTGGGCGTACAACGTGCTGTACGAGGGGCAGGCCGGCCACGACGTGATCGCGGTTCCGCAGAACACGTCATTCCCGGGTAACGTGCCGGCGCTGAGTCCGGTGGTAACGGGATTCGGGCCGTTCAACCCGGCCACTGATCCGCCGCTGGCGGCACCGAACACCCGCCTGGACAACCGCATCGAGGTACCCGTGAACGGTCTGGTCGCCCAGATCGAGAACAACGGCGCGACCTACGGCTGGAACACCGCCTTCTCGATGTACCGCTCGAGTCACCCGTACGGGATGTGCTCCGCGAACCGGTGGATCACCAACCTGACCGACTACATCATCGACACGATCGCCGCGAAGGACACCGGCGTCGGTTTCCACCCGAACGAGGTGGGTCAGCAGCAGTACGCGAACATGCTGTCGACGACCCTGTTGAGTCAGGTGCCACCGGTCGTGCGGGCGTTCACCACACTTCAGCCGCTCGGCGCGTCCGTCAGTTCGAAGATCCGAGCCAAGTTGGTCGGCCCGGGCACGATCCAGCCGGGCAAACACATCCGGCTCAAGGTCAAGGTCACGACCAAGGGGCCGAAGACCGGCCGGGTCGGCGTGCGGGCTGTGAACACGAACGCGGTGTTGCGCTACACATCAGTGAGCCTGCCCAAGGACGGCACCCGACAGATCTCCTTGCCGAAGAAGTGGTCCAGGGTGGGCCGTGATGGCAAGGTGAAGGTGACGGTCCAGTTCTTGGGCAACATCTCGGTCAAGCCCTCCAACAAGGACAAGGTGACGCAGTTCGTCGGCAAGCCGCGCAAGTAGTAGGCGACGCGCAGACTGATCAGCGTGGGGCGACGCGCGGAACGAAGGTCATGAACGCACCCAGCGCGTAAGGCTCCCTCTGCGTCACGAGGGAGATCCGCTGGCGTTGGATGGCGTTCGTGCGGTTGGGTGGCGTTCGGGTAGTTGGTTGACGCTCAGCGCCTCCTGAACCTCAACCAACTGCACGAGCCCCAACTGACTGCACGAGCATCAACCAACGCGCTCGTCCGAAGCCCAGGGCAGGTCGATGTCGCCGGTGGAGGCGTTGGAGGCGTTGGTGTGGAACGAGCAGGGCGGCAGCGGCCACAGCACGAGCACGTTCTGGGTGAGTGCGAACGCGACCGCGTAGACCACGCCGAGGCCGGTGAGGAAAAGGATCTCTGTGCCGCCCATGCCGTAGCCGATGTGGTACAGCCCGTACAGCGCTGCGGCTCCACCCACTCCGGCGACGGGGCCGAACTGCGCTTGGAGCCGGTTCTGGACGAAGCCGCGGAAGAACACCGACTGGACGCTCGGCGGATCCGGTCCGGAGCATTCACCACCCATCACGCCGTAAGGTGGCGACGACTGAGAGGAGGCGGCGATGGCCGATCCGGTGGGCGAGATCATCGGGGACTATCGGGGGTTCGCGGCACAGCAGGCGGAGCGGCTGCTCGCCCTCGGAATCGATATCCGCCCCTACGGGCTGAGCCACCTCGCCGTTCGGCTGCCGGAATGGGATCAGTACGTGCACGCAAGGACGCTTCTCGAACGCCACGCTGTTGCCAATCTCGAGAACTTCTGGAACGGCCGTCCGATCTCGCTGATTGTCCCGGCTGAGCCACTCGAGGTCCTCGACGGCAAGATCGTCCCGCTCATCGAACTCATTCCGCCGGTGCACCAGCGCGTCTACAAGATGGGGCTGGAGCATCTGGGCGTGGTGATCGGCGACACCTTCGACCGGTTCGTCGCAGCCCATAAACCCGTCCTGACGGGACAGCAATTCCAGGGTCCGAACAGCACACCCGACCCCGTGTACATCCTGTTCCAGGACTTCACTCACGTGAAGTTTTACCGACTCTCGCTGCGAGCGTCGGTGGAGTCCGATGCAGGGCCGTTCGAAGGCTTCCGACACGTCGATGATTGGGTGCCCCAGAGCCTCGTGACCGCGACCGGCCCGAACCCTCTGCCGCGCTGAGCGGAGCCCGGAGGTTGGCATGTACATCGATCGTCATGCTGTGGCGAAGGAGTGCCACGACCCGGATGAGACCCCTCGCCAGGAAGTCGGCCTTATAGTCGGGCAGTGGCGTTCTGGGTGGGCACCTCAGGCTGGAGTTACGACCACTGGGCGGGCGTTCTGTACCCGGAGGGCCTGCCGCCGGTGCGGCGTCTGGAGACGTACGTAACCCACTTCCGGACAGTCGAGCTCAACGCCTCCTTCTACCGCTGGCCCGCGCCCCGCAGCTTCGCCAGATGGCGCAGGCGGTTGCCCGACGGGTTCCGCATGGCCGTGAAGGCGCCACGTGGGCTCATCCACGGCCGGCGGTTGTATGGACCGGAATCGTGGATCGGCCGGATCGCCGCGGGACTGCACGAGCTTCGGGGCAGGCGCGGGCCGCTGCTCGTGCAACTCCCACCTGATTTGGCCCGCGACGACGTCCGACTGGCCTACTTCCTCGACCGCCTGCCGGACTGGATCGAGGTCGCCGTGGAACTGCGGCATCCCAGCTGGCAGGCCGAGCAGGTCTTCGAACTCCTCGCGTCGCGGGGTGCCTCGTACGTGGTCATGTCGGGCGCCACCCTGCCGTGCGTGCTGAGGGCGACCGCCCCATTCGTATACGTGCGACTCCACGGGCCCGACCATGATCATCTCTACGCGGGCTCGTACTCGCAGGCCGACTTGAGCTGGTGGGCCGACCGCTTCCGGGAGTGGGAGTGGCAGAACCGGACCGACATATATGCGTACTTCAACAACGATGGTGGTCGCAATGCAGTGCGCGACGCGTGGGCGCTTCGCCATCTGCTCGGTGACCAATGACCCTTCAGGCATGGCGTGTTGAACGGCGGCAACCTCGGGACGGCTTCACGTTCACCGTTTGGGTGCCGAGACGTGGCGGTCTTCGAATCCTCTGTCGGAGGCCGGGTCAGTTGGCCGGTCAAGCTTGGCGCGAAGGGCGGCTCGCTGTGGGAAGGTGGCCGCTGCAGGCGACAACTCGTGAGGACATTATGCGCACTCAGCTCTTCCGAGACCTCGGTTCTTGTCGCGCTCCTCGCACGCAGTTCCCACCGTGTTCTGGGCACCAGCCGTCGCGACGGACCCGCCCGACGACATCACCGGAGACGACCTGCCACGAGTCAAGTTGGCGTCGGTACGGCTAATCCCGTTGGATGGCGTTCGGGTAGATGGTTGACGTTCGGGCAGCGAGGAATCGCAACCAGCTGCACGCAGCATGACCGCCGTACCCGCGGCGGACCTACGTTCCGACGTGTTCGGCATGGACTGACGGTTCCACCGTCAGTCCGTCAGTCAGTGCCCGGCTCGGCGGCACCCGTCTCGGTTTGCCAGGCATCTTCGGACTGTCGACGGCTTGACGGTGTGCGTTGCGAGGGGAGAGGGGTGCGCTGTGGGACAAAGTATCCCGGCGAGTTCCCTGGCCTACACTTCGACGACGGTGACGATGCCCGCAAGACCCGAGAAGGCCTCAGGGTTCCGCGTGACCAGGGGAATGCCATGTGCCGCAGCCACACCTGCAATGAGCAGGTCGACCGCCCGCGCTCCTCGGGCCTTGCGGCCCTGAGCGATCACAGCCGCGTAGATCAATCCGTAGGCTCGGGCGGCGGCGGTGTCGAACGCGAGGGGATCGAAGGCCGCCTCCGCGCGTTGAAGCCGGTCCTGGCGGCGTGCTCTCTCCGCCGGATCTGTGGTGGCGTGGGGACCGGCCGCGAGTTCTGCCATGGTGATGGCCGTGACTGCGACCTCCACGGGGAGCATCCCCGGATCGATACGTTCCAGGTCGATGACGACGGATGTGTCCAGGATTCCCCTCGCCAGGCGCTGATTAGGCACGAAGATCCAGCCCGGCGTCTGCGACCGCGTCGAGATCTCGCCTGAGGCGATCACGGTCGATGCTCGGCGCACCGTGGAACACGTCAGCCACAAGCTGGGAACTGACAAAAGGCCGCCGTCGAACCGGACCCAACTCACCGACCGGCTTGCCCGCACGCGTGACGACGAACGTCTCTCCTGCCTCGAGGCGCCGCATGATGTCACCGCTGGAGTTGCGCAGTTCTCGCTGGCTGATCGTTGTGGGCATGGTCTCAGTGTCGCACCTGGTGCTACGGCCGTCCAGCCTCATTTTTTTTGGTGGGTCCGGCGCCGGCCTCTCGCGCCCCTGTCGGGCCCCCGTCCCGGTTCGCGGTGTGCCGGTGGGTCATGAGTTGGGCAGGGGCTCGCACGCTGGTGGACGGGGTAGACGGCGCCGAGCCGAGGTTCCGGCGCGAATCGCAGGGGCCGGTCAGGTGAGTCGGTGAGCGCGGACGATCACGTCGCGCAGGTGTGCGGCGTGGCCGCCGGGAGGCACGGTGCGGGTGTTCTCGTAGCCGGTCTCGATTCGCCAGTGCGGGCCGCGGAAGAGATGCGTGATCGTGTCCAGTGTCGCCGTGGCGCTCTCGGGATGGTCATGTGCACCGCGATCCTCTTCGTGGTGGGTGTGAAGATGACCCACGATCAGCAGCGTGCCACCGGGGGACACCCAGGATGACAGACGCTCGTAGAACGCGAGCTGTCCGATGTCGGCGTGGGCGTAGTTGGTGACCACCAGATCCCAGGTCCGTCCGGGTTCCCACCGGGCCAGATCGGCCTCCACCCACTCGATCTCAGCGTCGATCCCGGCTTCGGCGGCGCGGGCCCGCGCCGCCGCCAGCGCTTTCGTGGAGATGTCGGCGGCGGTTACCTGCCAGCCGTTCTCGGCGAGCCAGAGGGCCTCGGCCCCCATCCCACAGCCGGCGTCGAGTGCGGTGCCGATGGGCAGTCGCATGGTCTCGGCCGGCAGGTAGGGATTGGCGGGGAGGCGCCGGACCGACGCCGCGGCGGGCTCCCAGTGGTCTTCCCAGTAGCGTCTGTCGAACTCAGCCATCACACACAAACCAGTTGGTGGTCGGCGCAGGCAGTCCACGCAGCTGTCTCGCACACCTGGTCGGCGTGTCTGGCTCCCACTGCGCACTCCTTCCGCTTGCCGGTGACATCCGAACCAGGATCACCCGCCATCACTCCAAGTGGCAAACTTTGGAGCTTGCCTGATGGCACCCATGACGCCATGGGCACGACTTCGGAGCTTGCCTGATGACTCAGCGGTCGTAGACCTCCCGGCGATGGGCGATTCGGAGGCCGGACCGGCCGGCTTCGCCTATCGCCAGCGCCCGGATAGTTGGTCACACTTATGACTATGACTAGCTTGCCACTCGCGGAAGTGAAGGCCCATCTGTCGGAATTGATCAGTAGGGTCAGCACTCAGCACGAGCGGGTGATCGTGACCGTGCATGGCCACCCGTCAGCAGTGTTGCTGGCGCCCGATGATCTGCAACGACTGGAGGAGACCATCGCGGCACTGGCCGATCCCGACATGATCGCCCAGCTCGTCTCGTCGGATGCCGATCTCGCCGTTGGCAGGGTGGAGTCGGCGGACGACCTGAAAGAGGCGATGGAGCAGCGCCGGATGCACGGGTGACCGCGCGTCTCTACCGACTCGTCAGCACATCCACGGTGCGCCGGCAGTTTGCTGAAAAGTTGCCGGAATCGATCGCTTTCGCGGCGTTCGAGTTCATCACCGGACCACTGCTGGACAACCCACATCGGGTGGGCAAGCAACTCATGCCGCCCCTGGACGACAGACACAGCGCCCGTCGCGGCACCTACCGCATCCTGTACCGAACTGACGATCAGGACATGACGGTCACCGTGCTGGCAGTCGGTCCACGTTCGGACATCTACTGAACCGACTGATGGTTCCGATCTGCGGTCAGTCAGTCCCGCGCCCGGGTTGGCCCACCCGTTTCGGTCCGCCGGGCATCTTCGGAATGCTCACCCGCTGACGGTGTGCGTCACGAGGGGGAGTGTGGTGCGCTGCGCGACAAGTGTTCCGGTGATTCTCTTGGCCGCGTTTGCCTGCTGTGTAGGTGGTGGTGCGGGTGACGGCGGTGTTGCCGGGCATTCGCGGAGGTGAGCACGGCAGACAGCTTGATGCGCTTGGGCAGTTCGCTCTTCCGGTCTGCATATACGCCGCCGTGGTCCCGGATGGAGACACGCCCTAATCGGCTCTCACGCGCCTCGTGTCGTATGCCCACATCGCGATCTCCACGCGGTTGCGCGCGCCGAGCTTGGTCATCAACGATGCGACGTGGGTCTTGACCGTGCTCAGGGCGACGAAGAGTTCGGTGGCGATCTCGGCGTTGGTCCGGCCCCGTGCCACCAGCGCGAGCACCTCCTCCTCGCGTTCGGTGAGCGGGTCGACGGGCTGAACCGCGACCGCTGGCGCCTGATCGGCGAACGTCGCCAGCAGTCGGCGGGTGACGTTCGGGGCGATCAGCGCGTCACCATCAGCCGCCGCGTGGATGGCCTGCACGAGGAGTTCCGGCCCGGCGTCTTTGAGCAGGAAGCCGCGGGCGCCCGCGCGCAGGGCCCCGAGGACGTACTCGTCGAGGTCGAACGTGGTGATGACGACGACCGCCATCGGATCCGTCACGTCTGGCCCGGCCAGGCGCCGCGTCACCTCGACGCCGTCGAGCCCGGGCATTCGGATGTCGACAAGGAGGACATCGGGACGCAGTTGGGTCGCCATTTCGAGCGCTGCGAGCCCGTCTGCTGCTTCCCCCACGACCTCGAGGTCGGGCTGCGCGCCGAGGATCATCACCAGGCCGGTCCGGACCAAGTCCTGGTCGTCGGCGACGACAACACGGATGCTCATGCCAGCGTCTCCACCGGCAGCACGGCCTCGACCACCCAGCCACCCTCGGGCCCCGGTCCGGCGGAGAACGATCCGCCGAGGAGCTGGGCACGTTCGGCCATACCCAGCAGGCCGAACCCAGGCTCCGGGGTCGGCCCCGGCTCGGTCTGTCCGTCGTCGCTCACACGCAGCCTCACGGCGTCGCCCTCCCGGCGAACGTCGATCCCGACGCGGGTCGCGCCATGGGCGTGCCGTACGGCGTTGGTGAGCGACTCCTGCGCGAGCCGGTAGAGCGCGGCGTCCACGGATGGTGCCAGCCTGGTCAACGAACCGTTCAGCGAGACCTCGACGGCGGGCGCCGTGTCGTCGCGCGCCAGAGCAGGCAGGTCCGCGACACCCCGTTGCGGTGCGTAGGCGACGGCGTCCTCCTCACGTAGCACGCGCACCATGGATCTCATCTCCGCCAGGGTTCGCGACGCTTCAGACTCGATCGCGGCCAGGACCTCGGCAGCCTTCTCGGGCTGGGTGCCGGCGACCACACCACCGGCCTGCGCCTGCACCGCGATGGCCGAGACGTGGTGGGCCACGGTGTCGTGCAACTCGCGCGCCAGCGCTACCCGCTCCTCATTGCGGATCTCGCGCTGTTGGCGCTGCCACAGGTCCGCGCGGTACCGGAAAACAGCCGCGAGGGCGACGATCATCAGCAAGAGGGCGCTCGCGCCGAGGACTTCGGCCCAGCCGGCTGAGGCGGCGGACATCCCCAGCGCGACGACGACGGTCACGAAGGCTGTCCCCAGGACCATCTCCCGTCCAGAGCCCCACCGCACCAGGGAGTAGAGCAGGATCAGGACGGCCATCATGGACAGCAGTCCGAGGTCCCCGGTGTTCGCAGTCAGCTGGAGGACCGAGAGCAGCCCGGCGGCACCCCACCCGATCAGGGCAGCCAGCAGGGGGCGGCTCCGCCGCCAGAGCAGGGCCGGTAGTAGCGCGAGGGCGAGCACCATCACAAGGGGTCGCCAGGCCAGGTCCGGCCGAACGATGCCCTCGAGCACGGCGGCGGCCGCGAACACGCCCACCAGCAGCCAGTCGAGACGACCGATGGGTGGAGCGTCTGTAGGCCGTGGCTCATGCCAGATCGAGCGCCGGACAGTGATCACGGGTCCAGCCTAGGGATCGGCCCGCGTCGGCGTACCCACCCAAAGAACGAGACAGAGACCGTGCCATCGGCCAGGCGCACTCCGGCCTCCGGGCGGATACGCCCGGCGCTGGGCCCAGCGATCGTGGAACTACCGATCCTCACGACAGTAACGGAGCCCATGATGAGAACACGTCAACAAGCCACAACACTGGAAGACCAGCCCATGCCGGTGAGAGCGAAACTCGCCGCAGCGTGGACGAGTTTCATGTTCCTGTACGCCTACGTGGACATTCTCAACTTCTACACGCCCGGCACCATCAGCGACATCCTCGACGGCAGGGTGTTCGAGTTCGCCCTCTCCCAGACCTTCTCGACGTCGGCACTGACCCTGATGGCCGTCCCGATCCTGATGATCGTGCTGTCGACGACGCTGCCTGCCCGGGTGAGCCGCAGCGCGAACCTCATCGTGGCCGCGCTCTACGTCCCCGTTACGGTATTCAACCTGGCGAGCGAAACCTGGATCGTCTTCTACGGTCTCGGCGTCGCACTGGAACTGGTCCTGCTCGCCCTCATCCTGCGGTCCGCCTGGACGTGGCCGCGCACCGCACAGTCGGCGACCATGGCGACCAGCCGGGACCGTGAAACCGTTGGTGCCCAGCGGCACGTGTGAACCCAGGGGAGTCCGTCCAGTTCGGAGCCATCTGCCTCCGTGCTGCGGTGTGGGCCTCCTGGCGGTGGGACACCAACTACCGCTGGGAGGCCCACACCGGCAGCCGTGGCAAGGTCGTCGTCCGCGTCCACACCGACCACCCAAGAGGTCCCGGTGTCGTCCCCACACCACCCGTGTCCGGGAATCCGGGTCAGGCTCTTCGTCGCGTTGGATGGGGTTCGGGTAGTTGGATGATACTCAGGCGGCGACGAACCCCATCCAACTGCACGAACCCCACCTGACGCTCCAATCCGCTCGCGGTCAGTCAGTCCTGCGCCCGGCTCGGCTCACCCGTTGCGGTTCGCCGGGCATCTTCGCCAGTGTTCACCCGGAGACGGTGTGCGTCACGAGGGGGAGTGGGGTGCGCTATGCGACAAAATGTTGCGGCGAATTCGCCTCGCCTACGTGCCTTTGAACCGGATGGTTTGTGACCGGTCCCTGCCCGTCGGCGTCAGCAACCGGCACGACCGTGTCCGGAGTCCTTCCACCCGATAGGCTCGCCGGCATGTCCTCCGCAGAAGAGCTTTCCGAGGCGGCTGACATGGAGCCAGCGCGACGCCCGCCGCTGTCGGAGTTCTGGCCTGCGATCGCGCGCCTTGCCTTCATTTCCGTCTACTCTCTGACGATCATCATCACCGGCTTCGGCCACTGGGGCCCTTCGACGGTGCGGATTCTGAACGGCATAGTGGTAGTCCTGTGGATCTTGCTCCTTATCACGTGGATCCGGCAGGTGAGCGGCGAAACTGGTCGACTCGCGTTCGTCCTGCGTCATCCGGCGCTACCGATGCTGCTGATCGCCCCGCTGTTCCTGATCCTCTTCTGGGATCCGATCTGGTTCATCTTGATCGTCGTAGCCTTCATTCTGGAGTTGCGGCAACTGTCTGCGGGCGACGGCTTCACGTTCTCATTCGTCCTGATCGTGTTCGTGGGCGTGATGTCCGCGCTGACGATGGTGGAGTTGGAGAACAATCAGCAGTCCTCCGGCATCCATGGGCCCGGGGACGCCTTCGTTTGGGCTTTCGGCGGTCTGCTGCACGTCGACACTGGGACGGACTTCGCGCCCACCACGGCCGACGGGAAGTTCTTGGGTGTGGTCGTCAGCGTCTGCGGCATCCTGGCTGCCAGTATGTTCACCGCCAAACTCGTCGCCTGGATTCTCGGTGACGACAAGAACAGCCCCGCCGAAGGCTCTGCTCTGACCGCCGAAGATGCGCGGGCCCTGCGCACCGAGGTGGCTGAACTGCGGGAATCGGTGTCGCGGCTCAACCAGACCATCCAGCAGCGAGCTGGTGAATCTAGCACGAACTGACCGTTGGCCACCCTGACTCTCGAAGTCGCGCCGCGTCGGGACCGAAACGCACGAACTCACTGGTGCAGCCAGACTGCACTCAGAGATCGGGTCACCTTCGTGCCGTCGGGTGGCAGGGAACTCGCGTTCATCAGGTACCGACCCAAGACGACACCTCACAACCGGTGGCACAGGTCTACCGTGAGGATATGACGGATGAGAACAACCAGAAGCAGCAGAGCGGCAAGTCCATGTCAGGGGCCGGAGGCAGTCCCGTGTACGGCTTGGGTGTCATCGGCGCATGGGTTTACTTCTGGACGCATTCGGACACCCCGCGCGATCGCGCGGTCGGTCTGCTCAAGGGCACGGTGTGGCCGGCGTTCCTGGTGTACGGGGCCTTTTCGGCTCTGGCCGGCAAGGCCCCCTCACAATCGATCGGCGATTCCGCGAAGGACTGATGTTCGTACGGAACAGCGATGCGGGACCCGTTGTGAGGACACCGCCGTCGCACTGAGTTCCTGACGATCGCTCTCTGACCGGGAGTCGCTTCGGGCATTGGCCCTCGTGCGGATCAAACCCGGTCGACCGGATAGGGGTAGCCGGTCAGCGTCGATGTCCTCCGCGCCTGATCAGTGCCTGAAACGCCATGCACGAAAACCCTGATTCGGCCCAGTAATCGGTCGTGGCCAGCCGGGGATTGAGCAGCGAGGTCCGGTGGTATACGGCCCACTCCCATTCGTACGCGCCATTCGATCGAATCCCTCAGCAGATGCCGATGATGCTGAAGTTCTCGCGGACGCCGGCGTTCGCCCCATCCTGGACCGCGAGCTGCACTACGGTGCCGCCCGACTGGCTCGAATGGCGCACGATCGACGTACCAGCGGCGGCTGAGGTCGTTGCGGTGATCGCGCAATTGGCCATTGACTGCGGGAACCCGATTCTCGGAAATGCCAACGCTCCCTCTCCCTGCGAGCTCACACCGGGGCTCCCCGCGAGGATTACCGGGTTGGCCGCGTTGTACTGCACCTTCGCGAAAAACACCTTGGTCTGGAGCTGAGCGTTGCCGACGCTGTTCGGCGCGAGGTCGTCCTGGGTGATGGTGGCGTTAGCGATCTTGGCCGAGTTGACGGCATTATCCGCGATCTTCGGCGTGGTCACCGAGTTCGCGGCGATCTTGGCCGTCGTGACGGCCTCGTCGGCGATCTTCGTTGTCGTCACCGCGTTGTCCGCGATCTTCGGATCCGGATACTCCCCGGTCAGGTCGCCGCCGGCGGGGCCGTCGGTGCGGCGGTCTTGGCCGACAGCACGGACAGTCCCGGAGCACGGGCCGTGATGGCTTTGTTCGCCTGGTTGCGGGCGATCGTCTTGACCTTCGACTTGGAGACCGCCGCAGTGGTGGCCGGGGCCGGCTCCCTTGGCTCTGGGTTGAGGCGACGGGTGCCCCCAGGCTAGATCCGCATTCTCGCGGGCGGCTAGCCTTACCCCCCCCCCCCCCCCCCCCCCCCCCCCCGGGGGGCCCGCCCCTCGTTTGGTTGGGGGGGGGGGGGTGGTACGAGGTGATCCGTTTCGGCGTGGTGCCGGGCCTGATCCTCAGAGAACCGACTCACCGACTGACTCTGGAGCTCATCGCGATGACCGCTGTTCCCAGTGACCTGCCCGCGGCGGCCCGGCCCCGTCCCTCCTTCCGGCCCCCCCCCCTTCCCTGCCCCGGCCTCCTTCGGGTCCCCCCGGGCGGTTGCCCCCGGGGGAGGGCGCGCTGTGCGACAAGATATTCCGGCGAATCCGCGATCTTGGTTCCCTGATGCCGGAGCACACTGCTTGAAGACTTAACGGATCGTGGTCGGAGCGATTCCCGGCCTATGCTCACGAGGTTCACGGAACGATCTCGCGTACAGCCGGGGAATTGCACATGGCCGTAGACTTGTACCGCTAAACCAAAGGGAGGCTCACATGGCGACGTTGGATCGGATCACCCGTGATCCTGCGGTCATGGGCGGGCGTCCCTGCATCCGCGGGATGAGGGTGACGGTGGGCATGATCGTGGGACAGATCGGTTCGGGAGTGACAATCGACGGTCTGCTGTCCGACTACCCCTACCTTGAGCGTGAAGACGTTCTTCAGGCACTCCGGTACGCCGCCTGGCTGGCCGAGGAGCGGGAGATCGAGCTCGAAACGGCATGAGGTTCATCGTTGACATGAACCTTTCTCCACGGTGGGTTGATTGGCTGCGCGACGCCGGGTTGGATGCCGAGCATTGGTCGGAAATCGGTGAAGCAACGGATGCCGACGTGGTGATCATGCAGACTGCCAGGCACCGCGACGCTGTCGTTCTGACCAATGACCTGGACTTCGGTTCCATGCTGGCCTCATCGGGCGCCGCCGGCCCGAGCGTCGTCCAGCTTCGCGGTGGTGATCTGCGGCCTGAGGCGTTGGCGCCGATGCTGATCTCAACCGTCGCGCAGATGGCCAGCGAGCTGGAATCAGGAGCCTTGATCACGCTAGAGCCGGGTCGACAGCGGGTGCGGGTACTGCCCTTCATCGGAGAGTAGGCAGGGCTGCGGTCGTGCTCCAGTCCGGACGTGGCTGATGACATCACCCAACCCCAGCACCCTTTCGGCGGCGAGTGCCTCCACGTCTCAAGGGGATTTCTCATTTTGCCAAGAGGACGTTTGACGCGGTGAGAAGACCGACCCGAGGGCGATCTCCAAGGGCATCAGGCGCGAGTGACGCAAGATATTCCGGCGAGCTTGCGCTGTGCGTCAATCCTCCCCACGGTCCAGCCCACCCTTCCCGGCGTTCCCCCTGGTCAGGTCGGTATTCCGGCTCGGTTGCACCCGTTTCGGTTCGCCGGGCATCTTCGGATAGTCCGGGGGATAGGCCATTTCCTCCCCGTCGTACAGCTCCAGAGCCGGTGTCAGGTCGAAGGCCTGCCCCCACCGATCTGCATGAACGTCGCCGACCTCAGCCAGGCGGCCGGGCACGGTGGCGATAGTCCAGTCACCGGGATCGGTCTCTGGCACTTCGTTCCAGGTCAGGGGAGTGGACACCGGGGCCAGGGGCCGCGGCCGGACCGAGAAGGCACTGGCGATCGTGCGGTCCCGGGCGTTCTGGTTGTAGTCGAGGAATATCCGCTCGCCGCGGTTCTCCTTCCACCACTCGACGGTGACCAATTCCGGGGCCCGCCGTGCCATCTCGCGGCCGATCCCGATGGCAGCGTGCCGCACATCGATGAAGTCCCAGCGGGGCTCGATCGGTACGAAGACGTGCAGTCCACGTCCACCGGAGGTCTTCGGCCAGCCCTGCATCCCGAGTTCGTCGAGGATGTCGCGAAGTACTGCGGCCGCGGCCACCGCGTCGTGGAAGTCGGTGCCGGGCTGTGGGTCGAGATCGAGCCGCAGCTCATCGGGGTGGTCCACGTCGGGCGCGGTCACGGCCCAGGGATGGAACACGATCGCGCCGAGGTTCGCGCACCATACGATCACCGCCTGCTCGGTCGGGGTGATTTCGTCGGCGGTGCGGCCCGAGGGGAAAGCGATCTCGTGGCTCTTGATCCAGTCGGGAGCGTGCGTCGGCACGCGCTTCTGGTAGAACGCTTCGCCGGGCCCGACGCGCCGTCCGCGCTGCGCCATCTTCACGTCGGGCTGAACGCCGTCGGGCCAGCGCTCCAAAGCTGTGGGCCGGTCCAGCAGGTAGGGGAGCATGAACGGCGCGACGGTGGCGTAATACGAGACCACGTCGAGTTTCGTATACCCAGGCTCAGGGAAGTAGATCTTGTCCGGGTTGGACACGCGCACCTCGCGGCCAGCCACCTCCAGGAACGTCTCCTTGGCCGCCATCAGCGCACCTCGCCGGCCAGGACCGCCGAAACGTCAAAGCGCACCGGTTGTTCGAGTTGCTCGTACGTGCAACTGCTCGGCTCACGGTCCGGCCGCCAGCGCACGAACGACGCCACGTGCCGGAAGCGATCACCCTGCATGTGGTCGTACTTCACCTCCGCGACCAGCACCGGCTTGAGCGGGTGGAAGCCCATGTCCTTCTTGCCCGTCCACCGCGACTGCATCCCGGGGACCCGCTGGCCGTCGCCGGCCCAGCGCCACGGGTGGTCGTCGTCGGGGCCCACTTCGATCGACGCAAGTTCCTTGGCCAGCGCGATGCGGTTGTCCCGGGTGAAGGATCCGGCCGCGCCGACGTTGTGCAGTACGCCGTCATCGTCGTAGAGCCCGAGCAGCAGCGCCCCCAGCATCTCGGAGCCGTCCGGCGCGGTGTTCTTGTAGGGCCGCCAGCCGGCGACCACCACGTCCGCGGTGCGTATGTGCTTCACCTTGAGCATGGTCCGTTTGCCGGGGGTGTATGGCGCATCGGCGGGTTTGCACACCACCCCGTCCAGGCCGGCACCTTCGAAGAGGTCGAACCACTCGCGGGCCACAGCGGGGTCGTCGGTGATGGGGGTGAGGTGCATCTGCGGTGGCATGGCGAGCGACTCCAGCATCTCCCGGCGCTGCACGAAGGGTTCTTGACTCACGTCCTCGCCGTCGCGTCGCAACAGGTCGAACGCCACGTAGCGCGCGGGGGTCTGCTCGCTGAGTTCCTTGATCTTCCAGCCGCCCGCCTCCGACCGTGGCCGAATCCGGTTGCTCAGCAGGTCGAACTCCAGCCCCGTGTCACCGACGATCACCAGTTCGCCGTCCAGCGTGGTCCCGGGGGACAGGCCTTGCGCCACGGCCACCACCTCCGGGAACAGATAGGAGAAGTCCTCCTCCTTGCGGCTCTGCAGAACCACCGAATCCCCGTCACGGAAGATCAGGCACCGGAAGCCGTCCCACTTCGGCTCGTACAGCAATCCCGGGGTGTCCGGGAGCTGATCGCCGACGGCCTTGGCCAGCATCGGCGCGATCACGGGATGGCCCACAGCGCATACGTTCCCTCGTCGTCCTGGTGGACGTGCCTCGCGACGGCCTCGCGCCACATCCCCGCCGTCACCAGAGAACCGGTGCCGCCGATGTGGTTGGACGTGCTCAGCGCCAATTCGTCGACCAGCCCCTGCTCCAGCAGTGCTGTGAAAAGGTGCGGGCCCCCTTCGCACAGGATCCGCGGGTACTGCTCCTTGACCGCCGCCAGGTCCGTCCCGTCCACCGTGCGCGCACCCTCGATGTCCGGCACGTTGCCGCTGGCCGACACCATGATGAGCACCGGAGGATCGGGGTTGTCGCGTAGGACCTCCCACTCGGGTTTGATGCTGATCTGCTTGTAGTTCTCGATCCGGGCGGTGCCGGCCCCGACGAGCACCGCGTCGCAGCCCGCGCGAAGCATGTGGAAGATGCGGCGGTCCTCCTGGCTGCTGAGCGTGCCGGACTTGCCGTCGGGACCCTGTATGTGCCCGTCCATACTCGTCACGAAGTTGACCCGCATGCTGCGCTGCGGCCACGCGTAGGCTTCCCAGAGGTGCTCATCGTCCATCGCACCATCTGACCACTGCTCGGGGCCCGCCGTCGACCCGGAGCGCCGCGGGGGAATGCCCTCCCCGTCGAACGTCGTGGAGCGTGCCAACCCCGGACCTGCATCCTCCCCGCTCGCCGGCCAGCGCGTAGATTCCTGACGTGGCCAAGAGTCTGTGCGAAATCGTGCCCGACGTGGCCGCGCAGGATCTCGTGGCCGGGCTGGTCCCGCCACCGCACTTCGGGCAGGTGAGCTTCGACTCATACCGTCCGGATCCCTACTACTCCAGTCAGGCGGCAGCGGTCGCCGGCGCCCGCGCCTTCGTGGCCGCGGCCGGCCAGCCCAGGCGCCGCGGATGGCTGCGCCGGGCGGCTCCCGCCGAGGCACGTCCCGGCATCTACTTCGACGGCGGCTTCGGGGTGGGCAAGACCCACCTGCTGGCCTCGATCTGGCACGCCACGGAGGGGTCGAAGGCCTTCGGCACGTTCGTCGAGTACACACATCTCGTTGGGGCTTTGGGTTTTGCAGGAGCGGTCGAGGCACTGTCCAGCCTGTCCCTGGTGTGCATCGACGAGTTCGAACTCGACGATCCCGGCGACACGGTGCTGATGAGTTCGCTGCTCATGGCACTCACCGAGCGCGGTGTCCGACTCGCCGCGACCTCCAACACGCTGCCTGACGCCCTCGGCGAGGGCAGGTTCGCCGCCGACGACTTCCTGCGCGAGATCCAAGGGCTTTCGGCGCACTTCGACGTGATCCGCATCGACGGTGTGGACTACCGGCATCGTGGCGTGCCGACTGCGCCGCCTGCCCGCGCCGAAGACGAGGTGTTCGCACTCGTGTCAGCCACCCCGGGCGCAACTTTCGACCGGTTCGACGCCGTGTGTGAGCACCTCTCCCGCGTGCACCCGTCGAAGTACGCACGCCTTGTGGACGGGATACCGCTGGTCGGCCTCACCGGTGTGCATCAGCTGATCACGCAGGACGTGGCCCTGCGCCTCGTGGTGCTGGTCGACCGCCTCTACGACAACGACGTCCCGGTGGCCGCCGCGGGGGAGTCACTCGGCGCGATCTTCAGCCCGGAGATGCTCAGGGGCGGCTATCGCAAGAAGTACTTCCGCTCGTTGTCACGACTGTCGGCGCTGGCGCAGTTGGTGGGCGACCGCTCACGGATGTGAGGCACGGGTCCGGCCCGTGGTGGCCAGCAGGTCCTCGTGCAGCTCGAACCAGATCGCGTGGCACGAATCGAGGCCCACCTCGTCGATCCACCGCACCTCGCCGTCGCGGGCCAGTGCGATGGCTGACTCCAGACGCTTCGAGTAGCCGTCGAACCTCGCCAAGGACCCGCGCAGCTGGTCGCACGCCGGAACCACCCTGCGCACGAGGGAGCCGAGGTCGGCGATCACACGATCGTCCCACCGGAAATCCGTATGGTCGTTGATCGCCAACGGGTCCGCCTGCGTGGGCCGGACCTGCCACCGGGTGACAGTCTCTTGGAAACGGGAGTTGACCGGCTCGAAGTGGGCGTGGGCGCTCTCGACGACGCCCCGCGCACCCGCGGCATCGAGTTCGTCGCGCAGCATCTGCTCGCCTGCCCGCCGACCGGCATCGGTGAGGCTCCACCCACCTGATCCCGCGAAACGACTGTGTTTTATCCAGCCGACGGCCTCGAAGTCGAGCAGCAGTTCCGAGGTGGTTTCCCGATCCAGGCCGAATCGTGCAGCCACGGCCTCGGACTCTGCCACGCCGAGCAGGCGCACCGCGTGCACGGTGAGCAGTTCGACCGGCGACGGCCGGCTCATTCCTGGTCGGCGAGCCAGGCGGCGCCGACGCGTTGCTCCTTGTTCAGGTACTTGCTGATCCACTCCGCGGCGAACTTCTCGATCCGCCCACCGAGGAACGGCACCGTGCACTTGATCGGACCCTTGGTCTCCACCGCGGTCCCGCCGTTCTGCGGTCGCAGCGTGATGGTGCCCCCGAAGCTCATCGGCTGGCCGTCGAAGTCCAGGGTGAACTGCGCCTCCCGCGAGCCGTCCTCGGCGGCCGGTCCCCACGTCTGGGTCTCATCCAGCGGGATGGTGTCACCCAGGAACCTCTTGACGAAGCCGGGCACCTTGGCCGGCATGACTCGGCGGTTGTGGATGCGGTACTCGTCACCGTCGGATTCGACGCTGGCCGACACGTCCAACGAGCCGCTCTGGGTGCTCTTGTGGACGATGAACTCCTCGTCGGCGAGCATGGCGAACACGGTCTCGGGCGGCGCCTCGTAGAACTGCACCTCGTCGATCTGAGCGGGCATAGACCCGATCCTGCCCTATGCGGCGGTCACTGGCGTGTATCGGCGCAGATCAGCCAGCGACGCCAGCGCGCTCCAGGATCGCGGCCACATCCTGTGCGCCGAGATCGACGACACCGTAGGTGCCCGCGGACTGCCGCAGCCGGGTGGCGATGAAGGCGTCGGACACGGCACTGGGGGCGTGCTGCACCAACAGGGCTGACTGCAGCAGCAGCACCATCCGCTCGGCCAGCCAGCGCGCGCGGGCGGGTGCCCCGGCCGGGTTCTGGGCCAGCGCGTTGAGCACGTCGCGCAACTGCGTGTCGAAAGCCTCGTCGCATCCGGCCGCCGGCGCCAGTGCCTGCAGGTAGGCGTCCAGGCTCTCCGGATTGCGAGCGATCGCGCGCAACAGGTCCAGGGCGTTGACGTTGCCCGAACCCTCCCAGATCGAGTTCACCGGCGCCTCGCGGTACAGCCGCGGCATTCCGGTCTCCTCGACGTAGCCGACGCCCCCGAGGCACTCCATCGCCTCGAACGTCAGCCCCGGCGCCCGCTTGCACACGTAGTACTTCGACATGGGCAAGGCGATGCGGCGCAGCGCGGCCTGCTCACTGGAACCGGCCTGGGAGGCGTCCACGGCGTGGGCGAGGCGCAGGCCCAGCCACGTGGCTGCCTCCACCTCAAGCGCCATGTCCGCCAGGACCTGCCGCATCAGCGGTTGGTCTATCAGGGTCGCTCCGAAGGCCTCCCGATGGCCGGCGTGCCACACCGCTTCGGACAGCGCCTTGCGCATCAGCGCCGTCGAGCCCAGAACCGTGTCCAGCCGGGTGGCCGACACCATCTCCACGATCGTGCGCACCCCGCGGCCCTCGTCGCCGAGACGCTGCGCCCACGTGCCATCGAACTCGATCTCGCTGGAGGCGTTCGACCGGTTGCCGAGTTTGTCCTTCAACCGCTGGATCTCGAAGACGTTGCGCGTGCCATCGGGCAGCACCCTCGGCACGATGAAGCTGGTCAGGCCGCCCGGTGCCTGGGCCAGGACGAGGAACACGTCGCTCATCGGCGCGGAGCAGAACCACTTGTGCCCGGTGAGCACATAGTGATCACCGACTTCGGCGGCGACCGTGGTGTTCGTGCGCACGTCCGAGCCGCCCTGCTTCTCGGTCATGGCCATGCCTGCGATCAACCCTCGCTTGTCCGCTGGCGTGCGCAGCCCGAAGTCGTATTCGCGGCTGGCCAGACCGGACTCCCACACGGCCGCCCGGGCGGGATCGACGCGCAGTGCGGGGATCGAGGCATAGGTCATCGAGATCGGGCACCCGTGACCGGCTTCGGCCTGTGACCAGGTGAGGAAGCCAGCGGCGCGCTTGACATGTGCGGCCTTGTCGTCGGCGCTCCAGGGGGCGGCGTGCAGACCGTGCCGGACGGCCACGGTCATCAGTTCGTGCCACGACGGGTGGAACTCGACCTCGTCGATCCGGTTGCCGTACCGGTCATGGGTCCGCAGCACCGGCGCGTACTCGTTGGCCAGACGGCCCCATTCGCGGGCCTGTTCCGAACCGGCCAGGGCGCCGAGTTCCAGCAGGTCGGGATCACCGGGATCGCCCCCGAAAGCAGCAACCGCCTCGCGCAGGGCGTCGTCGTCGGCGAAGGCGTTGTGGACCAGCATCGGGGGCTGGTTCGTGACAGTGTGCGTGCTCACCCCTCCACCGTAGACCCGCCGGATGCCTCGCCGGATCATGATGCGAATGCACGCGTGAGTGCGGCACACTGCCGGACGTGACCCTGTCCGACGAACAACTGCTCGATGTGCTGGTGCCCTGGTTGCGCAGCCGTCGTTGGTTCGCCGCGAAGGACGCCCGTCTCACCGACCCGCAGGTCCTTTCACGGGTGCCGCTGAGCAGCGGGGAACAGGTGATCCTGGCCGTGACAGCGAACGGCCTGCCGCAGGTGTACCAGGTGCCGGTCCTGTTCGCGGATCGTCGACATGCCGACAGCCTCATCGGCCGGGTCGGCCACGGTTTCGTCCACGACGGGCTGGCCCATGCCGAGGTGGTGCAGGCGCTGTTGGCGGCAGGTGAGCAAACCCCGATCAGCGCCGCCGTCGTGGGCGAGCAGCCGCTGGTGACCCGATGGCTGCGGGCGCCCGATCATCTCGGCACGTACCACCTTCTGTCGGTGGAGCAGAGCAACACCTCGGGGATCTTCGGCGACGAGGTCTTCGTGAAGTTCTTCCGGCTGCTGACCCCCGGACCCAACCCGGACATCGAGGTCCAGGCCGCCCTGTCACACGTGGGATGCCCGAACATCGGCGAGGTGCTCGGGTGGGTGGCCGGCACGTGGCGGGATTTACGGACAGGCGAGGCCGTCACCGGCGACCTCGCCCTCGTGCAGCGGTACTACCCGGGGTCTGTGGACGGTTGGCATCTGGTACATCAGGCGGAGGGATTCGGACCGGAGTCGTACGCGCTGGGTGCGGCCGTCGCGCGGGTCCACCAGGACCTGGTGCAGGCATTCGGAGTGCGCACAGTCGCGGCGTCCGAACTGGCGGCACGGATGGCCGCGCGCCTGGCTTTGGCGGTGCAGACCGTGCCGCAGATGCAGCAGATGGCGGGCCCGTTGCACGAGGTCATCGATCGCGTCGCGGGCCTGGCCGATGTGCGGGTCCAGAGGGTCCACGGCGATCTGCACCTGGGCCAGGTTCTGCACACCGACGATGGGTGGCTGGTGCTCGACTTCGAAGGTGAGCCCGGCGGGCCGGCCGAGTCACGTCGGGTCTTCGACCACCCGTTGCGTGACGTCGCGGCAATGATCAGGTCGTACGCCTACGTCGCGGGGGAGAGCGGCCGCCGGTGGCGACAGGCGCAGGATCAGTTCCTCGCGGGGTACACCGCCGCTGGGGGTGCCGATCCGGCAGCGCACTCCGTCCTCTTCACGGCGTATCTGGTGGACAAGGCCGCCTACGAGGCCGTGTACGAGCAGCGCAACCGACCGGACTGGGTGGGGATCCCGCTGGCGGGACTAGCGGATCTGGCAGGGCTTCAGCGCTGATTCCAGCCGTACTCCGGGTAGGACATCGGGGGCGCGGACACGTCGGTGAGGGCCTGTTCTATCTGCACCGGGATCTCCAGTTCTTCGCTGGCCAGGGCTGTGCGCAGTTGTGCGACCGTACGAGCCCCGACGAGCGCCGCCGTCACGCCCGGGCGGTCGCGGAGCCAGGCCAACGCCACCTCCGAGGGACTGACCCCCAGTCCTTCGGCCGCGGTTGCGGTGGCATCGGCGATGCGACGGGCCGCGTCAGTGAGATACGGCTGGACGAAACTGGCGAAAGCGGGATTGCCGGCGCGGGAGTCCGCGGGGATCCCCGAGCGGTACTTGCCCGTCAGCACCCCGCGACCAAGTGCCGACCAAGCGATCATGCCCATCCCGTGGGCCCGCAGGGCGGGCACGACCTCCCGCTCGACCCCGCGCTGCAGCAGGGAGTACTCCACCTGGGTGGACACCGGGACCACCCGCCCCGGCACGGCACGCTGCCAGGTCGCCACGTGGGCGGTCTGCCAGCCCGCGTAGTTGCTGACGCCGACGTAGCGGACCTTGCCGCTGGTCACGGCATGGTCCACGGCCGCCAGTGTCTCTTCAATGGGGGTCAACGGATCCCACGCGTGCAACTGCCACAAGTCGACGTGGTCGACGCCGAGCCGGCGCAGTGAGCCGTCGAGGCTGTTGAGCAGGTGGCCGCGGGAGGCGTCGAAACGACGCTGCGTCGTTGGCCGGGACACGGCCTTGGTCGCCAGCACGACCGCATCCCGCCTGCCGCTGTCGACCAGGAGCCGACCGAGGATCTTCTCGGACTCACCGTCGGCGTAGACATCGGCGGTGTCCACCAGCGTGCCGCCCTCGCCCAGGAACAGGTCGAGCAACTCCGAGGCCTCGTGCTCGTCGGTGTCCCGTCCCCAGGTCATGGTGCCCAGCGCGATGCGGCTCACCTGCAGGCCGCTGCGGCCGACCGATCGGATCTCCACGTGCAAACCGTAGCCGAGAGGGACGTCGATGCTGCGGGTCTCGCGACGGTCGGGGTGGGATTCGTGTCCGGTGGGTCCGGTTGATCGCCCCATGCCCCATGGGCGCGCGCGGCATTTGTACCGGGGAGAGGTACGGACATCGGGGAGACATTCTGCACGGTTGGATCGCTCCCCGGTGTCCGGATCGCTCCCGGGTAGGGCTGAGCCCCGCGACCGCGGGGAACCACCGCCACCGGGGGCTCCCGGGTTTCCGGATCGCTCCGGGGTAGCGGCCGGGACCCACGCACCCGGCCCCCGTGGGCCCACAGCCACGGCCGCGTTAGGCTCCGGCCATGAAACTTGGAGTGAATCTGGGGTACTGGGGCGCCGGCAACGACGCAGACAACCTGGCACTGGCACGGGAGGCCGATCGCCTCGGGTACGCGGTGGCTTGGGTGGCCGAGGCGTACGGGTCCGACGCGCCGACGGTGCTGGCCTGGGTGGCTGCCCAGACCGAGCAGATCGACATCGGTAGCGCGGTCTTCCAGATCCCCGGGCGCACCCCGGCCAATTGCGCGATGACGGCGGCCACCCTGGACACGCTGTCCGGGGGCCGTTTCCGCCTCGGTCTGGGCGTCTCCGGCCCGCAGGTGTCCGAGGGCTGGCACGGAGTGCGCTTCGACAAGCCCCTGGCCCGCACCCGGGAGTACACCGAGATCGTCGGCAAGGCCTTGCGCCGCGAACGCCTGCAGTACGACGGCGAGTTCTTCACCCTCCCGCTGCCCGACGGGCCCGGCAAGGCACTGACACTGACCGTGCACCCGGTCCGCGAGCACATCCCCACGTACCTCGCCGCGATCGGGCCGAAGAACCTCGAACTCACCGGCGAAATGTTCGACGGCTGGTTGGCCATCTTCTACAGCCCCGAGTACGCCCCGGAACTGCTCAGCCACGTCGAGGCTGGCAGGCAGAAGGTGGGCAAGACCCTCGAGGGCTTCGACGTGGTCCCCACCGTGCCAGTCGTGTTCGGCGACGATCTCGAGGCCTGCGCCATGCCGGTGCGCGCCTACTCGGCGTTGTACATCGGCGGCATGGGAAGCCGGGAGAAGAACTTCTACAACCGCCTGGCCTGCCGCATGGGTTACGAAGAAGCCGCCATCGACATCCAGGACAAATACTTGTCAAAGGACCAGCTCGGGGCGATGGCAGCGGTCCCGCTGGACTTCATCGACAAGACCGCCCTGATCGGTCCGCCGGAACGGGTCCGGGACCGCCTGCAGGCCTACGCGGACGCCGGCGTGACGACACTGACGGTCGCCACGTACGCGGGCAGCCTGGAAGAGCGCCTGCAGACCCTGCGGACAATGGCAGAGGTGGTCGAAGCCGCCGGGCTGGCCTGATGCCCTCGATCAGCTACCTGGAGGCACTGATCCTGGGGATCGTGCAGGGGCTGACGGAATTCCTACCGATTTCCTCGAGCGCGCATCTGCTCATCGTGAGCACGCTGGTCGGGTGGGGCGATCCCGGCGCTGCGTTCACCGCCGTCACCCAGTTAGGCACCGAGACCGCCGTACTCGTGTACTTCCGCAAGGACATCTGGCGGATCATCAGCACGTGGACCCGGTCGTTGACCAACCCGGCACTGCGCAGCAGCATCGATGCCCGGATGGGCTGGTACGTCATTCTGGGAACCATCCCGATCGGCGTCTTCGGGTATGCCTTCAGCGACCAGATCGAGACCGCGGCGCGCAACCTGTACCTCGTGGCCACGGTCCTCATCGTCTTCGGGCTGGTGCTCGGGGCGGCCGATCGCTGGGGCAAACAGGACAAGACGCTCGACGATCTCACCGTGCGCACCGGCATCATCTACGGCTTCGGTCAGGCGCTGGCCCTGATCCCCGGGGTCTCCCGCTCCGGCGCCACGATCAGCACCGGTCGGCTGCTCGGCTTCGACCGACCGTCAGCCACCCGCTACGCCTTCCTGCTCGCCATCCCTGCCGTGCTCGTCTCGGGGGTATATGAGGCGACCAAGATCGGGGGTGACACCGCGGTGGCCTGGGGTCCGACCATCCTGGCCACGGTGGTGGCGTTCGGCGTCGGCTACGCCGTGATCGCCTGGCTCATCCGCTACGTCTCCCACGGCTCGTTCCTGCCGTTCGTGATCTACCGGATCGCGCTGGGCTCGCTGGTGCTGGTGCTTCTCGGCACCGGCGTCATCGCGGCGTGACTCCAGTTAGAGCCAACCGGATCGCCGGAACGCCCGGTACATGCTGAAGCACGCGCCGCCCATCACCGCGAGCACCAGCAGGTAGCCGAAACGCCAGCGCAGTTCGGGCATCGTGTCGAAGTTCATGCCGTAGATCCCGGCGATCATCGTGGGCACGGCGGCGATGGCCACCCAGGCGCTGATCCGGCGCATGTCGGCGTTCTGCTGGAGATCCTGACGCGACGTAGATGCCATCAGCAAGGTCATGAGCAACTGGTCGTTCGTCTCCGCCAGATCGGCGACGCGCAACACATGATCGCCGAGGTCGCGGAAGAAGGGCTGCAATCCCGCGGGGATGTCGAGGACATCGTCGCGGACCAGGGCGTGGGCGATCGGGACGAGCGGCGCGACTGCGCGGCGCATCTCGAGGTTCTCACGCTTGACCCGGTAGATCCCTTCGGCGTCATTGGTGCGCTGCGGTGAGAACACCGACTCCTCCAGCTGTTCGACGTCGCGATTGACCTCGTCGGCCACTGCGATGTAGCCGTCCACGGTGGCGTCCATGATCGCGTGCGCCACGGACAGCGGACCCTGGCTGAGCATCTCGGTGTCGGTCTCCAGCCGGCGCCGGATCGCCGTGAGTTCGCCCAACGGACCGAAGCGCACGGTGATGATGAAGTGCTCCCCGACGAAGATCGAGATCTGGCCGGTCTCCACGTCGGAGGTCTGCTCGTAGTAGCTCAGGAGTTTGAGGATCACCAGCGCGGACCGTTCGCCGAGTTCCACCTTCGGCCGCTGCTGGTGGTTCGCTGCGTCGTCGACCTGCAACTGGTCAAGATCGAAGACCCGCTGCACGAGCGCGAGTTCGGCTCGGGAGGGTTCGAACAGCCCGATCCACACGAATTGCCGGGGCTGGGCGCAGGCCTTGGCGTACAGGTCGGTCAGTTCCGCGGTGAGCATCGTCGCATCGCCGGGGATCTCGCCGTGCAGTCCCCGTTGGTGGTCGGTGTCGGCCAATCGGCCGTCGAGGTACACACCCATGCCACGGATCACAACCGCAGTCTGCCCCAACGCCCCTATCCTGGGCCACGTGACAACCGTTCTGCTCATCCGGCATGGCCGTTCCACCGCCAACGCCCAGGGGGTGCTGGCCGGCCGCAGCGACTCGCCCCTTGACGACACCGGTCGCGATCAGGCACTGGACCTGGCCAACCGGCTCGCCGAGGTTCCACTCGATCTGCTGATCAGCAGCCCGCAGCCACGCGCGCTGCAGACCGCCGAAATGGCCGCTGCCGGCCGGGCTGTGGCAGGCGTCGACGAGGCCTTCGCCGAATGCGTTTACGGGGACTGGAGCGGTGCGGCGCTCAGCCAGCTGGCCACCGAGCCGGCGTGGGAGATCGTGCAATGGCAGCCCAGCGCCGCGGAGTTCCCGGCCGGGGAGACGATGGCGCAGATGGCCCATCGGGCAACCCATCGGGTCCGTCAATTGGTCCGGGAGAACCCCGAGGGTTTCGTGTGGATCGTCACCCATGGCGACATCATCAAGGCTGTGGTGGCCGATGCCCTCGGCGTGCACTTCGACCACTTCCAGCGGATCGTCGTCGACACCGCGTCCGTGAGCGTCATCCACTACACCGCACGCCGGCCGTTCGTGGAGAAACTCAACGACACCGGTGCGATACGCCTTGCGCGTAAACCGCCAGCAGAAGACTCCGACGCGGTCGTCGGTGGCCGCGACACACAGTAGGGTCGGGCCGTGACTCGTCGGATTCTGTCGTTCGCGCACCCGCGGCGGTTCGTCGTCGGCACGGTTGGGCAGCCCGGTGACCGCACGTTCTTCCTACAGGTCGCCGACAGCGCCGCCCCCGTGACCGTGGTGTGCGAGAAGGAACAGGCGTCGGTGCTGGCGGAGAAGGTGATCGAGTTGCTCGACCAGGTCCGCCGGTCGGGCGTCGAAGTGCCCGACGACGCCGATGAGGAACTCGTCGACACCGAACCGCTCGACCAGCCCATCGAACCGGAGTTCCGGGTCGCGTCCATGGGGATCGGCTGGGACCCGACCGACGAATCAGTGATCATCGAGGCGCACGCAGAATCGGACAGCGACGACGTGCCGGACATCGGTGACGACACCGGCGACGGTCCGGACACTCTGCGGATCCGGCTGACCCCGATCGATGCCTTGGCCTTCTCCATCCGTACGGCCCGGGTCGTGGCGGCTGGCCGGCCGCAGTGCCCCTTCTGCCACCTTCCCATCGACCCCGACGGCCACATCTGTCCGCGCGCCAACGGTTACCGCCGCAACCTGGCATGAACCGCGAGGCGCTCCTGCGCGATGCCCCGCTGCACGTGCTGGGCCGGCTTCCGGACTCCTCGAACAACGCTCTGCTGTGCAGCGTCGACGCTCCGGACGGTCCGGTCCGGGTGGTGTACAAGCCGCAGGCGGGGGAGCGGCCGCTGTGGGACTTCCCGTCCGGAACCCTATGCCGCCGGGAGAAAGCCGCGGCGGTGCTTGACGGACTCCTCGGCTGGGGCCTGGTCCCCGTCACAGCATGGCGTGAGCACGGTCCAGCCGGCGCCGGGATCGTGCAGGAGTGGGTCGGGGGGTCGGTCGACCTCGGGGTCTTCCCGCCCAACCAGGTGCCGCCGGGATGGATCTCCGTGGTGGACGCCCAGACCGAGGACGGCCCGGTCGTGGTGGCCCATCGCGATGACACGGCGACGGCGCAGATCATCATCTTCGACGTCGTGAACAACAACGCCGACCGCAAGGGCGGCCACTTGCTGCGCACCGAGCACGGGCTCTACGGCATCGACCACGGCGTAACGTTCCACACCGACCCGAAACTGCGAACAGTCCTGTGGGGATTGGCCGGCGCAGCGATCGCCGACGATCTGCTCGAGCGGCTCGCCTCGGCACTGCCGGACTTCGACGCACTCGAGGAATGGTTGACCCTCGCCGAGGTGCGTCACACGGTCCGGCGCGCCCAGGCACTGCTGGAGGCCCGGACCTTCCCGGCACCCACCGGGGACTGGCCTGCGTTGCCCTGGCCGATCATCTGAGTCATGTCCAGGTCAGCATGGAGTCGGTTCTCCAGGGTGAGAGGACGCCCAGCTCTGTATGCAGGGCCACCTCGGCAAGCAGTTGCCACGGACGGCGTTAGGCTCGAGGCGTGCGTTCCTGGCCTGCTGAGACCGTTCCTGCGCTGCCCCCCTTCGAACTCGATCTGACCGCGTTCGACACCGCCACCGGGGCGGTGCGACCCCTGACGCCTGGGCAGGAGGCGCGCATGTACGTCTGCGGGATCACGCCTTACGACGCCACGCACATCGGGCACGCGGCAACGTACGTCCTGTTCGACATCGTGCACCGCTTCTGGCTGAGCACCGGGCACACCGTGCGCTACGTGCAGAACGTCACCGACATCGACGACCCCCTGCTGGAGCGTGCGGCCCGGGACGGCGTGGACTGGCAGGAGTTGGCGGACTTCGAGATCCAGCGGTTCCGCGACGACATGGTCAGCCTGCGGGTGCTGCCACCCACGGATCTGGTCGGGGCGGTGGAGACGATCGACGACGCCGCCGCTCGGGTGGTGCAACTGCGCGACGCCGGTGCGGCGTACGCCGTGGATGACGACCTCTACTTCGCGGTCTCATCGGCAGCGCGCTTCGGCAGCGTGAGCCACCTCGACGATCCGGACATGATCGAGATCTCCGGGCAGCGCGGCGGCGACCCGGAGCGGGCCGGGAAGGCGAACCCGGTCGATCCGCTGTTGTGGCAGGCCCCCCGGGAGGGCCACCCGTCGTGGGACAGCCCGTTGGGTCCAGGGCGTCCCGGGTGGCACATCGAGTGCGCGACGATCGCACTGGACCTGCTCGGCCCCGGTTTCGACCTGCAGGGCGGCGGCACGGACCTGATCTTCCCGCACCACGAGATGAGCGCTGCGCAAGGTGAAGTGCTTGAAGGGTGGCCGTTCGCCCGCCACTACCTGCACGCGCCGATGGTGTCCTACGAGGGCGAGAAGATGAGCAAGTCCCTGGGCAATCTGGTCTTCGTGTCGCAACTGCGGGAATCGGGTGTGGATCCGATGGCCGTCCGACTGGCCATCCTCTCGCAGTCGTACCGCGCCGACTGGCCCTGGTCGGCGGATCTGCTGACGCAGGCGCAACGCCGCCTGGAAACCTGGCGCGGGCGCCCTGTCGCAGCCCACGGGACCGTCCTCGCGGGCGACCGTGTCCGAATTGGCGCGAGCCCTGGCCGACGACCTCGACACCCCGCAGGCGCTGTCGGTGGTGGACGCGTGGGCGCAGGAACAGCACCTGCGTGGCGGCGACGACCCCGCCGGTCCGGGGTTGATGTCGCGCGCCGTGGACGCATTCCTCGGGGTGGCCTGACACTCCTGGGACCGGGCGGCTAGGATCCGTACGTCCGGGGACGCCCAACCGGGCTGTCACGCTGGTCGGTGGGCGATCAGCCCTTCTTCTCGTCGTGGCCACCGAACTGTTTGCGCATCGCAGACTGGACCTTGTTCGCGAATTCGTCGTTGCCCTGGGAGGCGAACCGGGAGTACAGCGCCGCGGTGAGCACGGGTGCCGGCACCCCTTCGTCGATCGCAGCCATCGACGTCCAGCGGCCCTCGCCCGAGTCGGAGACGCGCCCGCCGAACTCCTCAAGATCCGGGCTGGCATGCAGCGCGATCGCGGTGAGGTCCAGCAGCCAGGACGCGACCACCGAACCGCGCCGCCACACCTCGGCGACCGCCGCCGTGTCGATGTCGAACTGGTAGTACTGCGGATTCTCCATCGGGGCGGTCTCGGCGTCGGCCGTGCGGGTCTGCATCCCGGCGTCGGCGTGGTGCAGGATGTTGAGCCCCTCGGCGTACGCCGCCATCATCCCGTACTCGATGCCGTTGTGGACCATCTTGACGAAGTGGCCGGCACCGTTGGGGCCGCAGTGCAGCCAGCCCTCCTCCTCGGGGGTGTAGTCGCCGCTGCGGCCCGGCGTGCGTTCGATGTCCCCGACCCCCGGGGCGATCGACTGCCAGATGGGGTTGAGCCGATCGACCGCTGCCTCGTCGGCGCCGCCGATCATCAGGCAGTAGCCGCGCTCCAGGCCCCAGACGCCGCCGCTGGTGCCGCAGTCGATGAAGTGGATGCCCTTCTCGGCTTCAGATTCTTGGAGTGCCGGATGTCGTCGTGGTAGTAGGAGTTGCCGCCGTCGATCATCGCGTCGCCGGGCTCGAGGAGTGCAGCGAGGTCGTTGACCACGGCCTCCGGTGATCTTGCCCGCGGGCACCATGATCCACACGTTGCGGGGCCGGTCGATCTTCTGCACGAACTCGGCAAGGTCGGTGGAACCGTCGGCACCCTCGGACATCAAGGCCGACACCGCCTCGGCGGACACGTCGTACGCGACGGCCTGGTGCCCGTCGCGCATGATCCGCCGCACGATGTTGGCCCCCATGCGACCCAGACCAACCATGCCAAGTTGCATCGGGGAATCCGTGGCACGTCTGCACTCCTTCGACGACCGCACCAGGATTTCCGGGCAAACCGTGGCATTGATTGACTGTCGAACGTAGGACACGCCACCCGGCGAGCTTGCACGATGGTGACCCGTTGGAGGAGCACAGTCAGTGAGCAGGACCCGTGACCGCTGGCAGGACCTCGCCGCGCATTCCACGGAACCCTGCGCGAACTGTTCGACACCGAGCCGCCCTCGCGGGGAGTGGTCGTCGAGGGAGCCGGACTCGCCCTGGACTACTCCCAGCAGCGGGGTCACAGCGCAGCGGTGGACCTGCTGGTGGCCTTGCCCGACGCGGGGACCTGCCGGGGCGTCGTGATGCGATGTTCGCCGGCGAGCACATCAACGTGACCGAGGACCGTGCGGTCCTGCACGTCGCCCTGCGCATGCCCCAGGACGCCGTGCTGGAGGTGGACGGCGTGGATGTCGTCGCCGAGGTCCACGCGGTGCTCGACCGCATGAAGGCGTTCAGCGACCGGGTTCAGGTCCGGTGAGTGGGGCGGACACACTGGCAAACCCATCCGCAACGTGGTCAACATCGGGATCGGGGGATCGGACCTCGGGCCGGTGATGGCCTACGAGGCCCTGAAGCACTACTCCCGCCGGGACATGACGTTCCGGTTCGTGTCCAATGTCGACGGCACCGACTTCGTGGAGGCCGTCATCGACCTCGACCCGCAGGAGACCCTGTTCGTCGTCTCGTCCAAGACGTTCACGACGTTGGAGACGATGACGAATGCGCCGCGGCCCGCGACTGGCTGCTGGCGGGGCTGGGTCAGGATGCCGCGGTGGCGAAGCACTTCGTCGCCGTGTCCACGAACGCCGAGGCGGTGACCGCCTTCGGGATCGACACCGCCAACATGTTCGGTTTCTGGGACTGGGTGGGCGGCCGCTACTCGATGGACTCCGCGATCGGGCTGTCCACCATGCTCGCGATCGGTGCAGCCAACTTCGATGACATGCTGGCCGGATTCCATGCCATGGACGAGCACTTCCGCACCGCACCACCCGCGGCCAATCTGCCCCTGCTGATGGGACTGATCAGCGTCTGGAACCGCAACTTCCTGGACTGCCCGACAGTGGCCGTGCTGCCTTATGAGCAGTACCTGTCGCGGTTCCCGGCCTATCTGCAGCAGCTGACCATGGAGTCCAACGGCAAGTCCGTGCGGCTGGATGGCGAGCCGGTGGGCGTGGACACCGGCGCGATCTTCTGGGGCGAGCCGGGCACCAATGGCCAGCACTCGTTCTACCAGTTGATCCACCAGGGGACGAGCGTCATCCCGTGCGACGTGATCTTCTTCCTCGGAGCCGGTGAACCCCTGCCGGCCGCGACCAGCCACGACCTGCTGGTCGCCAGCGTGCTGGCCCAGGCCGCGGTGTTGGCGTTCGGCCGGACGGCCGAGGAGGTGGTGGCCGACGGCGCACCGCACCAGCTGGTGGAGCACAAGGTCATGCCCGGCAACCGCCCCTGCAGCGTGATCATGGCCGACCGCCTCGACCCCGTTCGCTCTGGGCGGCTGGTCGCGCTGTACGAGCACAGCGTGTTCACCCAGGGTGTCGTGTGGGGCATCAACCCGTTCGACCAGTGGGGGGTGGAACTCGGCAAGGTCATGGCCAAGAAGATCGCGCCGCTGCTCAGCGGCGACGGCGCTGACACCGGGCTGGACAGTTCCACGCAAGCCCTCGCCCGCCGCTACCGGGAGCATCAGCGCTGACGCTCGGGGAATCACGGCTCGCGGCGCTTCGCGCGAACCACCGGCACCGGGGTGTCCCAGCGCGCTGCGTAGGCTGGGGGCACCATGCCTGAGGACTTGCTGACAGCCCTGTCGCGACGTGTCGTCATCGCCGACGGGGCGACGGGGACGATGCTGCAGGCCGACGACTTGACGCTGGACGACTTCCAGGGGCACGACGGCTGCAACGAGGTCCTCAACGTCACCCGGCCCGATGTCATCCGCTGGCGTGCATCGCGCGTACTTCGACGTCGGCGTCGATGCCGTCGAGACCAACACCTTCGGCGCCAACTGGGCCAATCTGGCCGAGTACGGCATCGTCGACCGGATCCAGGAACTGGCGCGCCGGGGCGCAGATCGCCGCTGACGCCGCGCGGGAGTGGTCCAGCGCGGACCACCCGCGGTACGTCCTGGGTTCGGTGGGTCCTGGCACGAAACTGCCCACATTGGGCCACGCACCGTTCGCCACACTGCGCGATGCGTACACCCAGCAGGTGCTCGGGATGCTCGAGGGCGGCGTGGACGCCGTCCTGATCGAGACCAGCCAGGACCTGCTGCAGGCCAAAGCCGCGGTACTGGGCAGCCATGCGGCCATGGCCGACCTGCAGCGGCGCATCCCGATCCTGGTCAGCGTCACCGTCGAGACCAACGGCGCGATGCTGCTGGGCTCCGAGATCGGCGCGGCCCTGGCCGCGCTGCAGCCGATGGGCATCGACGTCATCGGGCTCAACTGCGCCACCGGCCCCACCGAGATGGGCGAGCACCTCCGCTACTTGAGCCGGCACGCGGGCATCTACCTGACGTGCATGCCCAACGCCGGGCTGCCCGAACTCACCCCGGACGGGGCTGCGTACCCGCTGACCCCCGGGGAGCTTGCGGACGCCCACGAGACGTTCGTGTCCGAATACGGCCTCAACCTCATCGGCGGCTGCTGCGGGACAACCCCGGAGCACCTGGGCCTGGTGGTCGAGCGGGTGCCGGCGCGGCCGGTGGACCGGCGACCGCGGCCCCGGCCTCGGTCGTTCCTGTACCAGTCGGTGCCCTTCGATCAGGACACCAGCGTTCCTGTCGATCGGCGAGCGCACCAACGCCAACGGGTCCAAGCGGTTCCGCGAGGCGATGCTCGCCCAGCCTGGGACGACTGCGTCGAGATCGCCCGGGCCCAGATCGCCGACGGCGCCCACGTGCTCGACGTGTGTGTGGACTACGTCGGCCGGGACGGGGCGGCCGACATGAGCGAGTTCGCGTCGCGTCTGGCCACCGCCTCGACCCTGCCGATCATGCTCGACTCGACCGAGCCCGAGGTGCTGCGTGCCGGCCTCGAGCACCTCGGGGGGCGAGCGATCGTGAACTCGGTGAACTACGAGGACGGCGATGGGCCCGGATCCCGGTTCCAGCGGATCATGCCGCTGGTCCAGCAGCACGGTGCCGCGGTGGTGGCGCTGACCATCGATGAGGAGGGCCAGGCCCGCACCGGGGAGTGGAAGGTCCGCGTCGCCGCGCGGCTCATCGCGGACCTGGTCGGCAACTGGGGCATGCGGGTCCGGACATCGTCGTCGACACCCTGACCTTCCCCATCGCCACCGGGCAGGACGAGACCCGTCGCGATGCCATCGAGACGCTCGAGGCCATCCGCGAGGTCAAGCGCAAACACCCTCGGGTCCAGACCACGTTGGGCGTCTCCAACGTCTCGTTCGGACTGTCACCGGCGGCACGCCAGGTGCTCAACTCGGTGTTCCTGCATGAGCTGGTCGAGGCGGGCATGACCAGCGCGATCGTGCACGCGTCGAAGATCCTGCCGCTGAACCGCATCCCCGAGGAGCAGCGGCACGCCGCCCTCGACCTGATCTACGACCGGCGCCAGTACGACGACGCCGGGACCTGCGCACGATCCGCTCAGCACTTCCTGGCGGTGTTCGAGGGCGCCACGGCCGGAGCGCCGAGGCCGCGCGGCCGACCTGGCCGCGTTGCCGTTGGACGAACGCCTGCAGCGCCGCATCATCGACGCCGAGGAGAACGGGCTGCAGGCCGACCTGGACGAGGCGTTGGGCCAGACCCGGCCTCGAGATCATCAACGACGTCCTGCTGGCCGGGATGCGCACGGTGGGCGACCTGTTCGGCTCCGGCCAGATGCAGTTGCCGTTCGTGCTGCAGAGCGCCGAGGTGATGAAGGCCGCGGTTGCGCACCTCGAACCCCACATGGAGAAGTCCGACGAGTCGGGCAAAGGCACGATCGTGCTGGCCACGGTCAAGGGCGACGTTCACGACATCGGTAAGAACCTGGTCGATATCATCCTGACCAACAACGGCTACTCCGTGGTCAACATCGGGATCAAGCAACCGATCGCGGCGATCCTGCAGGCCGCCGAGGAGTCCCGCGCAGACGCGATCGGGATGTCCGGCCTGCTCGTGAAGTCCACGGTGATCATGAAGGAGAACCTGGAGGAGATGAACACCCGCGGGGTCTCCGACCGGTGGCCCGTGCTGCTGGGTGGCGCGGCGCTGACGCGGGCATTCGTGGAGCAGGACCTCGCCGATGTGTACGCCGGGGAGGGGCGCTACGCCAAGGACGCCTTCGAGGGCTGGCCCTCATGGACTCCGTGATGGCGGTCAAGCGCGGCGAGCCCGGTGCCGCGCTGCCGGAACGCAGACAGCGCCGGGTACGCACGGTCACCCGGCCCATGGCCGCGGAGGACCCCGACGCCGTTTCCGACGTCGCGCGTGACACCGCCGTGCCCAACCCACCCTTCTGGGGTGACCGGATCGTCAAGGGGATAGCGCTCAAGGACTACGTGGCGTATCTGGACGAGCGTGCGTTGTTCCGCGGTCAATGGGGCCTGAGTCCCGGCAAGTCCGGGCCCGACTACGAGGAACTCGTGGCGACCGAGGGTCATCCCCGCCTGCGCTCGTGGCTGAACCGGGTCACCAGCGAGGGACTGCTGGAGGCCGCCGTGATCTACGGCTACTGGCCCGCGCGAGCGGACGGCAACAGTGTGGTCATCGGCGATCCCGATGACCCGCAACGGGACATCGCGCGCTTCGACTTTCCGCGCCAGAAACGCGGCCGGCACTTGTGCCTGAGCGATTACGTGCGGCCTGACGGCGACGTGGTGGCACTGCAGATCGTCACCATGGGCAGACGCATCGCCCAGGAGACCGCGGTGTTGTTCGAGCAGAACGCCTACCGTGACTACCTCGAGTTGCACGGGCTGTCCGTGCAGCTCACCGAGGCGCTCGCGGAGTACTGGCACGCCCGCGTGCGCACGGAGCTCGGCATCGCCGGCGGGGATGCCGCAGATGTCGCGCAGATCCTCAAGCAGAAGTACCGGGGCGAACGGTTCTCCTTCGGATACCCCGCCTGCCCGGATCTGAGCCAGCAGAAGCCGCTGTGCGAGCTGCTGGGAGCCGAACGGATCGGCGTGACGTTGTCCGAGGAGTTCCAGTTGGACCCCGAGCAGTCAACCTCGGCGATCATCTTCCACCACCCGGAGGCGACGTATTTCAACGCCACCTGACGCGATCCTCTTCGACCTCGACGGCACCTTGCTGGACAGCGAGGTGTTGTGGGAGGCGGCCCAGCAGGACACCATGGCGTACTTCGGCCACGAGTGGACACCGGAGGATCAGACCCACAGCATCGGTGGCCCTCTGGAACGGGTCGTCGATCACATCGCCGCGCGCACCGGCGGCGAGCCCGGGCACATCGCGCGGATCCTCGTGACCGAGATCGAGCACCGGGTCGCCACCCAGCGGGCGCACTGGATGCCGGGGGCGCGGAACTACTGGCCGCGGCCCGCTCGCAGGGCATCCCCACAGCCATCGTGAGCAACTCCTGGCGGGTGTTGCTGGACCTCCTCGTGGTCAACATGGACGTGCAGCCCGATGTGACGGTGAGTTCCACGGAGATCGAAAGGCCCAAGCCCGACCCACAGCCGTACCTGCGGGCATGCGACATGCTGGGCGCCGACCCGCAGGCCACCTGGGTGATCGAGGACAGCCCCACCGGGGCCGCCGGCGGGCTCGCCGCAGGATGCCTGGTCGTGGGCGTCGGGGCCTCGATGGCGGGCCAGGACGATCCCAGATTGTGGCGGGTCGAATCGCTGAGCGACATCACCGTCGGTTCACTCGGTCGCGATGGCCTCCAGGATCCGCAGGCGTGAGCCGCGCCAGGCCGGCCACAGGGCGGCCAGGACGCCACCGACGGCCGCCAGGATGAGGAACAGCGCCAACTGACCGGTGTCGACGGCGAACTGGTCGATCCCCTCGCTGGCGAGGACTCGCTGCAGCATCGCTCCGAACGCCACCCCGACGGCCATGCCGAGCACGGCCCCGAACACAGCGATGATGAACGCCTCGAGCACGATGGTGCGCCGGATGCCGGACGTGGACATGCCGACGGCGCGCAGCAGCCCGATCTCCCGGGTGCGTTCGAACACGCTCAGCGCCAGCGTGTTGACGATGCCCAGCAGGGCGATCAGGACCGCGAGCACGAGCAGGGCGAACAGGAAGTTGATCAACTGCCCGATCTGGTCGCCAATGCTGGCCTTGAACGCCGACTGGTCGAGTACCTGCACGTTCGGGTAGGGCCGTAAGGCGTCGTCGAGCGCGGTCTGGACGTCCTGCGCGTCTGCCGAAGGGGCCTTCACGACGTAGACGACACTGTCCTGATCGGAGGCGCCCAGGGTGCGGGCCGTTCGCAGATCGGTGACGTAGCCTGTGAAGCCGCCCGCCGCCTCGTAGATGGCGGCGACGTCGAGATCGACCGGGCCCACCACAGACAGCACCTGGATGGTGGTGCCCACACCGGCACCGATCTGGGACGCGGTGTCGGTGTCCAGCGCCACATCGCCGGAGCGCAGGTCGTCCAAGGACCCGGCAGTCACTGTCAGCGACAGTGCCTTCTGGATGTCCTGCGGGTCGACTCCGGTCAACAAGGTGTCGCCGGCGCCCGGAGCGCGCATCGGCGCCTGGCGCACGACGGCGACATCCTGCACGCCGGGGGTGGCGCGCACAGCGTCGGCCACGCCGCCGGAGAAGGGCTGGAAGCCGTAGCCGGTCACGACGAAGTCAGCGCCGATGACCTGGTCCACCAGGCCGGCGACCGACTTCTGGGTGCTGGCGGCCAGCACGCTGATGGTTGACATCAAACACACCCCGATCGTCAGCGCTCCGGCAGTGGCTGCTGTGCGTCGGGGGTTGCGACGGGTGTTCCCGCGCGCGAGCCGGCCGACGACTCCGCGGAAGGCGCCACCGATGGCCGCAACCGCCGGCCGCGCGAGTTCGGGGGCCAGCGCAAGCACCCCCAGCAGGATGCCGGCTGCGCCCACGCCGCCCATGAGCGCAGCTTTCGTGGTGCCGTAATCGGTCAGTTGTGGGGCCATCACCGCGAATCCGGCGCCGGCACCGATGAGGAAACCGCCGATCACTGTCCGTCGGCCGAGCCCGCGCACCCGGGGCTGCTCGTCACGCAGCGCCGCCATGGGGGAGATGATGCTCGCCCGGCGAGCCGGGAGGACGGCACTGACCAGCGTGATGAGCAGACCCACCCCGAGGGCGACCACGATGGTGCGCGGTGCGAAGACCAGGGCGCCCGCCGGAAAGGGTGCCCCGGCGGCCTGGAACAGCACCTGCAGCCCGCGGGCCACGGCCCCGCCGACCACGATTCCGGCCAGGCTGGCGATCACGGCCACCATGGTCGCCTCGATCAGGATGGAGCGCAGGATCTGCCCGCGGGAGGCGCCGATGGCACGCAGCAACGCCAGTTCCCGGGTGCGCTGCGCCACCAGCATGGAGAAGGTGTTGTAGATGAGGAACGTGGCGACGAACACGGACACGATGGCGAACACCAGCAGGAAGGTGTTGAGGAAGCCGAGCCCGGTATCGAGCTGGCGGGAGACCTGATCGGCCAGTTGTTGCCCGGTCACCGCCTCGACGCCCGGTGGGAGCAGCGGTGCGATGGCCTGCTGGAGTCCGTCCTGCGACGCGGTGGGGGAGGCGAGGACGGCCAGACTGGTGGCCTGCCCGGGGTCGAGCAGGACTCGCTGCGCGGTGGGCAGATCCCAGTACACGAAACTCACACCGAAGCCGCCGGCGGTCCGCAGCCGGGTCGTGCCGCTGAGCGCGTACTCCCGGCGCTGGCCTGACGGCACCAGCAGGGTCACCGGGTCACCGGGGGAGATGCCGAGTTGTTCCGCGGAACCCTCGTCGAGGGCGACCTGCGCCGGCCCGGCGGGAGGTCGCCCAGCCACGATCTCGTTGGGGTTGATCTGCGGCGGCCCCCACGCCTGACCGATCGCGGTGCCGCCGGTGAATCCACCTTCCTGCGCCCCGAGTGGTCTGCCATCCGCGTCGAGCACGACCACATTGGGGGCCTGGACCTGCGGCACGACCGACTCGACGCCGGGGATCGCAGCGATCTGGTCGACCAGCGCGGTCGGCACCGTGATGTTGCGGCCGGAGCCTTCGAACTCGCGGGAGAAGTCGGCGCTGCCGGGCCGCACGGTGACGTCCGGTTGGTTCTGCTGGATGAGGGTGTCCAGCGAGGCGCGCAACGAATCTGTGAAGACGTACGTCCCGGCGATGAACGCCACCGCCAGCAGGATGGACAGCGCGGTCAGCGCCAGCCTGAGTTTGTGCGCGACGAGGTTGCGCAATGACGCCCGCAGCATCAGCTGACAGGCTCGTCGGCCGGGTTCCCCTCCACGTCGAAGCGCTTCATGCGGTCCAGGACACGCTCGGCGGTGGGATCGCGCATCTCGTCCACAATGCGGCCGTCAGCCAGGAAGACGACCCGCTGGGCGTACGACGCGGCGTTCGGGTCATGGGTGACCATGACGATGGTCTGGCCGAACTCATCGACACTGCGGCGCAGGAATCCGAGGACCTCGGCGCCACTGCGGGAATCGAGGTTGCCCGTCGGCTCGTCGGCGAAGATGATCGCTGGCCGGCTGGCCATCGCCCGCGCACAGGCGACCCGCTGCTGCTGGCCTCCGGACAGCTCACTGGGTTTGTGCGTGAGCCGCGAGCGCAGTCCGATGGTGTCGATGATGACGTCGAGCCACTGCTGGTCGGGCTTCGTGCCGGCGATGTCCCTGGGCAGCGTGATGTTCTCCGCCGCAGTGAGCGTCGGGATCAGGTTGAAACTCTGGAAGACGAAACCGACCTTGTCCCGGCGAAGCTCGGTCAGGGCTTTGTCCTTCAAGCTGGTCAGCTCGGCCTCGCCGATCCGCACATCGCCCGCGGTGACCGAGTCGAGTCCCGCCAGGCAGTGCATGAGCGTCGACTTACCGGAACCCGAGGGGCCCATGATGGCTGTGAACCGGCCCTGCTCGATCTCGATGTCCACGTGGTCGAGGGCGACGACTTGCGCCTCACCCTCTCCGTAGATCTTGGTCAGGCCAGTGGCTGCCGCCGCCATGGTCACACTCACGGAACCACCGTAGTTGACGTCTCCAAGACCGGCAGATCGGGCAGTGGCGGTGCCGTTCCCCCGAACTCCGGGCACAGTTCTTGGAACGAGCACCACCTGCACTTGCCGGAGCGCCGTGGCCGCCAGTCACCGGTATCGGCCGCGCGCGTGATCGCTCGCCACATCGCCTGCAACTTCCGCTCGAAGCGAACCAGGTCATCGGCATCCGGATGGTAGGTGAGCACTTCGCCGTTGCCGAGGTACATCAGTTGCAGCCGCTGCGGGATCTTGCCCGTGGCGCGTTCCACGAGCAGCGCGTAGAAGCGCAACTGGAACATCGCCTGCTGCTCCCATTGCTCGCCCGGGGACCGCCCGGTTTTGTAGTCCAGGACCCGCAGATGGCCGTCCGCCTCGTCCATACGGTCCACGTAGCCGCGCAGGACCACATCGCCGTCCAGTGTGGCTTCGACCAGCTGCTCACGGTGGGTGGGCTCCACCCGGCGGGGGTCCTCCAGCCCGAAGTAGCAGTGAACCAGCGCCGCCGCCTCCGCGACCAGCCGATCACGGGCGGCGTCCGGGACGACCGGGGCTCGTCGGCCGGCCACTGGGCGTCCGCGACCAGTGCGAAGGCCACCTCCGGCTCTGCGGCCAGCAGATCCGACAGGGCGTCCGGCAGCATCTGCACGACCGCATCGGCGTCGCGGGCAGTCGTCGGAAGGTCGAACAGCCGGTCCAGCACCTCGTGCACCAGCGTGCCCCGCAGCGCCGCGGCACCCGGTCGCTCGGGAAGCCGGTCGATGGTGCGGTAGCGGTACAGCAGCGCGCAGGTGAGGAAGTCGGAGGCCCTGCTCGGTGACAGCGCCCCCACCACGGGATGACCCCGGCGCTGACTCACCTCGCGCGGACGGACACCGTCGCGGACGGCGGTGACGGAAGGATCTGAAGGAACCGGCAAGCTCACTTCCTCACAGTACGACCGGGGTACGACGCCGAGCCGGAATGTCCACAGGCGGGCGCGGCGGTCATCCCGGGGACTGCTCCAGCAAGCGGTTGATGTCGACAGCCAGCAACACGCCCAGCGGCCTGCCCGCCTCATCCACCACGAAGACCAGCGACTGACCCGATTCGGCCATCGCCAGGACCAGTTCCCTGGGGTCGTCGCCGAGTACCACGAGCTGCTCGGTCGGGACCTGCGTGGTGAACGGACCGACGCCCACCTCTTCGCGTCGGTGGGCAGGTACCGCATCGGCTGCGGGCGGGGAGAGCACGGCCAGCAATCGGCCCTCGCTGTCGACGGTCACGACCGCGGGCTGGGTTCCGCGATCCCACCGGCCCAGCGCCGCCCCGAGGGTCTCGTCGGCGGCCACGGCCAGTGTGGGGCGGATGAGATGGGGAATCCGTGAGGCGACCCGGTCGAGGGTAGTGCTGCTTCGTGCCACCTGCAGTGCCTGGTAAGCGCCGAAGCCGATGAAGATCGCCAGGACCCCGGTGAGCAGCATCCCCGTCCCACCGCGGCTGATGGCGATCACGGACAGGATGCCCAGCCCTCCGGCGATCAGCAGCCCGGCGTACCCCGCCGCACGCGCACCGGCGCCCTCGGAGCCCGAGAGTCGCCACACGATGGCCTTCACCACGCCACCACCGTCCAGGGGCGCCCCGGGCAGCAGGTTGAGGACCCCCAGCAGCGTGTTGGTCCACGCGAGGGCGTCCAGCAGCAGCGACAGGCTGCCGGTGGTGGCGCCGGCGAGCAGCCAGCACCCGGCCGCGACCAGCAGCGTGGAAGCGGGTCCCACGATCGCGATGACCAGTTCCGGCCACGGCCTGCTCAGCTTGCGCTCGTACACGGTGTAGCCGCCCAGCAGCCAGAGGGTGATGCCGTGCACCGGGTAGCCGAATCCGCGGGCAGCCCAGGCATGGGCGAGCTCGTGCAGGAGCACGCCGGCGTACAGCAGCACCGCGAAGACCACGGCCAGTCCGATGCCGCTGCGTCCGGGTCCGGCGAAGTTGGGGGCCCAGAGGTAGGCGATGAGCAGTACCCCGAGCACCCCGCCGAGCGGCACGGCCACCGGGAAACCGGCAACGCTGAACCGCAATCCGCCTTCGCCCATACGCCCGAGCCTACTGCGGCGATAGCCTGCTCAACTGTGACCCCGAGCCCGCAGGGACCGCCGTTCGCCGTTGGCGATCAGGTCCAACTCACCGATGCCAAAGGCCGAATGCACACGATCACGCTGCAGGACGGCCAACGTTTCCACACGGAGAAGGGCGGCATCGACCACGACGACCTCATCGGAGCCGGCGAGGGGATCGTGGTCACTTCGAGCAAGGGCACACAGTACCTCGCCCTGCGGCCCTTGCTGCACGACTTCGTCATGTCGATGCCGCGGGGGCGACGATCATCTACCCCAAGGACGCGGCGCTCATCGTGGGATTCGCCGATGTGGGTCCCGGCGTACGCGTGCTGGAGGCCGGTGCGGGCTCGGGGGCGCTGACCTGCTGGCTGCTGCGCGCCGTGACATCCACCGGCCACGTCACGTCGGTGGAGAAGCGCGAGGACTTCGCGCAGATCGCACAGCGCAATGTCGCCAAGTTCTTCAACGGCGCGGCCCCCGACAACTGGACGCTGCTCACCGGCACTTTGGAGGATGTCGCACCGCCAGGACCTTTCGACCGTGTCGTGCTCGACATGCTCACCCCCTGGGAGACCCTCGACGTGGTGGAGGCGGGCCTGGTCCCCGGCGGCGTGTTGTGCGTCTACGTGGCCACCACCACGCAACTGTCACGCATCGTCGAGGCGTTGCGCGCCGCGGGCGGCTGGACCGAACCGCGGGCCTCGGAGACCATGCACCGGGGGTGGCACGTGGAGGGCCTGGCCGTGCGACCGGACCACCGCATGGTGGGCCACACCGGCTTCCTGGTCTTCAGCCGACGCCTGGCCCCGGGTGTCATCGCCCCCACGAAACGTTCGCGTCCAGCGAAAGGGGCATACGGGAGCGACTACTCCGGGCCACGTCCGCCCACCGGCGACGACGATGCGAGAGGTGGAAATCCCGCCCAAGATGTATAGGGTCGAAGACGAGGCGGATATCTGCTCCAGGAGGGCCCGATGACCGAGGACGTGCGCGGTGAGGATCTCGAACGACTGCGCTCGGAACTGGCCAAGCAGCGTGCCAACAACGAGCGCATGACGTTCACCCTGCGCGAAGCGCGAGCGCAGATCCTCGCACTGAAGGCCGAGGTGGACCGGCTGGCCGAGCCCCCGAGCGGCTACGGGGTGTACCTGGAGACACTCAACGACGGTTCGGTGAACATCTTCACCGGGGGGCGCAAGATGCGCGTGGTGGCCACACCGAATGTCGACGTCTCGGTGCTCGTCCCCGGCCAAGAGGTCATGCTCAACGAGGCCCTCAACATCGTTGAGATCGCCGGCTTCGAGCGGCGGGGTGACATCGTCATGCTCAAGGAGATCCTGGCCGACGGCAGCCGGGCCCTGGTGATCGCCCACACCGACGAGGAGCAGGTGGTGCACCTCGCGGACCCTCTGCGCCGCCAGCACCTGCGGGCGGGCGACTCCTTGCTGGTCGAGGCGCGGTCCGGTTTCGCCGTTGAGCGGATCCCCAAGGCGGAGGTCGAGGAACTGGTCCTGGAGGAGGTTCCAGACATCGACTACGCCGACATCGGCGGGCTCGGGTCGCAGATCGAGCAGATTCGCGACGCCGTGGAACTGCCTTTCATGCACGCCGACCTCTTCCGCGAGCACGAACTGCGGGCGCCCAAGGGGATCCTGCTGTACGGCCCGCCCGGCTGCGGCAAGACGCTGATCGCCAAGGCGGTGGCCAACTCCCTGGCCAAGAAGGTCTCTGACCGCGAGGGCCTCGAGGCGGGCCGATCGTTCTTCCTGAACATCAAGGGCCCGGAGCTGCTGAACAAGTACGTCGGCGAGACCGAGCGGCACATCCGCCTGGTGTTCCAGCGCGCACGGGAAAAGGCCAGTGAGGGGATGCCGGTGATCGTCTTCTTCGACGAGATGGACTCGCTCTTCCGCACTCGCGGCTCGGGTGTGTCCAGCGATGTCGAGAACACGATCGTGCCCCAATTGCTCTCGGAGATCGACGGTGTCGAAGGGCTCGAGAACGTCATCGTGATCGGTGCCAGCAACCGCGAGGACATGATCGACCCGGCCATCCTGCGCCCCGGCCGGCTCGACGTGAAGATCAAGATCGAGCGCCCCGACGCGGAGGCCGCGGCCGACATCATGACCAAGTACCTCACGGCCAACCTGCCGCTGCACCCCGACGACCTGGCCGAACACGGGGGCAACCCCGAGGTCACCGTGGCGGCGATGATCCAGCGCACCGTGGAGCGCATGTATTCCGAAGCCGCTGAGAACCGCTTCCTGGAGGTCACCTACGCCAACGGCGACAAGGAGGTCCTCTACTTCAAGGACTTCAACTCCGGGGCCATGCTGGAGAACATCGTCTCCAGGGCGAAGAAGAGCGCGATCAAGGACTTCCTCGACACCGGTCAGAAGGGCATCCGCTTGCAGCACCTGCTGTCGGCGTGCGTCGACGAGTTCCGCGAGAACGAGGACCTGCCGAACACCACCAACCCCGACGACTGGGCGCGGATCTCCGGCAAGAAGGGTGAGCGCATCGTCTTCATCCGCACGCTGGTCCAGGGCAAGCAAGGCGATGAACCCGGCCGCACGATCGACAACGTGGCCAACACCGGCCAATACCTGTAACGCGGGGGAGGGGTTCAGCACCAGCGGGGAGAGGAACGGTTGTCCGGGAGCGATACGACCTGGTTCGATCCACCCCGACGCCGGCCGGGCAGGGCGTCAGGTCCATCCGGGAGCGAAACGGGTGTCCGGGAGCGAATCAACTGGGTTCGATCTCTCCCCGGTGAGGCAACCTCTCCCGCCTTCACCCCGACGCCAGCCTGGACGGGCCTCACCTCCAGCCGGGAGCGAAACGGCTATCCGGGAGCGATACAACCGGGTTCGATCCACCCCGACGCCGGCCGGGCAGCGCGTCAACTCCATCCGGGAGCGAAACGGCTATCCGGGAGCGACCCAACCGGGTTCGATCTCTCCCCGATGAGGCAACCTCTCCCGCCTTCACCCCGGCGCCGGCCGGGCAGCGCGTCAGCTCCAGCCGGGAGCGAAACGGGTGTCCGGGAGCGATACAACCGGGTTCGATCCACCCCGACGCCGGCCGGGCAGCGCGTCAGCTCCAGCCGGGAGCGAACCGGCTATCCGGGAGCGATACAACCGGGTTCGATCCACCCCGACGCCAGCCGAGAGCGCGTCAGCGGCTCGACGGGTCGTAGCCGAAGTCCTGGACCCAGTAGCTGATGCCGGTCGAGTACCGCGAGTCCTGCTGGACTGCCAGCCCCAGGCCCATGGTGTCGAAGTCGGCGTCCATCAGGTTGACGCAGTGGCCCGGGCTCTTCAGCCAGCCGTGCAGGGTCTCCTGGGCGGTGGGGAAGCCGCTGGCGATGTTCTCACCGGCAGGGTCGCCGGAGTAGTTCGTGGCCCGGATGCGGTCGGCGAAGGAGCGCCCGTCCAGGGAGTCGTGGTCGAAGTAGTTCTTGTCCGCCATGTCCTGAGCGTGGGCCTGGGCGGCTTTCGCGATCTCGGCGTTGTACACCACCGGCGCCACGGGAGGCATCGTCTTGGATCCGCATTGCTGCTGCTTCGAGCGGGCCTCGTTGACAAGCGCGAACATGGTGGCGAAGTCGCCGTCCGGAACCGGATCGGCCGGGATGCGCTGCTGACCGGTGGAGACGTTATTGGAGGTGACGGGCTGGTATGTCACCGCGACGAGGACCGCTTGGCCGGTCTTGGCACGCACGCGGTAGGTGCGCTGGCTCGGCTTGTAGAGCGTGCCGCCACTGGTCACGGCGAACGCACGCATCGTGTACTTGCCGGCCGGTAGGCGCAGCACGGTCGACGAGCGGACGGTGCGGCGCACGCGCTGGCCACGGACCTTGACGCGGGCCTTCTTCACACCGCTGATGCTGACGCTCACGCTGTTGCCGACGGCATTGACGTGGTGGCTGCCCGCAGACTCCACAGCTTGTGCGCCACTGGTGGCCACCGCTTGCCCCAGGAGGAGGCCGGCGGCACTCAGAGCAACTGCATAAACACGCACACTGTGGGGATCGGAGGCGATGCACCACGAAGTGGAACGTGTTCACCCGATCGGAGTGCAGGTGATGTCACCCGATCGGAGCAGAGTCAGTCCCGCATCGACTGCAGTGCGCTGATGAGGTCCGCCGCGGTGGGGCTGGCGGCCAGAAGTGCGTCGACGTGCGCCTTGGTTCCCCGCAGCGGGTCGAGGGTCGGAACCCTCTGCAACGCCGAGCGCCCCGGCAGGTCGAAGATCACAGAGTCCCAACTCGCCGCGGTCACGTGCTGGGGGTAGCGGCGCAGGCACTCGCCACGGAAGTAGGCACGGGTGGACTCCGGCGGCGCGACCATCGCGTGTGCCACCTGGTCGTCGGTGGTCAGCCGCTGCAGCCGGTCCCGCTTCTCCAACCGCGCCCACAGGCCCCGCTCGGGGTCGACGTCGCTGTACTGCAGGTCGACGAGGTCCAAGCGCGGATCGCCGTAGTCCACGCCGTCCCGACGCCGGTAGCCGTCCAGCAGTGCCCGTTTCGCAACCCAGTCCAGTCGGGTCGCGAGTTCACCCGGGTCACGCAGCAGCGAGTCCAGTGTGGTCTCCCACTCGGCGAGGATCTCCAGGGTGGGGGAGTCGGCCTCGGAACCATAGCGGTCGTCGACGAACTTGCGTGCCTGCTCGACGAACTCGGCCTGCATCTGCACAGCGGTGAGCCGGCGCCCGTCGGCCAGTTCCATCTGGTAGCGCAATTCGGGGTCGTGCGACACCTCGTGCAATTGCCGCACCGGATGGCGCAGAGCGAAGCCGGCGAAGTCCCACTCCTGCTCGATCATGCTCAGCACCAGCGAGGTCATCCCCAGTTTGAGGTACGTGGCGTACTCGCTGAGGTTGGCGTCGCCGACGATGACGTGCAGCCTGCGGTACTGCTCCGGGTCGGCATGCGGTTCGTCACGGGTGTTGATGATGGGCCGCTTCAAGGTGGTCTCGAGACCGACCTCGACCTCGAAGAAGTCGGCTCGCTGCGTGAGCTGGAAGCCCGTGGTGCGGCCGTCCTGGCCGACGCCGACCCGCCCGGCCCCGGTGATCACCTGCCGGCTGACGAAGAAGGGGATCATCGCCGAGACGATGCGTGGAAATGGGGTGAGTCGTGGCATCAGGTAGTTCTCGTGGCAGCCGTACGAGGCGCCTTTGTTGTCGGTGTTGTTCTTGTACAGCCGGATGTGCTGGGCACCCGGCTCCGCGGAGGCCAGCCGCCCCGCCTGCGCCATGATCTGCTGGCCTGCCCGGTCGTACAGCATGGCCTCGAACGGGGTGAGCACCTCCGGGGTCGAGTACTCCGGATGGGCGTGGTCGACGTAGAACCGGGCCCCGTTGGTCAGGATGACGTTGGCCATCCCCACGTCGTCGTCGGTCAGTTGGGACGGGTCGGCCTCGGCTCTGCTCATGTCGAAGCCGCGGGCATCGCGCAGGGGGGTCTCCACGTCGTAGTCCCACCGCGTGCGACTGCGGCGCTGGGAGTGCGTGGATCGGTCGTAGGCGCTGACCACTTGGCTGGACATGAGCATCGCGTTGGCGTGCGGGTGGCCCGGCGAGGACACCCCGTACTCCGTCTCGATACCCATGATCCGCATGACACTCACCCGCTCAGGCTATCCCGGTGGCCGGGCCGACGGCGGATGCCAGATGTCGGGGGCACCGACTAAGGTCGGAGCAAGGAGGTGTGGCGCCCATGGCAGATGGTCAGCAGCACAAACATCGCTCGCAAACCGACAAGCAGAGCGAGGACGTCGTCGGCGAAGAGGTCGAGGCGGCCGCGGCACGCAAAGCGGAGATCGACGCGGATGTGGACTCCATCCTCGATGAGATCGACGACGTGCTCGAGGAGAACGCCGAGGAGTTCGTGGCCAGTTTCGTACAGAAGGGCGGCCAGTGACACAGGCTTCCGGTCTGCCCGCATACTTCCTGCGACCCGGTTCCTCGTTCGTCGAGTTCCTCGGTGAGCACGATCCCGCCTTCTTCGACCGCGTGCGGCCCACTCAGTCCGTCGACGCGCCCCACGGGACGACGATCGTGGCCAGCCAGTTCGACTCCGGCGTGGTGATGGCCGGGGACCGCCGGGCCACCATGGGCAACGTCATCGCCCAGCGCGACATCCAGAAGGTCTATCCCGCTGACGAGTTCTCCGTGGTGGGTATCGCCGGTACCGCCGGGATCGCGGTCGAGATGGTACGGCTGTTCCAGACCGAACTCGAGCACTTCGAGAAGATCGAGGGCACGAGCCTGTCGCTGGAGGGCAAAGCCAACCGGTTGGCGTCGTTCATCCGCGGCAACCTGGGCATGGCGATCCAGGGGCTCGCGGTGGTCCCGCTCTTCGCCGGCTTCGACCTGTCCCGGGACGCCGGCCGGATCTTCTCCTACGACGTCACCGGCGGGCGCTACGAGGAGCACCAGTACCACGCCGTCGGCTCCGGCAGCCCGTTCGCGCGAGGCTCGCTGAAGAAGTTGTATCAGCCGGGCCAGTCGGCCACGGATGCCGTGCGGGTGTGTGTGCAGGCCTTGTACGACGCCGCGGACGACGACTCCGCCACCGGCGGACCCGACCTCACTCGGGGCATCTTCCCGGTCGTCTACACCGTCGACGGCGGCGGTGTGCGCCGCATGCCCGAGGGCGAGATGCAGGCGCTCATCGACGATGTGGTCGCTCAGCGCTACCGGCGGCCGGACGGACCGGTCGCCGACGAGGCGGGGGAGGCCCAAGCATGACCGTCCCGTTCTACGTCTCGCCTGAGCAGATCATCAAGGACAAGGCGGACTACGCGCGCAAAGGTATTGCCCGGGGCCGCTCCGTCGTCGTCGCGCAGTACGACCAGGGCATCCTGTTCGTGGCGGAGAACCCCTCGCGGGCGCTGCACAAGATCAGCGAGATCTATGACCGGATCGCCTTCGCAGCGGTCGGCAAGTACAACGAATTCGAGAATCTGCGGGTGGCCGGTGTGCGGTACGCCGATCTGCGCGGATTCAGTTACGACCGGGCCGACGTCACCAGTCGCGGGCTGGCGAACGCCTACGCCCAGACCCTCGGCACCGTGTTCACCGAGGCCCAGAAGCCCTACGAGGTGGAGATCATCGTCGCCGAGGTGGGTGTCGACGAGGCCAGCGACCAGCTGTACCGACTGACCTTCGACGGGTCCGTCGGCGACGAGCACGGCTTCGTGGCCATGGGCGGAGCCGCAGAGGCGATCTCCAACCAACTGCAGGAGCAGTGGCAGCCGGATCTCACATTGCAGGAGGCCTTGAGGATGGCTGTCGCGGCGCTGGCCGAGCATGGCGGCCAGGGTCCGCGGACCCTGGAGGAGAAACAACTCGAAGTCGCGGTCCTCGGGCGGAACCGGCCGCGGCGGGCCTTCCGGCGACTGGTCGGTCAGGAGCTCGCAGGTTTGTTGAACGGCGGGTAGGTTGGCGCCCATGACACGCAGGATCTTCGGCATCGAGACCGAGTACGGCGTGACATGCACGTTCCAGGGCCAGCGACGGCTGTCCCCCGATGAGGTGGCGCGCTACCTGTTCCGGCGGGTCGTGAGCTGGGTCGCAGTTCGAACGTCTTCCTGCGCAACGGATCCCGGTTGTACCTCGATGTGGGCTCCCACCCCGAGTACGCCACCGCCGAATGCGACGAACTCCAGGAGCTGGTAACGCACGACAAGGCCGGTGAGCGCATCCTGGAAGGCCTGCAGGTGGATGCCGAGCAGCGCCTGGCCGGCGAGGGCATCCTCGGGGACATCTACCTCTTCAAGAACAACACGGATTCAGCCGGCAACTCCTACGGCTGCCACGAGAACTACCTGGTGGGCCGGCAGGGCGAGTTCTTCCGCCTGGCCGAGGTGCTCATCCCCTTCCTGGTGTCCCGGCAGCTCATCTGCGGGGCGGGCAAGGTCCTGCAGACCCCGCGGGGGGCGACGTACACCGTCAGCCAGCGGGCGGAGCACGTGTGGGAATCGGTCAGCAGCGCGACCACCCGCAGCCGGCCGATCATCAACACCCGCGACGAGCCGCATGCCGACGCCGAACGTTTCCGCCGCCTGCACGTCATCGTCGGCGACAGCAACATGAGCGAGCCGACGACCCTGTTGAAGGTCGGCTCCACGGACCTCGTTCTGCGGTTGCTCGAGGCGGGACTGCCCATGCGGGACCTCACCCTGGAGAACCCGATCCGCAGCATCCGCGACATCAGCCAGGACCCGACCGGCCGACGTCTGGTCCGGCTGGCCAACGGCAAGAGCGTCAGCGGCCTGGACATGCAACGTGAGTACCTGCAGCGGGTGTCCACCTTCGCCGCCTCCACGGGTCTGCTCGATGACCCGCACAGCGTGCCGTCCCGGGTGGTCGACCTGTGGTCGCGCACTCTGGACGCGATCGAGTTCGACCGGCTGCAGGACGTCGCCACGGAGATCGACTGGGTCATCAAGCGCACCCTGATCGAGCGCTACATGGCCAAGCACGACCTGAGCCTGACCGACGCCCGGGTGTCGCAACTGGACCTGGCCTATCACGACATCAGCCGCACACGCGGCCTGTTCTACCTGCTGCAGGCCAAGGGCCTGGTGGACAGGGTGTGCAGCGACATCGAGATCTTCGCCGCCAAATCCCTCCCACCCCAGACCACCCGTGCGAAACTGCGGGGCGACTTCATCAAACGTGCCCAGGAGAAGCGCCGGGACTTCACGGTCGACTGGGTCCACCTCAAACTCAACGATCAGGCCCAGCGGACGGTCTTGTGCAAGGACCCCTTCAAGAGCGTTGACGAGCGGGTAGAGCGCCTCATCGCATCGATGTGAGAGGCGCACATTAGGGTGAAACGCATGCGTATCTCCCGTGTCGCCGCCCTCGCGGTGGTCCCCCTGCTGCTGGCAACTGCCTGCAGTTCCGACTCCGGTGCGACGCCGTCGCCCTCGGCTCCGGTGAGTTCGGCGGCCAGCCCCGCCGGTGACGCAGTGAGCACCGACGGCGTGACCGTCACCGGCGCCGCGAACGCCGAGCCCACGATCGCCATTGACACCGCGGCCGCACCTCCCACTGAGCTCGTCGTCAAGGAGATCACTGCTGGCACCGGCAAGGCCGTGGGACCCAACTCCCTGGTGACCGTTCAGTACGTGGGGTCGGCGTGGTCGACCGGCGAGGTCTTCGACGGTTCGTGGGCCACCGGTGAGGTGCAGTTCCCCATCAAGGGGGTCATCCCCGGCTGGCAGAACGGTCTGCAGGGCATCAAGGAGGGCTCGCGGGTGCTGCTGATCATCCCGCCGGACCAGGGCTACGGGGAAGCGCCGCCGCCCGGGTCGGGTATCGGTGTGAACGACACGCTGGTCTTCGTCGTCGACGTCACGAAGGTGGGTTCCTGATGGAAAAGCCCGAGATCGAATTCCAGGACGGCCCGCCGCCGGCGGAGCTGGTCATCACCGACCTCGTGGTGGGCGACGGTCCAGCGGCGCAACCCGGCGGTCAGGTGACCGTGCACTACGTCGGTGTCGACTACGGGACCGGCGAGCAGTTCGACGCCTCGTGGGACCGGGGCGAACCCATCGCCTTCCCGCTGCGCGGGCTGATCCAGGGCTGGCAGGACGGGATTCCCGGCATGCGCGTGGGTGGTCGCCGACAATTGATCATCCCCCCGGACCTGGCGTACGGGACCTCCGGTGGCCACCGGCTGTCAGGTCGCACGCTGATCTTCGTGATCGATCTGCTCGACGCCTGAGAGCCCGCGATAGCCGGGGAGGGACATGCTCGCAGTCCCTCGGCGACCCTTTGCGGATTGTGACCGCGACACGCCGAAACGTCGCCCGAACGGGTGATATTGGCTACGCACGGTAGTTGTGTGCATTTCAACAGGACACCGGGCTCAACATTCAGCAGTCTCCTGCCGAAGCCACAAGCACAAACGGCGATGAGGGAGGCGAGGACGATGACGACGATCAAGGCGACATGCCCGGTGTGCAGTGACGTCGATCTCACCCCCGACGACGTGCGACTCACCGTGGCCGAGGCGGCCGGTTGGGCGACGTACACGTTCCGTTGCGGGTCCTGCCAGGACCTGATCGAGAAGGCGGCGGACCAGGAGGTCGTGGCCCTGCTGTCTAGCGCCGGAGTCATCATCGACAACGTGCCCAGCGAGGTGCTCGAAACACATTACGGCCTGCCGATCACCTACGACGACGTGCTCGACCTGGCCCTGTGGCTGGAGGGCCACGACGTCATCGTGCCCCATCTGCTCGTGCACTGAACGCTGCGGCAAATACCCTGGGCGCGGACAACGTCGTACTCTGTACGCATGTTCTCCAACCTTCGTGGGTCCGAGTGGCTGATCCTGATCCTGGTCGTCGTGCTGCTCTTCGGTGCCCGCCGCCTGCCGGACGCCGCGCGCGGCCTGGGCCGGTCACTGCGCATCTTCAAGGCCGAGACGAAGGGCCTCACCGACTCCTCTGCGGAGGGCACGCCCGACGCCGACCCCGCCAAGGCCGTGGACAGCCCACCGGCAACACCTGAACAGCCCAGTGTGGTCGAGCCGCCCGCGGGCAAGCAGACACCCACCCAACCTTGACCGTGACCGCGCCCGTCCAGCACGCGCGCGCCCAGATGCCCCTGCGGGAGCACCTGCGGGAACTGCGGCGCCGACTGGTGATCAGCCTGCTGGCCATCGCCCTCGGGGCGGTCGTCGGGTGGGTCTACTACGTCCAGATCTTCGATGTCATCTCCCGGCCGATCCAGGACGTGGTCGCGCAGGCCGCAGCGGAGGGCCGCGACGTGCGCCTGGTCGTCGCCGGGGTCACCGACGCCTTCATGCTCCAGGTGAAGGTGGCCGTCATGGCCGGCCTGGTGCTCGCCTCCCCGGTGTGGATCTACCAGTTGTGGGCGTTCGTGACCCCCGGTCTGCACGCCCGCGAACGCCGCTGGGTCTACCTCTTCGTCGTGCTGAGCGTCCCGCTGTTCCTCGGCGGGGTCCTGCTGGCTTATGTCCTCATGCCCAAGGGTCTCGAGGTGCTTCTGGGATTCACCCCGCAGAACGTCGGCAACTACCTGCCTGTGGACCGGTACCTGTCGTTCTTCCTGCGCATGGTCGTCGTGTTCGGCATCGGGTTCCTCACCCCGTTGTTCATCGTCGGCCTGAACATGGTGGGCATCCTCAGCGGCAAGCGGCTGGCTTCCGCCTGGCGCTACATCATCTTCGGCGTGTTCATATTCGCCGCCGTGGCCACCCCGACCGGTGACCCGATCACGATGATGCTGCTGGCCACCCCGGTGATGGTGCTGGTCGGGGCGGCGGTCGTGTTCAGCCTGCTCAACGACCGCCGACGGCGCCGCAACGCAGCGGAGCCGGACTACGAGCAGTGGACCGATGACGAGGTATCACCCATCAGCGAGCCAATGGACGGCGAGGACCCTCCGCGCCGATAGCCTCGGGAGGTGCTGACTGCTGCGATCCTGATCAACCCCACCTCGGGCAAGGGCCGGAGCGCCAAGAACGCGCCACTGGCGCTCGAGCGGCTACGCGAACGCGGTGTCGACGTCACTGCGCTGCAGGGTGTCGACGCCGACGAGAGCCTGCACCTGGCCAGGGAAGCCGTGGCCGGCGGGGTGGACGCGCTGGTCGCATGCGGTGGTGACGGCACCGTTCATCTCGCTCTGCAGGCCGTACACGGCTCACAGAGCGCCCTGGGGATCATCCCGGTGGGGACCGGCGACGATATCGCCCGCGCGCTGAGCATTCCGCGCGGCGACCCACGCACCGCAGCCGACATCATCGCCGATGGCCGGACCCGGGCAGTCGACTACGCCATCGTCGACGCCGCAGACGGTACGCAGCGGGCCTTCCTAGCGGTGCTGAGCGTAGGTTTCGACTCCGAGGTCAACCAGCGCGCGAACGCCATGCGATGGCCCACGGGCCAGTCGCGGTACCTGTTGGCCACTTTCGCCGAGTTGAAGGTGTACAAGCCCGTGAAATTCTCGATAACCGTCGACGGGCAGACCCAGATCGAGGAGGGCATGATGCTCGCCGTGGGCAACGGTCCCAGCTACGGCGGAGGGATGAAGGTTTGTCCGGGTGCGTCCCTGGACGACGGACAATTGGATCTGACGTTCCTGTCGAAGACGAGCAAGGCCACCTTCATCAGGACCTTCCCCAGCGTCTTCAAGGGCACCCATGTCGACCGGCCGTTCGTGCGCACGCTGCGCGGGTCGACGGTTCGGGTGGAGGCTGCCGGACAGACCGCGTACGCCGACGGTGAGTACGTGGGCCCGGCCCCGGTGGACGTGCGGGTTGTGCCCCACGGGCTTCACGTTCTCGCACCGGTCGGCTGATCATCGGCGCGTGCACAACCCGCCGGGCGCGAAGGCGATCGGCGCGTAGTCTGCAGGCATGGCCACACCCGCAGAACGGTTCGCCGCTGCGCGTCGACGGTCCCGGTCCAGTCAGCACCTCGCCGACTTCCGCGATCAATACGACTTCGCCCTCGATGACTTCCAGACACAGGCCTGCCAGGCCCTCGACGCGGGCCGGGACGTGCTGGTGGCCGCACCCACCGGCAGCGGCAAGACGGTGGTGGGGGAGTTCGCCATCCACCTCGCCCGCGCGACCGGGCGCAAGGCCTTCTACACCACCCCCATCAAGGCCCTGTCCAACCAGAAGTACCGCGATCTCGTAGCCCGGTACGGCGGCCAGGACGTCGGGCTGCTGACCGGCGACGTGTCCATCAACGGCCACGCCGGCACCGTGGTGATGACCACCGAGGTGCTGCGGAACATGGTGTACGAGTCCTCGCCGGATCTCGCCGGGCTCGGCTACGTCGTCCTGGACGAGGTGCACTACCTCGCCGACCGCGAGCGGGGGGCGGTCTGGGAGGAGCTCATCATCCAGTTGCCCGAGTCGGTGTCGATCGTGGCGCTGTCCGCGACGGTGAGCAACGTCGAGGAGTTCGGGGCGTGGATGGCAACGGTCCGCGGAGACACCCAGATCGTGCTGGAGGAGCACCGGCCCGTACCACTGTGGCAACAGGTGATGGCCAACAACCGTCTGTACGACCTGTTCATCGACGACGACCAGCGCAAGGTCAACCCGGAGTTGCAGCGACTGTCCGGGGACTTCCGGGTCACGCGCACGTCCCGGGGAAGACCCGATCGGCATGCCAAACGTCCGCGCCCCGCGCGCACCCCATCGCGGGTCGACGTCGTGGACCGGCTCGAAGCAGCGGACTTGCTGCCGGCCATCCACTTCATCTTCTCGCGCGCCGGCACCGAGGACGCGGTACGCCTGCTGACGAACAGCGGCGTGCGCCTGACATCCCCCGACGAGCGGCGGCGGATCGCGCATGTCGTGGAGCAACGCTGCTCGGTGATCCCAGAGGCCGACCTGCTCGCCGTGGGCTTCGGTGACTTCAGCGACGCCCTGCAGCGGGGGATCGCGGCCCACCACGCGGGCATGCTGCCGATCTTCAAGGAGGTCGTGGAGGAGTTGTTCCAGCAGGCGCTGCTCAAGGTGGTGTTCGCCACTGAGACCCTTGCTCTCGGGATCAACATGCCGGCCCGCACCGTCGTGCTGGAACGACTGGTGAAGTGGAACGGTCAGACCCACGCCGACATCACCCCGGGGGAGTACACACAGCTCACCGGCCGGGCCGGCCGCCGCGGGATCGACGTCGAAGGACACGCCGTGGTGTTGTGGAGCCAGTCGGTGCAGCCCAACCACCTCGCCGGCCTGGCGTCGACCCGCACCTACCCGCTGCGTTCCTCGTTCCGGCCCACGTACAACATGGCGGTGAACCTCATACGCAGGGTCGGGCGGCGCATCGCCCGCGAGATCCTCGAGACGTCGTTCGCGCAGTACCAGAGCGATCAGTCGGTCGTCGGGCTCGCAGCCACGATCAAACGCAACGAGCACATCATCGCCGGGTACGAGGAGTCGATGCACTGCCACCTCGGCGACTTCGCGGAGTACGCGACCATCCGCCGGGAACTCAGTGACCTCGAGAAGCACACCTCGCGGGAGTCCGCCCGCCTCACCCGCAGCCATGCGGCGCAGTCACTGGAGCGGCTGGTGCCCGGCGACGTGATCGCCATCCCGACGGGCCGGCGTTCCGGCCTGGCCGTCGTCCTCGATACCGGCGTGGACGAGCAGGGCGAGCCCCGCCCGCAGGTGCTGACGGTGGACCGGCAGGTTCGCCGGCTCAATGTGGCCGACTTCCCTGCGCCGGCCGTCGTCGTGGACCGCTTGCGGATCCCCCGCGACTTCCACCCCCGCAGTGCCAACGCCCGCAAAGCACTGGCCGCCCGCCTGGGGGAACTGACCGGGCGGCACACCAACGTCCGGCCCGCCCGGGTGCGCGACAGTGCCAACGATGTGCAGATCGCCCGGTTGCGGGCCCGGCTGCGCAAGCACCCCTGCCACGGCTGTTCCGACCGGGAACTGCATTCCCGGTGGGCAGAACGGGCCGCGAAACTTCACAAGGAGAACGACGCACTCACCCGGCGGGTCGACGGCCGGACGAACACGATCGCCCGGCAGTTCGACCAGATCTGCTCGGTCCTGGTCGAACTCGGCTACCTCACCGCACAGGGGGAGGAGTTGTCGGTGACCCCTGACGGGACCATGCTGGGCCGGCTCTACACCGACCGTGCGCTGGTGATCGCCCAGTGCCTGCGACTGGGGCTGTGGCGCGACCTCACGCCGCCCGAACTGGTCGCGTGTGTGTCCGCCCTGGTCTTCTCGTCGCGCACCGACGAGGAGACAGTCCCGCGGCTGCCCAACGGCGGTGTGCGCGAGGTGCTGGCCGAGCAGGTGCACCTCTGGGCGGCCATCGAGGCGCTGGAGACGGAGTTCCGCGTACCCACCACGCCCGAGCCGGACATGGGTTTCTGCTGGGCGGCGTTCCAGTGGGCCAACGGCCAGCCGTTGGCGTCGGTGCTCCAGGGCAGCGACCTGCCCGCCGGGGATTTCGTCCGCTGGTGCAAACAGTTGATCGACGCACTGGGCCAGATCGCCGGTGCCGTCGGCGGCGACGATCCGACGCACGTCACAGCTCAGCGGGCCGCGGACCTGCTGCGCCGGGGCGTGGTCGACTACTCCTCGGAGGTCTGATCCCGGATCGCCGACAGGACCCGCGTCACCGATGACCCGATCCCGAACTCCGTGCCAATCGCATCCAGCAACTCCACGTCCGGCACCGGCCGTGCCGTCGGCGCCGGCGGCACGGGCAGGTCGCGCGCCACGCGGACCACCGCGGGCGCCTTGTCCAGGTAGTCCGTGGCGGCCAGCAGTGAGGCACGTGCCCGCGCAGCCATGCCGGACGCTCGATCCGCAGCCGCCGCCCGCACGCCCGTGAGGTCACCGTAGAGCCGCAGCAAGGACGCTGCGGTCTTCTCGCCGATGCCCGTCACCCCCGGCAGCCCGTCGCTGGCGTCGCCGCGCAGAGTGGCCATGTCGGCGTACTGCTCCGGCCGCACCCCGTACTTGACCTCGACGAACTCGGCATCCACGAACTGCAACTTCGCGATCCCGCGGGCGGTGTACAGCACCCGCACCCCGGCATCGTCGTCGATGAGCTGGAAGAGGTCACGGTCACCGGTCACGACGTCGACCGGCACGCCGGCCGTGGACGCATAGGTGCCGATCACGTCATCGGCCTCATGGTCGGGCACGCCCACAGGTGGCAGGCCGAGCCCGACCAGCAGCGCCTCAATCAGCGGGATCTGCTCCTGCAGAGCCCCGGGCATCTCCTCCTCATCCCCACTGGCCACCCGGTGCTGCTTGTAGGACGGGATCAGGTGCACGCGCCAGTCGGGCCGCCAGGCGGCGTCCCAGCACGCCACGAGGGCGGAGGGCCGGTGCTCGCGGACCAGGCGCGCGATCATGTCCAGCAGCCCGGAAGCAGCGTTGGTGGGCGGCGCGGAGGAGCTCTTGCGGGTGTCAGGCACGCCGTAGAACGCGCGGAAGTAGAGAGAGGCGGTATCCAGGAGCATCAGCGGACGTGGCACGGCAGTAGTGTCGCAGGCGTGACCAGCAGTCATCCCGCGGACTTCCCCGCCCGGCTGTCGGCAGCCTGTGCGGCCACCTCCCACGCGGGACTCGATGCCCTGCTGGTGTCTCCAGGACCCGACCTGCGCTACCTCACCGGGTACGACGCGGTGCCCCTGGAGCGCCTCACCTGTCTGGTGCTCACCGCGGACGGCCGCGCGCGCCTGGTGGCGCCCGGGCTCGAGGTGCCCGCCGCGCAGGCGAGCCCCGTGGGAGACCTCGACATCGACGTGGTGGCGTGGGAGGAGACCGCCGATCCGTACGCGCTGACCGCTTCGATGGTGCCGGGGGCCCGCGCCGTGGCAGTGGACGACCACATGTGGGCGGTGAAGGTGCTCGCGTTGCGCGACGCCATCCCGGATGCCCACCTGCGTGCGGCCGGAGCCGTGATTCAGGACCTGCGGATGCGCAAGTCTCCGGCCGAGGTCGATGCCTTGGTCCGGGCAGGTGCCGCGATCGACGCCGTGCACGCCCGAGTGCCCGAGTTTCTGAGCCCGGGTCGCACCGAACGCGAAGTCGGAGCCCACATAGCGGACGCCATCCTGGCCGCCGGGGACGCCCGGGTGGACTTCGTCATCGTCGCCTCCGGACCCAACGGCGCGAGCCCCCACCACGAACTCTCCGACCGGGTCATCGACCGTGGCGACACCGTGGTGGTCGACATCGGCGGGACGATGCCGGACGGTTACTGCAGCGACTCGACGCGGATGTATGCCGTCGGCCCGCCACCGGACGAGGTACGCGCGGAGATCGAGGTCCTAGCAGCCGCGCAGGCCGCTGCCGTGGCCGCAGTGCGGCCGGGGGTGACGTGCGAGCAGATCGACGCCGTCGCCCGCGATCATCTCGCCGCTGCCGGGCTCGCGGAGTTCTTCATCCACCGCACCGGCCACGGGATCGGCCTGGAGACTCACGAGGAGCCCTACATCGTCGCGGGCAACACCCGGGTCCTCGAACCGGGCATGGCCTTCAGCGTGGAACCCGGTGTCTATCGTGCCGGTCTCCACGGCGCTCGCATCGAGGACATCGTCGTGTGCACCACGGACGGGGTCCTGCGCTGCAACAACCGACCGCACGAACTGGTGGTGGTGGAATGAACGAACTGCTGGAACTGACCGATGACATCGCCACACGCGAGCTGGCTCCGCAGGCCGCTGCCCACGAACGTGAGGCGAGGTTCCCGCGGCAGGCCTTCCGCACCCTCGGCCGCGCCGGGCTCCTCGGTCTGCCGTACTCGCAGCGCTGGGGCGGCGCCGAAGTGGGCTACGAGGACTACCTGCAGGTCCTCGAGAAACTGGCGCAGCGGTGGCTGACGGTCGCGCTGGGGGTCAGCGTGCACACCCTGTCCTGTCACGCGCTGGCCACGGCCGGATCCGACGAGCAGCGCGACCGCTGGCTGCCCGACATGCTCGGCGGAGAACGTCTCGGTGCTTACTGCCTGAGTGAGCCGCAGTCCGGCTCCGACGCGGCCGGTCTGACCACCACCGCCACCCGGGACGGCGAGGATTACCTGATCAAGGGGGTCAAGGCCTGGATCACCCACGGGGGTGTGGCTGACTTCTACACGGTGATGACGCGCACGTCACCGGACCGCACAGCAGGGATCACCGCCTTCCTCGTCCCAGCAGACGCGCAGGGGCTCTCAGCGGCGATCCCAGAGCGGAAGATGGGGATGCGGGGCTCCGTGACGGCGCAGGTCCTTCTCGATGACGTCCGGATCGATGCCGGGCGCCGCCTGGGGGAGGAGGGCAGTGGGTTCAAGATCGCCCTCAACGCCCTGGACTCCGGGCGACTGGGCATCGCGGCGTGTGCGGTGGGGCTGGCACAGGCAGCCCTGGATGTGGCGGTGGAGTACGCCGGCCAGCGCGAGCAGTTCGGTGCCCCCATCGCCACGTTCCAGGGGGTGTCGTTCACGCTGGCGGACATGGCCACCGGGATCGCCGCCGGACGGGCCCTGTACCTCGACGCGGCACGTCGCCGCGACGCCGGGCAGCCGTTCTCGACGCAGGCGGCCATGGCCAAGTTGTTCTGCACCGACATGGCCATGTCCGTCACCACGAGTGCCGTCCAGGTGCTGGGTGGGGCCGGCTACGTGGAGGACTACCCGGTCGAGCGCTACATGCGCGAAGCGAAGGTGCTGCAGATCGTCGAAGGCACCAACGAGATCCAGCGGCTGGTCATCGGCCGGGCGCTGACCACCTAGGATTCTGCCGATGAGGACCCTGCTGGTCGACGGGCACATCTACGCCGTCTCCGAACGCTTCGCCACAGCGTTGCTGGTGGAGGACGGGCTGATCGCCTGGATCGGCACCGATGCCGGGGCACACGTGCACATGGGCGAGGTGGACGCTGTCGTGGAACTCAGTGGGGATCTCCTCGCGCCCGGTTTCGTGCACCTCGCGGACGCGGCCCCCCCCAGCAGCGGCGGTTTCACCCATGGGGACTGCGGCACCGTGAGCATCGCGGACCGATGGGATGAGGCGGAATGGGACTCCGCCAGCACCGAAGCCCTGGCGGTCGTGCCGGCGGATCCGTGCCGACTGCGCTCCCGGATCTCCGCCGGTGTGCCGACGGCTTTGGTCCCTGCGCACGACCACACATCAGGGTGGCAGGCCGTGCGTGCCGCCGTCCATGAGGTGGCGCCCGCGGAACGCATCACCGCCCGTGCGGCGTTCTCGGCCCTGACCCGGGGAGCGTGGCGCCTGCTCGGTGAACCCGACCGCGGGGTCCTGGCGGTCGGCAGCGAGGCGTCGTTCGTCCAGTGGGCCATCGACGATCTTGTGGTGGAGACCCCGGATGAACGGATCAGCAACTGGTCGACCGACCCACGTTCGGCCACCCCCGGCCTGCCGCCCTTGGGACCAGGCGACGACGTGCCGATCGTGCGCCGGGTCTGGCACGCCGGGGCGCCTGGGTGAGACTCGTCCTGCTCGCGCGGGGATGCCCAGCACCGAACCTGCGAACGGCGGGCCGCGACGGCGTGTCCTCTCGAGGGGGTCACCGCTGCCGCCGGCGGGTCGGTAGCGTCGCAGGGTGGCCCCCTCCCGCACTCGCACCGCTCGGTATGCGCGCAGGCGCCGGGCGCGGATGGGTCGCGTGGAGCACGATCTCACCGACGCGCAGTGGAGCGCGCTCGCCGAGGCGTGGGGCGGGTGCGCGTATTGCGGGGCCACCGACCGCGTGCTCCAGCGTGACTGCGTCCTGCCGATTTCGCGGGGAGGCCGCTACACGGTGATGAACGTGGTCCCGGCGTGCGGCCCCTGCAACGCCAGCAAATGCAACGACGAGGTGACCGCCTGGCTGCGCCGCAAACGCCTCGACGAGCGGCTGTTCCTCGCCCGGCTGGGTGAGATCCAGGCCTCGCTCAGCGGGGCGCAAGGGTGAGGCGCGTCCTGCTCGCGCTGGGATCCGGCCTGCTGCAGTTCCTGGCGCTCCCTCCGGTCGGCTGGTGGTGGACGGCCCCGATCGGCGTGGCGCTGTTCGTGCTGGCGGTCCGGGATCAGCCCGGAGGACGCGCAGCACTGCTCGGGTTGCTCGGCGGGTGGGCCTTCTTCCTGCCGCTGCTGCACTGGCTCAGCGTGCTGGGACCCGACGCCTGGCTGGCTCTGGCACTGGTGATCGCCGGCTGGTACGCGGGCATGGGGTGGGCGCTGAGCGTCGTGCTGGAGTTGCGATGGTGGCCGATCGCGGTGCCCGCTGTCTGGGTGCTCCAGGAATGGCTGCGCTCGCGCTTCCCTGGGGCGGCCTGGGATGGGGACGACTGGCGTTCGGGCAGCCGGATTCGCCCTTGACCGGCTGGGTCACCCTGGGTGGCGCCCCCCTGCTGTCCTTCATCGTGGCCCTCATCGGAGCCCTTCTGGTGTTGTGCCTGCGTTCCTGGCGCCGGACGCTGGTCGCTGTGTCGCTGACCGCGGTCGCCGCCCTGGTGGGTTCAACGGTCTACCCCACGCCGGGCACGTCCCAGACGCCAGCGAGCAGCCAGCTCGCCGTGGTGCAGGGCGACGTCCCGCAGCCGGGGATCGATTTCTTGGGCCGCCCGCTGGCCGTGCTGTCGAACCACCAACGAGTCACCGTCGAACTCGCTGCAGCCGTCGAAACCGGCACGGAACCGCAGCCCGACGCCGTGATCTGGCCGGAGAACTCCGCCGACATCGACCCGGTGGCCCGGCCCGAGGCAGAGGCACTCGTGGATTCTGCCGCTAGCTCGATCGGCGCCCCGATCCTCGTGGGCACGGTGCAGGAGGTACCGGGACACCCCGACCGAGTGGCCAACGTGGGCCTGGTTTGGGACCCGCAGGAGGGCCCGACGGATGCGTACATCAAGCAGCATCCGGTGCCGTTCGGGGAGTTCCTGCCCCTACGGCCAGTCCTGTCCCGGTTCATCACGCGCTTCGACCGCGTGCCCCGGGACTTCATCGCAGGGCAGGAGCCGGGTGTGCTGCAACTGGGGCCGGCCCGGATCGCCGATGTGATCTGTTTCGAGGTGTCCAGCGACGAGATCGTGCGCACCGGCGTGCGGGCTGGCGGACGGGCCGTCGTGGTGCAGACGAACAACGCCACCTACGCCACCACCGCCCAACCCGAACAACAGTTCGACATCAGCAGGCTGCGCGCTCGCGAGACGGGCAGATATGTCCTCGTGGCGGCCACGACCGGCGTCACGGGCATCATCTCGCCAGCGGGGGAGTGGACCGCACTGCCCCAACTGCAACCGGGGTGGATCAACCAAGAGGTCCCACTGCACGACACCTGGACCCCGGCGGTGCGGTGGGGGGCGTGGGTCGATGGGGGGCTGAGCATCCTCGGTCTGGTGGCGCTGATACTTGGCCTATGGGGGCGTCGCCGGCGCCCAGCGGCTGAAAGGTAGGTTCCCCTCGTGGCGCAGTCGTTCGAGGATCTCGGCAAGATCCTGGTGATCATCCCGACGTACAACGAGATCGAGAACCTGCCCCTGATCGTGCCCCGCCTGCGGGTCAGCGTTCCGGAAGCGCACGTCCTTGTCGCCGACGACAACAGCCCGGACGGTACCGCGGAGGTGGCCGACGAGTTCGCCGCCGCGGACGACCACATCCATGTGATGCACCGGCTCGGCAAGGAGGGGCTCGGTGCGGCCTACCTGGCCGGTTTCGCGTGGGCACTGGAGAACGGCTACGACGTCGTCGTCGAGATGGACGCCGACGGCAGCCACCAGCCCGAGCAGTTGCCGTTGTTGCTCGACGCGCTACGCGACGCCGACCTCGTCCTCGGTTCGCGCTATGTCCCGGGCGGGGCGGTGGTGAACTGGCCGAAGTCGCGCGAGTGGCTGTCCCGCGGTGGCAACTGGTACACACGACGGGCCCTGCGGATGCCGCTGATGGATGCCACCGGGGGGTACCGGGCGTTCCGCGCCTCGACTCTGCGCGCCCTCGACCTCGACGGCGTCGGCAGTGCGGGCTACATCTTCCAGGTCGACCTGGCCCACCGGACGATCGCCAAGGGCCTGCGCGTCAAAGAGGTCCCCATCGAATTCGTCGAGCGCCAGGTCGGCGACTCGAAGATGAACCGCAAGATCGTCTCTGAGGCCCTGTGGCGGGTCACCGTCTGGGGCGCCCGGGAACGGATGGGCAAGGCGCGCCCGAAGGGCTGAGCCCGGACGAAAACGCCGGAGCCGCCGTACGAGACGGCGGCTCCGGGCGGGGAAGTTGGTTCAGGCGCTGCGCAGACCCGACTCGTCGTCGGCCTCCAGCAGTGCCAGGCGCTCTTGGAGCAGTTCCTCGAGCTCCACGATGGAGCGGCGCTCCAGCAGCATGTCCCAGTGGGTACGAACCGGCTTCGTCGCCTTGGGCTCGGGCTTCACAGCGTCGACCAGCAGGGCCAACTGACCACAGTGGCACTCCCACTCGACGGGCACCTCGGCCTCGACGGCGAACGGCATGTTGATCACGTGGCCGGCGGGGCAGTTGTACGTGACGGTCATCCGCGGCGCGAATTCGACGTCCCGGTCGTTCTCCAGGCTCGTCGAACCGAGTCGCGTGCCGCGCAGGGCCTCACTCATGTAACGCCTTCTCTCTCCTCGACCGGTCACCGCACTAGGTCGGTGCTGCCTGACACAACGCCAGCCATGTCCTTTACATTCCCCGCTGGCCCGGAAATCACACCTAACTGGTGATGACGCCGATCCGTGGGGTGTCACTCCCACCATGGCGGTTGGGACCTCGCCGGGGCGCGCCGAGACCCGGCGTTTGACACATCGCTTACATAGTGCAGTGAGGATCACCCGACCGGAGGATGGCGCGATCACCGCCTGTGAGCGGGCGCTGACCGCGCGTGCAGAACCGCCCGCAGGACACTCGGTCGGTCCGTGATGATCCCGTCCACCCCGAGGTCGAGCAGATCGTGCATCGACTGCGGATCGTCGATCGTCCATACGTGCACGGGCCAACCCCGGCGGTGGGACTCAGCGACGAATCCCGGCGTGACGATCGAGAAGCGCGACGTGCGCGGAGGGACCTGCACGCACAGCGGTCCGCGGGGGAGTACCCACCGTGCCGCCACCGAGGAGACCCGCCCCAGCCGACTGCGGCCCAGCAGGGCCGCGATCTCCGGGGGCGCCAGACTCGTGCACACCGCATCCCCGAAAGCCATGCGTACGGCGTGCACCCGCGTCCGCGAGAACGACGCCACGCAGACGCGGTCGAGGTGGTCGCCGCGGGCGAGCAGGTCGCTGACCGGCCGCACCGCGTTGTCCTCCTTGATGTCGATGTTGAAGTGGGTGCCGGGGAAGTGGTCGAGGACCTCCTGCAGCGAGTGCACCCGCTCGGCGTTGCCGATGTGGGCCTTCTTGACTTCCGCGAACGGCAGGTCCCGGATCCGGCCCACCCGCTCGGTGACTCGCTGCAGCGACTCGTCGTGGAAGACCACCGGCACACCATCGGCCGTGGCGCGGATGTCGGTCTCGATGTGGGTGTAACCCAGGCGCACCGCGTTGCGGAAGGCACGCAGCGAGTTCTCCGGCGCCTCGCGCGCACCGCCCCGATGGGCCATGGCCAAGGGCGCCGGCCCGGCCAGGTAGGGATGGGTCACAGGGCCCCGGTGGTGGGCAACAGATGATCCCAGGGCTGCTCGGCCTCGATCTGGCCGGCCAGTTGCAGCAGCAGGGCGTCGTTGCCGAACGCCGCCGCGATCTGCACGCCGACGGGCAAGCCGTCGCGGGTCACATGCATCGGCACGCTGGCCGCGGGTTGACCGGTGAGGTTGTAGATCTGGGTCTGCGGCGTCGCAGCCAGCGAATCGGATGCGAGATCGTCCAGCGTCTTGCGCAGAACCGGACCCGGGCCCACCCGCTGCAGCACAGACAACGCCACCTGCTCGACCTGGCTGGGCGCGAGCTCGCCGATGCGCACGGGGGGAGTCGCGACACTGGCGCTCAAATGCACGTCGAACTCCGGGCCGAAGAGATCCGCGAACTGCCTGCCCTTCTGCAGGCCCCACCCGCGGGCGGCCGACATCTCCGCGGCCGAGAGCGTGCCCCCGACCTGCTTGAGGAACCAGGTGGCCCGCTCGAAGTTCCGGGGGTCGGGCTTGCGGCCGGTCACCTCCTGGGTCCAGGCGATCTCCTTGGCCACATTGGCCGCGACGATCGTCAAGTAGGCCGTCGCGCCTTCCTTGGGGTCGACCGGGAGGTCGTACTCCACCACCTCGTGCCCGAGTCGGGACAGCAGCGCAGCGGCCTTCTCGACCGCCTCGATGGCGTCCGGATGCATCTTGCGGCCGAAGATGCTGCGCGTTGAGAAGCCGATACGCAGTTTCCCCGGCTTGCGGGCGGCGGCCACTTGATACGACTTCGGGCCCTCCGGCGCAGCGTAGGGAACCCCCGGGTCCGAGCCCCGTACGGCGTCCAGCGCCGCCGCGGAGTCGCGCACTGAACGCGACATGAGCAGACGGACCACCAAGCCGTCCCACCCCTCGGCCTCGTCGGGGCCCAGCGGCACCAGTCCGCGGCTGGTCTTGAGCCCGAAGATCCCGCAGTTGGAGGCCGGGATGCGCAGCGATCCGCCACCGTCGCCACCGTGTGCCAGCGGCACGATCCCCGCCGCGACACTGGCCGCTGAGCCACCACTGGACCCGCCGGGCGTGTGGTCGAGGTTCCACGGGTTGCGGGCCGGTCCTCGCAACTCGGGCTCCGAGACGCCCATGATCCCGAACTCCGGGCAGTTGGTCTTGCCGAAGATGTTGAGTCCGGCCATCTGGAAGCGCACGAACAGTTCGCTGCTGCGCTGCGGGATCCAGTCGACCAGCGATCGGCTCGAGTAGGTGCACCGGTGACCGGCCAGATGCCCATCCATGTCCTTGATGAGGAACGGCACACCGCCGAACACGCCCTTCAGATCATCGGCGGCCGCCATTGCCTCGTCGTCCCACGACTCGACGACCGCGTTGATCGCAGGGTTGACGGCGTTGCGGCGGGCGATGGCTGCTTTCAGGACCTCCTGGGCGGTCACCTCGCCGCTCTGGATGAGCTTGGCCAATCCCAGTCCGTCGTGCTGTGCGTATTCCTCATGGCGCATGGCTGTCAGCCTAGCCGCGCCCGTGACAATTGTGGCCGCGTTCACCGCAGGGCCCAGGGGGCCTCGTATGGTTGACCGATAATCGACATTATGACATTTTGTCGGCTGGGGCCACTCTCCCCACCTCAAGGCGTTAGCGAACCGGATACCCGGGAGCGAAACACACCGTCCGCATCTCTCCCCAACAACCGGATCGCTAACGCCCTGTGAAACCGGACGCGCTCAAGCACGCCTCTAACCCGCGGACTCTCCCCACCTCAAGGCGTTAGCGAACCGGATACCCGGGAGCGAAACACACCGTCCGCATCTCTCCCCACCAACCGGATCGCTAACGCCCTGAGAAACCGGCCGCGCTCAGGAGGCCCGGAGGAGCCCCAGCACCATACGCCGGTGTCACCCTCCCCGGGCGACCTCCCGCGCGACCTGCTCCAACCGCTCCCGATACTCCGCCCACCATTGCGCGTCCGCCGGCGGCATCACGGCACTGTCCTTGCGCCAGCCCACCTCGCCGTCGATCATCTCCCGCACGATGTCCGCATGGCCGGCGTGCCGGTGGGTCTCGGCGATCATGTGGACGAGGATCTGCTGCAGCGTGACGTCGCGACGTCCCTCGCGCCACCACGGCACGTGTCCGGAGGCATCCAGATCGAGCGCTTCGATGGTGGCGTCAGAGTGCCGCCACACCCGGTGGTACAGATCGACGATCGACGCCCGCGACTCTTCCGCGGTGGCCCACATATCCGCATTCCACTCCGCATCGTCGGCGAACCATGGGAACTCCTGATCGAACGGCCGTTCGAAGCAGTCCCCGAGGTAGCCCGCCTCGACACTGGCCACATGCTTGACGATGCCGAGCAGGTTCGTGCCGGTGGGAACCAGTGGCCGCCGGGCGTCGTACTCCGACACCCCGTCGAGTTTGTCCAGCAGAACCTGCCGGCCGGTCTGCAGGTACTCGTGGAGCACTGCCTTGTGATCCGCCATCAGGTCTGAACGGACTTCGGGTACCCGGGCAGCCACGACCCGTACCGCAAGGAGTTCCCATCCGGGTCCATGTAGGCGCCCTCCGCCAGGCCGTACTCGGTGTCGGTCGGTTCGATGAACGACCCCACAGCGCCGGAATCGCGCCACTGCGCGTGCAGGGCCGGCGCATCGTCGACGTACAGGTACACCTCGCTGAGGTTGGTCGTCGCGTCCACCTCCGCCACCTGGCACAAGTGGATCTGCAGGCCGTCCCGGAAGAGGAAGCCGTACAGCACCTCCGTGACATGCCTGCCCTCGACCACCTCCGCGCGCTGGTAGGGCTTGGCCCGGAAGCCAAGCAGGGCGTAGTTGTCCAGCGCCGCCAACACGTCGCGCACAGGCAGGACCGGGGCCATGGAGTTGAGCGTCACCATGCCCCAGAGCCTAGCCAGATTCCGGTGCTGTAACCGGGCCACGGACCGCGTTAGACGGGCAGCCTCACCGGGCTGCGCCGTAGTGTGCACACATGCCACTGCAGACACCCCAGGACACCGCAGACGCCCTCGCTGCACGTGTTGACGACCTGATGCCACAGGTGCGTGCCGACCTCGAGGCCCTCGTGGCCATCCCCTCGGTGAACTTCCCCGGATACGACTCCGACGAGGTGATCCGGTGTGCGCACGCGTGCGCCGAATTGCTCCGTCAAGCCGGCGCCGAACCGCAGTTGATCCCCAGTTCCAGCGGAGTGCCCACAGTGCGCGCCGACATCCCCGGACCCGCGGGTGCTCCACTGGTCCTGCTGTATTCCCACTACGACGTGCAACCGGCCGGCGACGACACGAAGTGGCACAGCCAGCCGTTCACCGCGCAGGAACGTGACGGCCGCCTGTACGGCCGCGGTGCAGCCGACGACAAGTCCGGAGTCATCACCCACATCTCCGTGCTGCGAGCCTTCGGCGGCACTCCACCGGTGTCGCTTCGCATCCTTTTCGAAGGTGAGGAGGAGAACGGCGGGGACTTCGAGGAGTGGCCGCAGACCCGACCCGAGGCATTCGCCGACGTGGACGCGGCCGTGATCGGGGACATGGGCAACGTTGAGATCGGCCAGCCGACGTTCACCACCGAGTTACGCGGCATCATCGAAGGCATCGTCACCGTGGACACGTTGGCCGAGCCGCGCCACAGCGGGGTGTTCGGCGGGCCTGCGCCCGATGCCCTGATGGTCCTCATCAAACTCCTCGGCACCCTCCAGGACGATCACGGGAACTGCGCCATCGCCGGCATCGAGGGCTCGGACTGGCAGGGAGCCGACTTCCCGGAGGATGCTTACCGGGAACTCGCCGGCGTCCTGCCCGACGTGCCGCTGATCGGTTCGGGCAGCGTCGCCTCCCGGTTGTATTCGAAGCCGTCGGTGACCGTCGTCGGACTCGACGCGCCGGCCGTGGCGACAGCGCCGAACGCCATCATCCCCAGCGCCCGCGCCAAGATCAGCGTGCGTATACCCGCCGCCCAGGACGCCGAGCAGGCGACCGAACTCCTGCGCCGCCACGTGCAGGATCACGCCCCGTTCGGCGTCGCGGTGTCGTTCGAACCGGGACCGCCGGCCAACGGTTCCGCGGTACCCGTCGGCGGGCGTGGCTATGACGCCTTCTCCGCGGCCATGGAGTTCGCCTACGGCACGCCGTCGACCCAGCAGGGTGTGGGCGGCGCGGTCCCGTTCGTGGCAAACCTGCTGGAGGCGTTCCCGGATCTCGAAGTCCTCGGCGTCGGCGCGCAGGACCCGCTGGCCAGGATCCACGCCCCCAACGAGAGCATCCACCTGAAGGAACTGCGCGATTCGATCGTCGCGGAGGCGGTGTTCCTGGCGGAATACGCCCGTCGCTGACTTCCGGACAGACCCAGGAGTTGGCGAACGGCACAGTGAGCGACTGGCCCGCGGCGGTGGTCTTGAGGGCGCTTCGTGGTCGGCGGCGGAATAGCATCTGGGGGAGAAGCAGATCTAGTCCGGTTGGCAGGTTCATGCAGATCGTCGATGCCTGGATACAACACCCCACCCTGCGGTTCGCCAATGACGAGATGTTCGCCCCCCTGCGACGTTGGATAGGGATCGAGGGTCAACTCGAGGAGCCGATCCCGCCAGAGGTGACGCTGTCGGCAATGGACGCGGCGGGTGTCACGCTCGCACTGACGTCGGCTTGGTACGGGCCCGGCGGCCCGCTGATCGAGAACGACGAGGTCCGCGGGTACGTCGCGCAGTTCCCGGACCGATTGCGGGGGGTCGCAAGTGTGGACCTGCGGGAACCGATGCGGGCTGTGCGCGAGTTGCGTCGGCGGGTGGATGAGGGCTTCGTCGGTCTGCGGGTCTTGCCGTGGCTGTGGGAGTCGCCGCCCACCGACCGCTTGTACTACCCGCTGTACGCCGCCTGCGTCGACCTCGGCATCCCGTTCTGTACCCAGGTCGGTCATACCGGGCCGCTGCGACCCTCCGAGACCGGCCGGCCGATACCGTACATCGACCAAGTGGCCATCGACTTCCCAGAACTGGTCATCGTCTGCGGCCACATCGGATACCCGTGGACGACCGAGATGATCGCCGTCGCCGACAAGCACCCGAACGTGTACATCGACACCAGCGCCTATGCCGCCCATCGGTACCCCGGCGAACTCGTCGCGTACCTGAAGGGCCGCGGACGTCACAAGGTCCTCTTCGGCTCGAACTACCCGATGATGACTCCGGAGCGGGCTCTGGCCCGCCTCGACGAACTCGGTCTCGACGAGGAGCAGCGGACTGCCTTCCTGGGCGGGAATGCGCGGCGGGTGTTCGCCCTATGAACTCGCCGGCGGCTCGTCGTACAACGCCGCAATCGTGTCGGCGTGCGCCTGACTGATCGCCCTGCGCTTCAACTTCATGGTGGGTGTCAGTTCCCCCGCCTCCATCGACAGTTCCTCCGGCAGGATCGCGACCTTCTTGATCTGCTCGAAGCGCGCCAGTTCGGAGTTGACCACGGCCACTTGCTCATCGATGTAGGTGACGAGCGCCGGATCGACCGACAGTGCGGCGAGGTCGCCGGAGAACCCGATCCCGAGGTCGGCCGCGAGCTTCCCGGCGTTGTCCGGGTCCAGGGTCAGCAGGGCCGAGATGTACTTGCGGCCATCACCGACGGTGACCGCCTCGCCCACACCCCGGATCCGCTTCAGCCGCGCCTCGAGCATCTGCGGTGCCACGTACTTGCCGCCGCTGGTCTTGAACAGGTCCTTCTTGCGGTCGGTGATATGCAGGAACCCGTCGTCGTCCAGGACTCCCACATCACCGGTGTGCAGCCAACCCTCTTCGTCGATGAGTTCGGCCGTCAGTTCGGGGCTGTGGAAGTACCCCGGCGTCATGCTCGGTCCTCGGCCCAGGATCTCGCCGTCGTCGGCGATCCGCAGTTCCACGCACGAGATCGGTTTGCCCACCGTTCCCGAGCGGGGCAGTCCATATGGCGCGATGGAGATAACAGCTGTGGATTCCGTGGAGCCGTAGACATCGTGGATGGGCAGGCCCAGCGACGCGAAGAAGTCCTGTGTGTGCGGGTTCATCGGCGCGGACCCGCTCAGACACGCCCAGACCTGGTCCAGGCCCAGCGCGTCCTTGATCTTCGAAATCACCAGTTTGTTGGCCAGCGCCCGCCGGAAGCCGCCGGTCTTCTCACCTGCGGCGATGTCGGCTTGGAAGGCCGCCAACTCGGTGGCCAGAGCCCACTCGGCCAGCTTGGCCTTGATGCCCGTGGCCTCGGCCAGGCGGGCACGCAGGGCGGCTTCGAACTTCTCCCACACCCGGGGAACAGCGAGGAACAGGGTCGGTCGGGCCACCGGCAGGAAGTCCCGTACCTTCAGGACGTCGTCGCACATGAAGACCTCGACGCCCTGCTTCGATTGCAGGCCCAGCGTCATGATGTGCTCGGCGATGTGGCATAGCGGCAGATAGGAGATGGAACGCTCCTGGAGTTCTCGGATCGGCTCGAAACCCGCGATCACCGAGTCCAGCACGGCGTTCCAGCCGCGGTGAGTGACCTGCACGCCCTTGGGCTCCCCGGTGGTGCCGGAGGTGTAGCACAGCATGACCATGTCGTCGGGCTGTGCGGCGTCGATGCGGGCGGACAGTCCGGCGTTGTCGCCCCCCTCGCCCAGCGCCAGGAACTCCTCCCATGACAGCGCCCACTCGGGATCGCGTCCCTGCACGTCGTCCATGAGGACGACCTTCTGGAGGAACTCCAGTTTCGGGCGTTCTGCGACGAACTTCTCGTACTGCTCCTTGGTGTCGGCGACGACGATCTCGGCCTGGCAGTGGTTGGCGACCCATGCGACCTGCTCGGCCGTGTTCGTCACGTAGATCGGCGTCGGCACGGCGCCGGCCGCGAGGATCCCCAGGTCCGCGATCAGCCACTCCGGCCGGTTGTTGGCGATGATCGCGACGGTGTCACCCGGCTGGACGCCCAGAGCGATGAGTGCCCTGCCGACACCCTGCACCGCATCGCGATACTGGGCCCACGTCCAGGTCGTGAGCGCGTCTGGCTCGCCTCCGTGCAGGGCGGGCCGGTCCGGGGCCACCTCGGCCCACTTCTGCAGGTCCTTGACCATCGTTACGGTTTCGCTCACTCTGACTCCCCGGGCTGCCTTGCGTGTCTTACCGAGCATTCCAGGGAGGGCCCCGGCGTGTGGGGGAAAGCCGGAAACCCACCGCAGCATCTCGCGCAGGGCCTTGATGCCGTGCAAGGTCGGCGACCGACGACACCCACCCGTCTCCAGTCACCGCGCGTGACCTGCTGGCGACTCCCCACACCGTGGGGTCAAGTCCGACGTTCTGGGCGGACAACACGAAGCCCCCCACCCCGGTGAAGGTCCAGGGCGCCCTGCTGGCGGTGGTCTCAGTGTCGCTTGGGCACCACCTGGTGCTCAGAAGGGTGGTACGTACTCGTCGCCGTCGCCGACCTGACCCAAGTGGTCGTCGCCCCAACACCACGTCGCCCCGGTTGTGTCGGAGCCGCACGTGTGCTCGCCGCCGCCAGCCAGGACGGTCCACGTGTGTCCCCCGGCCACCAGTACGGGCGCGGACTCGGAAGGTTGGTATTGACCGACGCCGTATTCCTCGCCGTCGCCAAGTCGGCCGGAACCGTCTGCGCCCCAGCACCACGCCGTCCCGCTCCAGTCGATCCCACACGTGTGGTGGACGCCGGCGGTCAAGGTTGCGAACAAGTGCCCCCGCCACCGGCGCCGGCGCGAGTTCGAACCCTTGCCAGTACCCTTCGTCGCCGTCTCCGAGCTGCCCGTCGACGTCGGGACCCCAGCACCACGCCGCCCCCGTCGTGTCGATCCCGCACGTGTGGTTGTGGCCCGCGGTGACGGTGGTGAACGTATGTCCCCCGGCCACCGCCACGGGCACCAGACTGTATTCGAAGGGGTGCACGGCATCGCCATCGCCGAGACTCCCGGAGTAGTCTGCGCCCCAGCACCATGCCTTTCCGGTCGTGTCGACCCCGCACGAGTGCAGATCGCCGGCGGTGACGGTGGTGAACGTGACGGCCGAGGCGACTGCGACCGGAACGTACTTGTTGCCCTGGCCGTCGTCGCCGTCCCCGACCTGGCCGCGATCGTCACGGCCCCAGCACCAGGCCTTGCCCGCCGTGTCGACCCCGCACGTCTGTGTATTTCCGCCGGCCAGGGTCGTGAACGTGTGACCCCCGGCCACCGCCACCGGGCTGTACTCGGACGCCTGATCGTCGTCACCGTCGCCGAGTTTGCCGTCTGCGTCGGAGCCCCAACACCACGCCTTCCCAGCAGGGTCGATCCCGCATGTGTGGGAGAAGGCGGCCGTGAGGGTCGTGAACCTGTGCTTCCCGGCGACCGCCACGGGTCTGTACTCCGTCGCCTGATCGTCCTTGCCGTCCCCGAGGCGCCCCTTATCGTCGTTGCCCCAGCACCACCCTTTGCCGGCCCAGTCGATCCCGCACGAGTGCGTCGCGCCGGCGGTGACCGTGCCGAACCTGGCGTCCGTTGCCACCGCCACGGGTGTGGACTCGTACCCCTGGGAGTAGTCGGGGACGCCCGGCATCACGTAACGCACCAGGACTGCGGCGCCGCGATTGCGGGTCAATGTGACGCGGGCCGGAGTGACCCGAGGGATGATGATGCGCTTGCGGATGGTGATCGTCTTCGCGGAGACCTTGTATCGGCCGGGCGGCAGGGCCTTCACGACAGTACGGCTTCGCGCCCGGACGGTCTTCGTCTTGCCCTTGGCCCGGCCCCGGACTCCGGTGATTGTGATACGGGGCTTACCGCTCAGATACGTGTTCATCGTGACCGTGACCTCGATCCGGCCCGGCTTCACACGGGCCGCGGACACCGACTCCGGCCGTCCCGTCAGTATCATCGGGCCACCCGCCGACCCCGGCCACCCGGGGGCCGGCGAGACGAACAGCCCCGCGGTCAGGCACGAGGCCGACAGCACAACCGCTGCGAACTTGCTCGAACCGTGGGCCATTTGCCACATCCCCTGGGCTCAAGGGTACCGCCCAGCCCACCGACCGGGCGTGCGTATTGCACCACACGGATGTGGAAATGACTCACCAGATCCGGCTCGTAGTTGCACGCATTGTTGGACGCGGACTGTTGAGGAGTGGCCGGAATGTGCCTCTGATCAGGCATTTCACTCGGTGGGCGATACTGGGTTCGAACCAGTGACCTCTTCGGTGTGAACGAAGCGCGCTACCACTGCGCCAATCGCCCGGTGAATGGCATCACTCTACCTCACAGGGGCCACATCCCCCGCACGCCATCCAGGGTGAGACCGTACCGCCACAGGTACGCGCCAGCAGCCGCGGCCATCAGGACGACGGCACCGGCCGACAACGCGCGCACCTGGGTGCGGTACTGCGGGTTCTGGGCCTTTGCCTTCGCGGCCCGCAACTTCTGGCGCACGGGAGCCAGAAGACGCTGGGCCCATACATACTCCGAGGCGAGCACGATCAGACCCAGGGCGATCATCGCCCACCCCGGCCCGGGCAGCACGAGGAGCATGACACCGACGCACATGAGGGTCACACCCACCACGAACACAGTGATCCGCCACGCGGTGTCCAGCAGCCAATGCCGCCGGAACCAGCCCCGGAAGCGCTGGTTCCACGGGGCCGCGGAATGGGTCTGTGTCACGCCTCACAGCCTAATTCGGTTCCGACAAGGAACGAAAGGGCACAACATGGAGGTCATATTCCCTGGAGGCGATGATGCAAACAGGTCCCATTCCGGCCATTGTGACGGCTGACCTCACACTCACCCTGGTGCTGGGGTCCGATGTGGACGTGCCCTTGCCGGCCAGTTTCAACTACTCCGCCCATGAGCCGCTGGCTGTCACCGTCGATTTCGTCGGTGCCGAAGCGAGTGTGCGGTGGGTCTTCGCCCGGGATCTGCTCCAGGGCGGCATGACCCGACCCGTCGGCGAAGGTGACGTGACCTGCTGGCCCGGTACGAGCGACGATGGCCGGGTCGTCTGCATCTCCCTGCGCTCGCCCACGGGCGAGGCGCTGCTGGAAGCCCCTGCCGAAGACGTCATGGCATTCCTGCAGCGCTCCTACGAGGTCGTCCCGGAGGGACGCGAAACCGACCACCTCGACATCGACGACCTCATCGCGGATCTGCTGGGCGAACCCGGGGTCTGATCACGGCGGATCAGGGTCGAGGCGGCTCCGGGCGGCGAACACGGTCGCGATGTGGGCGGTCACGGGTCCAGGCGCTGCCAGGACCCGCTCATCGACCTGATGCACCGGGTGGACGTCCCGCGTGCTCGATGTGAGGAAGATCTCGTCCGCGGACGCGAGTGCTGACATAGGAACGGAGCGTTCACTCACGTCGCACCACAGCACGACCAGATCGCGCGTGATCCCCGCCAGGCAACCGTCCGACAACGGTGGGGTGATCACCTCCCCGTTCACCACGATGAACACGTTGCTACCCGTTCCCTCGCACAGAGCTCCCGCGAGGTTGGCCAGGATCGCCTCGCTGGCTCCTGCCGCCTTGGCGTGCGCGAGACACACGGCGTTCTCGGCGTAGGACGTCGTCTTCAACCCCACCAGCGCCGATCTGTCGTTGCGCCGCCAGCGACTGGTGGCGATCCGGGTCGTTGGCGGCCACGGGGATCCCGGCATGCTCACGGCCGCCAGCGTCGTTCCCTGGTCACCCCGCTGTGACCCCAGCGGTCCCGGGCCCGAGGTGTAAGTGATCCTCAGCACCCCCAGTGGATACGTCTGTATCGCCAGCACATCAGCCACGGCTGCCCGCACCGCATCGGGGTCGAGGGCGGGCAGGCCCAGCCCGGTGGCGGAGTGGTTCAGACGGTGCAGATGGCGGGTCAGGGCGAACGGCACGCCGTCGACGGTCTTCAGCGTCTCGAAGACACCGTCGCCAACGGTGAAACCGTGGTCGAGGACGTTGACTGACGCCTGCGCGACCGGGCCTGTCACGCCGTTGATCCAGCACCACACAGGCCTACCCTGCCACGGACTCCGCGATGCGTATGAGACGCTGCGCCTTCAACACCGTCTCCTGCCACTCCCCCGCCGGGTCGCTCCCCCACGTGATCCCCGCGCCAGTGCCGAACCGCAGGCGGCCGGTGTCCAGCCAGAACGTGCGAATGGCCACGCCCAGTTCGGCGCGCCCGGCGTCCGCATCCACCCACCCGAAGGCTCCGCAGTACCACTGTCGCGGGACGGGCTCGACCTCCTGGATCACCTGCAGTGCGGACACCTTGGGCGCCCCGGACACGCTTCCCGGCGGGAAGGTGGCACCGAAGATCTGCGGCCACGACCCGCTCGGCACGTCGGCAGTCACGGTGCTCTCAAGGTGGAACAGGCCCGGATAGCGCTGCACACGCATCAGGTCCGGTACGGCCACCGAGCCCACCGCCGCCACGCGGCCGAGGTCGTTGCGGACGAGGTCCACGATCATGATGTTCTCCGCGCGGTCCTTGGGCAGGAACCCGTCCGGGTTGCTGGCGGTGCCCTTGATGGGACTCGACGACATCCGGCTCCCGGCACGGCTCAGGAACCGCTCGGGCGAGGCCGACGCGATGTGAACACCGTGCTCCGGCAACTGCAACAACCCGGAAAACGCCCCTCGCATGGCGGCAAGGCTCCCGTGCAGACCCAGCAGGTCCGTCGCGGGGCTGTCAGCCTCGAGCACCCGGCACAGGTTCACCTGGTACACCCAGCCCCGCGCGATCTGCTCCCGCACCACCCCCACCGCGCGCTGGTAGCCCTGCCGGTCCAGCGACGACGACCACGGACCGCGCACGCCGGGCCACGGTGCCGGGGGTGCCGGCTCGGTGGTCCACCGGCCGAAGCGGGCGCACACCACGGCGCCCTCGAACCCCACAGCCACGGCCCAGCGGCCCCCCGTTTCAAGGGCCGCCAGGTCGTACGACACCTCCTCCAGCCCGTGCGCGGCCAGTCCCGGGAAGTACGCGCAGGGATCGATGGTGGGCACGCTTCATCCTGTCCTCTCCCCCGCACCCACTGCCCGCCGACCCGGCGCCAGCCGTTATGCTGTTCCTCGTTGGGTTGAGGCCCGGCGTAATCGCGGACGTAGCGCAGCTGGTAGCGCATCACCTTGCCAAGGTGAGGGTCGCGGGTTCGAATCCCGTCGTCCGCTCGAGAGGCCACGCGGCTTCTGGTGGAGTGGCCGAGAGGCGAGGCAACGGCCTGCAAAGCCGTCTACACGGGTTCGAATCCCGTCTCCACCTCGCACATACCATCAGGGCGATTGGCGCAGTGGTAGCGCGCTTCCTTGACACGGAAGAGGTCACTGGTTCGAACCCAGTATCGCCCACCCAAGTGAAATGCCTGGTCAGAGGCACATTCCGGCAAGATCAAACACGGCCGTGCCAATATGCGTTCGAACTCGAGCCGGATCTGGTGAGTTGGTCGTTCCGTCTCGTTACGCGAAGCTGGGCAAAGTACCCGGGTTCTGAGCCAGCAGGAGAGCACGCCCTCCACCGACCTGCATTTGACCCCAAGACCACCGGATCCACCCCGCGCAGCGCCGGTGCGGTGACCTCCTTGAGGTCGAGCAGTCACGTGCGGCTGCCGAAGGTGCGGCGCAGCACTGGCATCCGCGGAACCCACGACGACGCCTTGGTCCCACTTCCTCAGACCGTGGCTGTGTCCCAGTAGCCTCGCGGTCGTCCACCATCGGGGGCCCACCCGGTCCCCACCTCCGAGCGACTGATGGAAACGGGAAGGGAACGAGTCCGAGGCCGCCGCATGGCCGCGACGGGACTGCCGGAAGTCCAGCGCCCGCCCTACTCCTGGGCCGCCATGGTGACGCTGTTCGCGGGCTTGCAGCCCGGAATGCGGGTGGCACGAGCGTAGTAGAGCATGCCGGATTCGAGGCCCGGGTTGCCCATGTTCCACTGATAGCCATCGTTGTTGGCCTGGGCGATGTCCGAGACGACGCGCGTGTCGTTGCGCGGGTCCTGGGTGGCACCGAGCTGCTCGAACAGGACGACCTTGCGCCCGTCCTTGCAGCTGAGCTTGCGGCTCTTGACGTAGCCGAAGAAGCTCCTCGACTCGGGCTCGATGATGACCTTCGTCGTGGCCGGTTTGGCGGCGGCGTTGGCCGCCGGGGCGAAGCCTGCCAGGGCGGCGATCGTGACAGCGGCGACAGCGATCGAGTTGCGGATCGTGGCCTTGGTGGTCATCTTGCCTTCTGTCGGATTGGTAAGCCTTCCCTACATGCGACATGCTCCGCTCAGGCGGACCCGGCGTCCATGACCAAGGAGACGGAATTTCGCGACACACCACGAAGTCCTCGTTCCCTGGGCTGAGGCCAGCGTGTCGCCGACTACGGGTATGGGCACGGGGACGCGAATGCCCGCTCGCGGCGGGGGCGGTGCTGTCGCAAGCGAAGCGAGCGCAGCCGCCCTCAGGCCGAACGCAGGAAGCGGTCCATCACGCGCACACCGAACTCCAGGGCGTCGACCGGAACGCGTTCGTCGATCCCGTGGAACAGTGCCGTGAAGTCGAGATCAGCAGGCAACTGCAGCGGGGCGAACCCGAAGCACCGGATGCCCAGCCGGGACAGCGCCTTGGCGTCCGTCCCCCCGGACAAGGTGTACGGGACCGGCACGGCGTCGGCGTCCTCAGCCATCAGCGCGGCGACCATCCCCTGCACGAGATCTCCATCGAAAGTCGTCTCGAGGCTGATATCGAGGACCTCCGGCTCATAGGTGACCCCGGGCTCCAGCAGCGCATCGAACTGGGCGAAGAAGTCCGCCTCCAGGCCGGGCAGGAAGCGGGCGTCGACGACCGCCTCGGCCTCCCGGGGATGACGTTGTTCTTGTAGCCGGCGACGAGCATGGTGGGGTTCGCGGTGTGCCGCAGGGTGGCACCGATCATGCGGGCCAACGGACCGAGTTCGGTCAGGGCCGCTTCCGGATCGCGTGGGTCGAAGGTGACCCCGGCAGCCTCACACGCCTGGGCGAGGAATTGCTCCACGGTCGGCGTCAGTTGCAGCGGGAACCGGTGCTCACCGATCCGGGTGATGGTGCGCGCCAGTCTGGTCACGGCGTTGTCGTCGGCAATCATCGATCCGTGGGCCGCTGTGCCCGAGGCCCGCAGGCGCAGCCAGGCCAGCCCCTTCTGCGCAGTCTCGATCATGTAGAGGCGCTTCTTGTTGGCCAGTTCCAGCGAGAATCCCCGACCTCTCCTACCCCTCTGTGACACCATCGAGAAACTCGGGATGGTTGTCCACCACCCAGTGGGCACCATGACGGCCACCCGCCTCCTCGTCCGGCAGGAACAGCAGCACGATGTCCCGTCGGGGCCGAGTCCCCTGCCGCTGCCAGTCCTGGACCACGGTGAGGATCATGGCGTCCATGTCCTTCGGTGTCCACCGCTCCCCGGCCCCACACCATGCCGTCGGATGACCCCTCGAAGGCCGGGACCGACCAGTCAGCAGCGATGGCAGGGACCACGTCGAGGTGCGCGTGAAGCACCAGCGCCGGTGCCGCGGGGTCCTGCCCGGGAACGCGGCAGACCACACCTTGCCGCTGCGCGGAAGTCGTGGTGAAACGGTGGGGATCCAGCCCCGCCCCCTGCAGGAACGCCTCCACGAACTCAGCCGCAGACGCCTCCCCCGGTCCCGAACCGTCGCCGTAGTTGGAGCTGTCGAGTTGAATGAGTTCGGAACAGACCCGGGCTACCGTCGACGTCATGGTGTCACTGTGCCATCGGGCGCACCGGGCTGAACAGCCGAACCGGTGACCTCCGGCTGTTCGTTGCCGTATGGCCGTCGCTGGAAGCGGTGGACGCGCTGGCCGTGCCCTGGAACCCTGTCCGGGGCCTATCCCGAACTGCGCTGGCAGACACCCGACAGGTGGCACATCACGCTCGCCTTCCCTCGGCGACCGCGACGAGCATCGGTGCGTCGAACGGTTCGGGCGGCAACCTGCGGCGGCGGCCGGCGCCCTGCAGCTCGACGGCAGCGGCATGTTCGGGCCGGTGTTGTGGATCGGCGTGTCCGACTCCGGCTGGCTGGCAACGGTGGCCGCACAGGCGCAGCGGGGTATGGGTTCGGATGAGCGACGGTTCCGCGGACACGTGACCGTAGCGCGTTCGCGCACCGCAACTGGCAGGCGGCAACTGGCCCGCGCCGCTGCTGACCTGGCGTCGTTCCGATCCCCACCTGGATCCCCGACGAGGTGACCCTGGTGCGTTCCACAACCGGCCCTAGGCCGTCGTACGAGGTGATCGCGCGCACCCCCCTCACCAGTCACGGTCCCTGAAATGGGCTTGCTAGTCTTGGAACCCCAACCGGTCCGGGTGGCGGAATAGGCAGACGCGCTAGCTTGAGGTGCTAGTGCCCTTAACGGGGCGTGGGGGTTCAAATCCCCCCTCGGACACAAACAATCGGGATCTGACCAGGCATTTCCTGAATGGACTTGGCCCATATCTAACGTGCATCTAACGGGCGGCAGCCAGCGGGCCCCCTTTCGTGTCCCCGGCCGCCCTGATCATGCTGGCCACGGTCTCGGCGGCATCCTCATGCATCGACGGGATGACGTGGGAGTACGTCTGCAATGTGATCGTGATCGAGGCGTGTCCCAGGCGTTCCTGAACCACCTTCGGATACACACCCGATTGCAGCGCCAGAGTCGCCCATGTGTGGCGGGCGTCGTGCAGGCGGATCGGCGGCAGGCCATGCGCTACGGCTTGCTCCTTGAACGTCCTGGAGACGCCTTCGGGGTAGATGGGTGTCCCGTCGACGTTGGCGAACACCAGTCCGTGATCGGAGTATCCGACTCCGACGAGTTCCCGCTCGGCGTCCTGGTCCTCACGGTGCGCCCGCAACCGGGTCAGCGAGTGCCGTGAGCAGGCATCCACCGGCGCTTAGGTCCCGCTCGTCGTCGAGACGAGCCGAGTGGTGGTCGTCCGGTCGGCCGCCGTCCAGTCCCGACGAGGCGCTGCTGTTCCTGGGGGACGGTTGGTCGAGGTGCGAGGGATGGAACACGGCGAGCTAAGCTAAGCGCCCCACTTCGCGGCGGTGTGACGTGCGGGCACGGCGGTCTGCGGCAGGCACCTGCTCGGGTCACCAGGGTCACGACTAGCCATTCCAATACGTAATCGGCGGGCTTAGCCTCGATCCACCGATCAGTTTCGTGGAGTCGGGTGTCTGAGGCTTGATCGGTGCTGATGCCCCGGGTTGTGGCTGGTGGGCGTGGGGGATCTGCCGGTGTTCCCCGGCCTTTCCACGGGGGTACCTTCCATGGTCGATGGGTAGTGGCTTGAGTGCTGGGGTCAGGTGGTCATGACCGCGGTCCAGAGTCGTTGCCAGTGGGCTGCCCAGGTCCAGTCCCGGGGTAGGCGCAGTGTGAGTCTGCGGGCGGAGGAGGCGATCCGGGCGGGCAGGTTGATCAGGCGGGTGCGGATGGTCGCCGTGGTCGCCTTCCTCAGGGTGCCGCCGGCGATCACGCCGAGGGTGCGGGTGAGGTTGAACGCGATCGCGGCGCAGACCAGCCAGGCGGCGTTGGCTGGGAACCGTCCGGAGGGCAGATGAGCCAGGGCGGAGTTCTTCAGGTCGGCGATCACCTGCTCGATGATCGCGTGGCCGCGGTGGGTCGACTCCGCGTCCACCAGCGAGGCGGGGTTGTCGGTGAACAGGGCGTGGAACCGCCAGGCGGGGAACAACGGGTCCTGCAACTTGCGCAGGTTGCGTTCCGGGATCCGGCGCACGATCAGCCGGGCGGTGACGTGCTTGGCCGCCGGCCGGGACGTGAACGCGGTGAACGGGATCTCGGCGATCTCCGCGGCGGAGATCAGTTCGCCGGTGTCGGGGTCGGGGATCGCCCACGGGTACCGATCCGGGTCCACGCGGCATCATCGATGGTGGCGATCGCGGCGCGGACCCGGGTTCAGTGGCATCCCCACGAGAACTGGGCACCGGCCTTGCGACACCGCCTGCAGGATCGCCGTGGAGCAGTAGGCGGAGTCCGCGCGGACCAGAATCTGGCCGGCCGCCTCCGCACCGGCGGGCGGTGGTGATCGCATCCCGGAGCATCCGCACCGCGCCCTGGGATGACGGGGCCGCGCCGCGACGCAGCCGGGTCGCGGCGATCACCGGTGCCGCCTGCGGCGTGGAGATGGTGGCCAGCTGCGCGTTGAGTCCGCGGATCTTGGTGTAGCCGAATTCTGCGCCCTGCTTACCCGGTCCGTAGACCCCTTTGACGGTGTCGTCGATATCGATGACACAGCTGGTCTCGATGCCGGGTAGCAGCGGCGCGGCGGTGGCCAGTGCGGTCAGGGTGCGGGCGGCGACCGCGTCGAGTTGTCGGACATGCCCGAACGTGAAACCGCGCAGGAAACTACCCAGCGTGGACGGGGCCCGCACCCCGGTGAACACCCGTGCCGCCCCGGCGCGGCGCAGCACGTCCAGGTCGTCGATGCTGTCCGCCCCGGCGGCCATCCCCGCCACCAGGGACATCACCTTCGCCCCCGCGTTGGACCCTGCCGTCACATGCTCGTCGGCCAGGTCGGGAAGGCCGACCTTGTCGGCCAGCCGCAGCGCCGGGACCAGACCGGCCGACACGACCAGATTCGGTTCATCGAACGACGCCGAACACCGCGCCGGGGTGTGAGACAGTTGCATCTACGAGATGCCCCTCTCCTTGTGGAATTGGAAGCCTGAAGAACTCCCATTCTCCCCAAGCAGCGGGGCATTTCTACGTCACCGCGCCGACCCACCCAACAAGATCACCGGTGGATTCAGGCTTAGGTGGTGATGCAGCCGCCGTGAGGAGAAGGCCGTGTGGGAGCCTGGGAGTTGCTGATCGCGGATCTGGGAGGATGCGGACCGTTCGGTCCTCCTCCTGCCGGGCGGCGCCAATGCGGCCTGCTCCTTTGACTGGTGATGGCCGATCCGGCGTTGTCGGGCGTGCCCGCGGTGGCCACCACCCTGCCAGGATGGCGGAGCGCCCCCTGACCGGTGACGTGACCGTCCTGACCGGCACGCGCGGCCGGGGAAGCTTGCCGCGGCGCTTCACCG